>JBBKWR010000040.1:0-8573 GCA_037969055.1 Flavobacteriaceae bacterium | reverse complement strand
GATTCAAATGTATCATCATTTGAATTAAATGTGTAAGTCCCAGCATTTATCTATAACTAGCTTTGGGTTGAACCTAAAATTTAGATCGAGATGACAAACACATTATTTGAAAGGTTGGGAGGGTCGGCAGGTATATCAGCGATCGTAGATGATGCCGTTGCCGCGCACATGAAGAACTCCCATGTAAGCGCCAGGTTTTTGCCGTATTTGGAACAACCGGAACGACTGGCAATTGTCAAACAGCATACCGTTGAATTTTTTAGTGCGGGTAGTGGGGGACCTCCGGCCTATCATGGAAAGGACATGGTTACTGCACACAAAGGAATGAATATAAGCCCGAGCGAATATATGCATGTCATCGATGACATCTTTATGGCCTTGGACAAAAACGGGATGACACAAGAAACCAAAAACGATGTGCTGGCCATTCTATGGTCCTTAAAAGGAATGATCATAGCACAATAACTTTTTAATTAATCTTCATAATCAAACAATGAAAATCATAAAGGATTTAAATAAAGAAGTAATTGACCAATTTGCCGCCAAACTTCGGGGCAAGTTGGTAATGCCCAAAGATCCCAACTACGACGCTACCCGCAAAGTGTATAATGGGATGATCAATAAACGACCTGGTATGTTTGTCATGTGCCTTGATGTGGCGGATGTAATGGCCGCTGTAAATTTTGGGCGTGATAACGAACTATTGGTCGCCGTACGGGGGGGCGGCCACAACGGAGGTGGCTTGGGACTCTGTGATGAGGGCCTGGTCATTGATCTGTCGGGACTCAAATTTGTTAGAGTCGATCCGGTCCACAAAACGGTAAGGGTAGGAGGGGGCAATGTTTGGGGAGAAGTAGACCATGCCACCCACCCTTTTGGATTGGCCGTGCCCGCAGGTATTATTTCCACAACTGGCGTGGGGGGACTCACATTGGGAGGGGGAATCGGGTATTTATCCAGAAAATATGGACTTACCATCGATAATTTATTGGAAGCGGATATGGTATTGGCAGATGGTTCTTATGTCACCGTTAACGCTGATCAAAATAGTGATTTGTTCTGGGCCATTCGCGGGGGCGGGGGTAACTTTGGAATAGTAACTTCCTTTAAATTTCAGGCCCATCCGGTTAAAACCGTTTTTGGGGGCCCTACTTTATGGCCCATAGAAAAGACTGAGGAAATTATGGCCTGGTACCACGAATTTATCAACAAGGCCCCAGAAGACATCAATGGTTTTATGGCCACGTTGATCATTCCAGGCCCCCCTTTTCCTGAATTTTTACACCACAAACAATTTTTTGGAATTGTTTGGTGCTATACGGGGGATATGTCGAAGGCCAAGGATGCTTTCGCCCCCATTTTGGCCATGAAGCCCATTTTTGAACATGTTGGTGAAATGCCCTACCCATCGATACAAACCTTGTTTGATGGCTTATTTCCTCCGGGACTTCAATGGTACTGGCGGGCCGATTTCTTCAATGAACTAAATCCGGCCATTGGGGCACAACATTTGAAATTTGGGTCTCAAATTCCCACCCCCTTATCGCAGATGCATTGCTATCCGATCACCGGAGCCGTATCAAGGGTTAGCAATGAAGACACCCCATGGGGCTACAGGGATGCGAAATATTCTGGGGTTATTGTAGGGGTAGACCCCGACCCAAAAAATGCAAACAAGATCACCCAATGGTGCAAGGACTATTATGATGCCCTGCATCCACATGCTTCGGGTGGGGCCTATTCGAACTTTATGATGAATGATGAAGGACAAGAAAGAGTGAAAGCGAGCTATGGCAAAAATTATGCTAGGTTGGCTAAAATTAAAGGGAAATACGACCCAAAAAATTTATTTAAAGTCAACCAAAACATCGTACCTGCTTAAACCTTGACTGATGGGCCCAATTAATCAGGTAGAACCTTTCTTTTGGGCCTATTTATTTCGCCATTTATAATTCTATATCAGAAATCGGTTGTACCATACCAGGTGCCATTGCCCCTAATTGCAGGTTTCCTATTCGAACCCTGACCAATCGCAACGTGGGAAAGCCAACCGCGGCGGTCATCTTGCGCACCTGCCTAAACTTTCCCTCATTGAGGGTTATGCTGATCCAAGACGATAGGCGGTGACGTTCCAATCTTAATTTTGAATCAGCTTCTGGAAGGGGAGGGGGCTCGATCAAGCGTCTTGCCTGACAGGCTTTTACCAAGATTTTATTGCCCGCAATGCCTATGGTGGTTCCTATTTTTAATCTAGTAACATCTTGGTCGGTTATGGAACCATCGAGTTGGGCGTAGTATTCTTTCTCGATCCCGGATCGGTTAATGGAATCGCTTAATTTACCGTCTGTTGTTAATAATAAAAGTCCCTCTGACTTTTCATCCAATCTCCCGATCGGCATGGTGCCTTCCGGAAAATCAAACAATTCCGTCAAGAACCTTTTGGTGCGCGATTCTTTTGCATCGTTCGAAACCATTTGGCTCAACATACCAAAAGGTTTGTGCACCATAAAATGTGCAGGGGTTGTTTTGGTCATGTATGGAGCACTAATGCATGAACTTAGGTTTGGCGTCTATAGGACTATTATGATGTAATAGACGGTAATTATAAATAGCATGGCCAAGCCGGCCGCCAAAAAAATAATGGCTTTATTGACATTTTTGAATTTACTAGAGGCTATTTTAGAATTGATATAAATTTGCTGCCCCAATTGATCGAACAAACCTTCTTCGTTTAAACTGATTTTATAGAACGTTTTAGAGAATTCTTTGATGCTACCGTATTTCGTGATCACATCCCCAAAGAAGAACATGTTTTTTTCATATTTGCCTTCGATGCGGGGCATAAAACAACGTACGCTATAGTATATTGAAGCTATTGTCGAAAACCCCCACAGGCCAAGTAATCCATATAGAACAGGAAATTCAGTGGCTTTGGTCAGCACAATGCCGATATGCAGGTAGATAATATTGAATAAAATCCCATAAAAGGAAAGAATAAGTCCTGCTTTTAGCTCCGAGGCCTTGATCAGGCTAAAAACATAATTGATGCTGCCCCAATAGTGGTCAACAAGATCTTCCACATGGCCCCTACTGCTGGACATTATTTCCGATCGTATCTCGTCGTGTAATTCTTCCGACGTATTTGGGACGCGAGATTTTTTACGTGTTTTTGGTGCCTCCGACTTCTTCATTTATTTTTTGTTTTATACGGAATTAGGGCCGACGCTGAAAGATACTAAATACACGGGAATTTTCATTTTGTTAATGTAAACATCTTAATAGAAAAAATTGTTGGCGTCTATGATTCAATTTCGAAGGGCATATTAACCAATCAGTTCGACGTCGAAAACCTTCTGATTTTATTGTAATAAGGAGTTGGATCAATTGATTATTCAACGCTTGTCATACTGCAAAAAATTACCGTAAAATAGCTGTTTTTCAACAAGATAAGGGTAAGTGTGCAAATAACTAAAATGCAAAAACCCTTTCGTTTTTCAATAATTCTACCTACCTTTTAGTGTTATTTCTATAAATAGACCAGCTTTCCTCCCCCGGACAATAAGGCAGCAACGGAACCTTATTCGGAAAAAAATAATTAGGTTTCTGATTTGAAAATGTATTGAACATTTCTGTAGAACCGACCCCACCACAAGCATCGAATACATATTAAATAAGTGATAAAAAGATGGATAAACCTGTTACTATCTTGTTGACCTTGAAGGCTAGGGCCAATAAAATTAATGATGGCCAGCCGGTATCAAATTAAAAATAATCGAAGCTCACGGTTTAAAAATTAATTATTAATAATCAATCTGCTTGAAGTCGCTAAATTATTTTGTAAACGTTTGTCTTGTCATTGGCTTGGTTCAATTTCAAGGGTTAAGCAGCTATGCCCAAGACCAGCGTGTGGCCGATAGTCTTGTAAAGATCTATGAGGCGGATAAATTAGAAGGAATTGAAAAGCTCGAATTATTGCGCAATTTGGCCTTTAATGAGGTGAATGATCTTAAGTTGTCATTGTCTTATGCCGAGGAATTGATATCATTCTCAGAAAGGACAGGAAATGATTTGTATTTGTACAGGGGTTACCTGCAAAAAGGAAATAGTAACAGGCTTTCGGGAAATTTCAAAAATGCGTTGGATGCTTTTTTCAAGGCGGAAGAAGCTGCCACCAAAGCAGGTTATATTGAAGGACGAGGGGGTTCGAATACCGCAATTGGGGATGTTTACTCTTTGATGGGCAATACCAGCAATGCGGAGCACTATTATAACATTGCCATAGATCTATTGAGAAAGACCAACGATTCTGTCATGTTGGCAACCGCATTGCTGAATACAGGGGAATATTATTTTAAGAATGATAAATACGAAGCGGCTTTGGCCTACTTTGATGAGGCGGGACCTATTTTTAAAGCTGCGAATTACTCAATTGGCATTGCCTATTATATGGGGAATGAGGGCATGGTCTTCGCCAAGCAGGGAATGGATGCCTTGGCCGAGGCGAATTTAACAGAGGCCATCGCAATGCTTGAAAAACTGGGCGCTTATGACGCCATTTGCGAATATCTCATTTATCTCTCGGATATTTATTGGAAGCACGGACAAATGGACAAGGCGCTTCGTACCGCCAATAGAAGCTTGGACTTAGCAACCCAATCCGGTTTAAAGGAGCGCATTGGCCCATCAAACTTTCAACTTGCAAAGCTACATGAGCAATCGGGTAATAAGGAATTGGCCTTTATGTATTATAAAAATTATATCACCTATCGGGATAGTGTCAACAACATCAAGTCCGTTCAGCAAATTGCAGATTTACGCACCGATTTCGAAATTTCCAAACGACAAGACAAACTGGACCTACTTGAAAAGGAGTCCGAATTGCAGCAATTAAAGGAAAAAAGTCAGGAAAATATGGTATTGGCCTCCATAATTGCCTTGGCCTGTGTACTGATATTTGCCATGGGTCTCTTGAACCGCTTCCTATTTATCAGAAAAACGAAGCGGATCATCGAATCTGAAAAAAACCGTTCCGATAATTTATTGCTAAATATCATGCCCTCGGAAACCGCTTTGGAATTAAAACAAAAAGGTAGCGTGAAGGCCAAAAAGTTCGAGTCGGTCACTGTGCTTTTTACCGATTTTAAAGGGTTTACACAATACTCTGAAAACCTAACGCCAGAGGCTCTAGTAAAGAGCGTGGATTTTTATTTTTCTAAATTCGATGAAATCTTTGAAAAGCATGGCTTGGAAAAAATCAAAACCATAGGGGATTCATACATGTGTTCGGGCGGATTGCATACCAGTACCCAAGATCATGCCCTTAAAATGGTATTGGCCGCAAGTGAGGTACTTGAATTTGTGGAAGACACCAAAAAAAATACGAACAACGAACTGAATTTCGATATACGTATCGGGATCAATACTGGTCCTGTGGTGGCTGGCGTGGTAGGCAATAAAAAGTTCGCTTATGACATTTGGGGAGATACTGTGAACGTGGCGTCCCACATGGAATCGAATGCGGAACCGGGAAAGATCAATATATCAGAGAATACCTATTTACTGGTCAAAGACAGTTTTGATTGTGAATATCGAGGGAAGAACCAAGTTAAGAACCGCGGACTGATGAAAATGTATTATGTGAAAGGTAAGAAAGATGCGGTGGCCAACCCTAAAACAGCTTCAGCAGCGTTCGATTTGTATTGACCTAAAAACTAGGACACCGACTAAAAAGCGTAAGTATAATACTTGAATTCCCTTACTCCGAAACTATGCCAATATACTTTCATGGCCAGAATCTTTTACAAACAGACAAGAGCTGTTTGTTTTGATGGGCATAAGATGGATAAACTCATAGTTGAGTTCTTCGTCCATTCCGAAAATATTGAGATCGGCGGCAGGCGCGTTTTTAAGGGTTGCCTCAAATTCCCCAGCATAAACGTGTGTTTCGGTTTTTGGCAATCTTGCCAAACTGATCAATGTTTCCAAAAATTCCTTGGCGTTTTCCGCTTCATTGGAATCGTCTATCACGGTAATCAACCTTATCTGTGCCCCCCAATTTAACTTAAGTTTATATGCCACAAGGATGGACAGGTCCAGATTCCCGATATCCCAACCAAGGCTCCAATTCGTCTGACGGTCCCGCACCCAGACATTTATGGCATTTCGTTGGCCCAGTAATGCGTTAAAGTGTTGTTTATACAGCAGCAACCCTATTTCCAATCTAATCGATTCCTTGATTATTGGCCGTAGTTCCCTTTCGTAATTGTCCCGATCTTGTAGCTTTAGAAATATAATATTGGGTTTAAAGAAGGCCCCTTGCAATGCCTGGCTACTATAGTTGATCCCTTTGGCAAATTCGTCGGTATGGATGACCGCCCATGAGGAGAATACCCCTTTTACACGAAAAGAATTGGACAAGAGGTCCAACTGTTTGGCAAAACTATCGTTTTCAGCGTTTGCCTCTATGCCTTGTAGTTTAATACTTCCTGTTGGTTTGGCTATGTTGAGTAAAAATTGAAATATCCCTTTTATGTCGTTTACGTCCTTCACTGGGACCATTAAGTTGGGTTTCCATGCCCTTTGTTGCATCTTTTTCATGCCCCAGGTATGCTTAGCGGCCCATTCGGCAAAAGAAACGAACAAACCGGACCGCACGTCTTCGAACGGGGTTTCCAGATTTTGGCGCGACAAGTACCAATAGACCGCAAACACGATCATTATTGAAAAAAGACTTATCGTTGGATTGATAATAAACATTGCAAATACAGAAGAAATCAGTCCAAGCCACGGCACCCATTTGTATATTTTAAAAACGGGCCTATAGCTGATCAAACCTAAATTTTGCTCAATAATGACCACAATGTTTATCATGGCATAGGTAATCAGGAAAAACAGGGTTACCAAAGGGGCTATCGCATTGATATTTCTCAATAACATCGTGGCAAAAATGAGCACCCCAGTGATGATCATGGCATTCCTTGGCTGCCCATTGGCACTTGTACCGGAAAGGAATTTGGAATAGGGCAAAACTTTATGCTCCCCCATTGCAAATAAGATTCTTGAGCTACCCACAATCGAGGCCAAGGCCGATGAAAATGTGGCTCCGAGAATACCGGCAACTATAAGGGGACCAAAATATGATTTTTCAACGATTACATAATAATCGGTCAACAATTCTTGTTCCGTTGCACTGCGGGCGATCCAGTACGCCAAAAGCATATAGATTACAAAACTTACCCCGATGGCCCATAAGGTCCCTATGGGTATGCTTTTCTTAGGGTCCTTTAACTCCCCAGACATGTTGGCACCGGCCATGATACCGGTAGCCGCTGGAAAAAAAACAGCAAATACGATCCAAAAACTACTGCCTGAGAATCCATTTTCCACCGATCCTTTATAGGTGCCAAAGCGCATCGCCTCTTCGTTGGGTACATACATAGAACCCGAATATCCCGCCCAAATGATCGAAATCAATGACAATCCAATGATCACCAGAATAATAAACTGGGTTTTGATGGCCAGATTGGCACTGATGTAAGCAATCGAAAACAATACTACAAAAACGACAATATCGACCAAAAAGGGGTTGTGCAATGGAAATATGCTCAGCCATCCTTCCCTGAAACCAAAAATATACATCGTCACCGCCAGTCCTTGTGATACATATCGTGGAATCCCTAGACTACCGCCTACCTCCAAACCCAGGGCTTGCGAAACAATTGCGTAAGCCCCGCCTGCCCCGATGCGAATATTCGTGGTTATGGCCGACATCGAGAGCGCAGTTGTCAAAGTGATCAGGAAAGAAATGATAATGATAAACCAGGCACCCAAAAGCCCTGCATTACCTACTACCCATCCCAACCGCAAATACATTATTACGCCAAGGATCGTGAGCAAAGTTGGGGTAAAGACCCCTCCGAAAGTTCCAAACTTCTTAAGGGTGGTGGTTTGGCCGGTGTCCATATAGGTTTCCTGTGTTGCTGAACGCACACAAATATAATTTTATACTAATTTGCTGGCGCCCTTGCCCTACCAAGATAGAAAAATAATCCGAATGCCGAGGTTTTAAAAATAGTCCACGCAATAAAAATGAAAGGACCTGCTACACGCATTACTAGAGGTATGCCTTACCACAAGGTTCTTGGCGGTTATAATGATTCAATAGTTTTAATAGACCATTATAAAACCGTAAATTTAGAGTACGAAAATGCTATTAAAATGGGAAAGACGATTACATTAAAAACAACCTTGCCGGCCACTCCAAAAGCCATCTATAACGCGTGGATGGATTCGGAGGCCCACGCCACCATGACCGGTGGCTCTCCTGCCATAATTGGCCAAGAGGTAGGGCAACCCTTTACGGCCCACAATGCCTATCTATGGGGCAAGAACCTAGAATTGGTGCCAAATAAAAAGATTGTACAAACTTGGCGAAGTACCGGGTTTAAATCTACAGACGAGGATTCGCATTTGGAGGTTACGCTAGAGAAACATAAATCAGGAACTTTATTAACCTTAAAACACAGCAAGGTGCCGGATCAGGAAGCACATGTGGAAGAAGGATGGGTGACCCA
>JBBKWR010000039.1:0-4417 GCA_037969055.1 Flavobacteriaceae bacterium | reverse complement strand
CATAGAAAAATTGGCCGAATGAGATCTAAGATTGTGCGAAACGATATGGGCAAAATTTATTAGTTTCTTGTTTTGTACCGAAGTCACATTTATCAAATCCCGTAACTCTGCTTCCTTTTGTTTTAAGTCGGATATGTCAAGGCTTATCCCGACCAGACCGTAGGCTTCGTTGTGGTTGTCCATTAAAGGAATCTTTGAGGTCAAAAAAGTGGTGATCGAGCCATCCTTTTTAACATTTATGGTCTCCCTGCTTATTATTGGTTCCAAGCTGTTGATCACTTTTAGGTCCTCTTCCCGAGAAATCTGCGCAATTTCATCATCATATAAATCAAAATCGTCTTTCCCCAATAATTCTGTAGAATCCTTTACCCCTAGATATCGACATTCAGCCTTATTGACCAAAATTTTCTTGGAATCCCTGTCTTTAATGTAAACGTTCAAGGGTAGGTTGTCGATTAAGGTCTTTAACAGTTTACGCTCTTCACGAATTTGTTTTTCTATCTTTTGTGATTCTGAGATATCGACAGCAATACTCCATACCAATTTTACACCCTTCTTGCCTTCGAGAAGTGCTTTATTGACAATTACAGGAAATTCTTCTCCAGTTTTCCTGCGATAATGCATCTCAAGAGGACCCACCTTTCTTTTTGACCCTAACTTTTTAATAATTTTATTTTCGAGGCATTTACTCTTCTCTCCCAACAAGGCCCAATAGGTAATATCTTCTTTTGATTCCAAATCGTATCCGGATGCCTTCTTGAAAGCGGGGTTGAAATCCAATATCCGACCGGTTTCAAGTTCAAAAAGTATAAAACTTATAGGCGATAATTCATATAAGGTTCTAAATTTAAGTTCACTCGATTTTAATTTTTCCCTGGCCAGCACCATTTCCGTGATGATGCGCCCTTCGGCCAAAAGAGATACTATAGTATTGTTTTCATCAAATATTGGTTTAAGACTAAAATCAACCGAAACAGGTTTTTTGTCTTTATCCAAAACCACGATTTCACTGCGCATCGTTTCGCCCTTGCCGACTGCAGTGACTATTTCCTTGAGACCCTCCTTAACAAAATCGGGAACAGGCCACCAGTAGGCATCCCAGAATTTTTTACCAATAACATCGTTCGGTTTTATAGCTGCAAAATCCAATGCCGTTTCATTAACCTCTACAAAGGTGCCATCGCAATCCAAAATTCCGGTAAACTGGTAGGAGGAATTAAAAATGCTCCTAAAATGACGTTCTTTTTCTTCCAGATTTTTTTGGGACAGTTGCTTCTCCGTAATATCGACCGACATTCCGATGATGCCCGCGACCTCATTTTTTTCATTGACAAAAGGTATTTTTGAAATTGATAAGGTGGTCTTGATTCCATCTTTTTTAAAAAGTATTTCCTCTTTGTCCAAGATGGGCTTGCGCGTCTTCATTACCTCTAGGTCCTCATTTCTAGTATGACGTGCACTTTTGTCATCATAGATGTCGAAATCATTTTTACCAATAAGTTCTTCCGCATCACCTATCCCAATAAGTTCGGCCTCCGACTTGTTCATCAAAATTTTTCTTGAGTCCAAGTCCTTGATGTACACATTGAGTGGAAGGTTGTCTATAAGGTTTTGCAGCAGTCTCTCATTTTCCTTTGACTTGGTTTCGGCAATCACTTGCTCCGTAATATTTTGTACCGTTCCGATCAGGCCAATAAATTTGTTGTTCTTGATCATTGGTTTACCAGAGGTAATGACCCATTTTTCGTCCCCTTTGGAGGTGATGATCTCTAGTTTTTCGGTCCAGGAAATCCCTTCTTTTAAGGCTCGTTCCATCGCCATTGAAATCGTATTCCTACAGTAACCCTGTTTGTAGAAATTTAAGGCATTTTCAACCGTTGGGACGAAATCGGAGGATACCTCAAAGATTTTCCTTATCATATCACACCAGGTAAAATCCTCGGTCGTAAAATCATAATTCCAACTACCAATTTTGGTGATCTCGGATTTCTCATTGAACAAAATGTTCAACTTCTCTAATTTTAACTCTTTGTGTACCCTTTCCGTTACATCCTCGGTCTGAATGATTACACCAATAACGTTTTCATTTTCATCATACCATGGAAGGTTGGTCCATTCGAACCAGTGCTCAACATTATCATTATCAACAAATCGTTCAGTTCCACTTCCACCTGGTTTGCCTTTTAGGCAGTCGTGGAGAATTTTAAGCCAACTTTTGGCGGATTTACCAAAAAGGGTCTGGATTTTTTGGCCAATAATAGGTCGTGGCTCGAAATCAAAATATTCGATCCATTTATCCGATGCATGGACTACTTCCAATTTTTTATTCAAAAAAGCGGTTGCTTTTGGCAACTGCTTTATCAGATAGTTGTTGGTTCCGGTTGGGGAGCCCTTTAACATATTGTTGTAATTTCCTACTAAAGTAAAGGGATTATTCAACTTCGAATAAGGTTTGTTGTGAATATGGGTATTTTCGTTGTGTGCTCCACTTTATTGATGGAAACGCAATAAAAATAGGAAAAATCCTACAATAAAAATCTTTCTAAAGATTGTAAAAAAGGAATGGAAAACTAGAAGATTATTTTTTTTGTAGTCCCGAATGTTACATCGAATTACTTAACCCTTACTGTATTGGGAACCAACCCTGTATAATCGCCCCCATTTCTAATGACGTCCCGTACAATTGAGGAGCTTATATAAGACTTTCCCGAGGAGGTCAGCAGAAATACCGTTTCAATTTCGGAAAGTTTTCTATTGGTATGTGCAATGGCCTTTTCAAATTCAAAGTCCCCAGGATTCCGCAATCCCCTTAAAATAAAGCTTGCATTGATCTTTTGACAAAAATCTACAGTAAGTCCTTCGTAGGTCATCACTTTTATTCTAGGCTCGCCCAAAAATGCCTCGGTGATAAATCTTTGCCGTTCTTCCAAAGAGAACATGTATTTCTTTTCGGTATTGATGCCAATGGCGATCACCAATTCGTCGAATAGGGTAATGCCCCGTTGTATGATGTCGTAATGACCTAAGGTAAGCGGATCGAAAGAACCTGGAAATATCGCACGTTTCATGTCCTAAAGTTATGGATTTCTAAGATAAAGCTTCTTCAATTGCGCTTGTAAACAGTTCTTCGAGGCTAATTCCCGCTGCTTTTGCCTGTTCGGGAAGTATACTTTCGGTAGTTAGTCCGGGAGTGGTATTCATCTCCAATAAATAAGGCTCGTCGCCTACAAAGATAAACTCGCTCCTAGAATACCCCTTCATCTTCAGCACATCGTAGGCGCGTTTGGCCATGTCCGTCACTTTTTGCCGCTGCACTTCCGATATCCTTGCAGGGGTGATTTCATGTGACTTACCTTCATACTTGGCCTCGTAATCAAAGAAATCGTTCTCGCTCACAATCTCGGTGATCGGCAATACTGTGGTTTCCCCTTTATATTTGATTACCCCTACCGAAACCTCAGTACCGTCCAAGAAAGATTCAATAATGATTTCATCATCTTCCTTATAGGCATTTTGCAATGCCGTACCGAGCGCTTCCTTTTGATAAACCTTTGATATTCCGAAACTACTACCCGACTTATTGGCCTTCACAAAACACGGCAGCCCAACCTTTGTGATAATGGCCTCTTCGTCAACTGTATCGCCCAAATTAAGATGATAAGAAGTAGCCGATTTGATACCATAAGGTTTTAGCACACTGAGCAGATCTCGTTTGTTAAAGGTAAGTGCTGCTTGATAATAATCGCACGAGGTCTGGGGAATGCCGATTAACTCAAAATAAGCCTGCATGAGGCCATCCTCCCCAGGCGTGCCATGTATGGCATTGAACACACAATCAAAATGAAGCTTTTTGCCATTGATATTAACCGAAAAATCATTTCGGTCTACAAGATGTTCTTGTTCCTGTTCATCGATAAATACCCATTTTGTCCTTGAAATTTGAATCCGATAGCTGTTGAACTTTTGTTTGTCAAGATATCGGTGCACCACATTTCCACTCTTTAGGGAAATTTTGAACTCGCTGGAATGCCCACCCATTATAATGGCAATGTTTTTCTTCATAAGTTTGATGACTAAGTCGGTAAGACCTTTCAAAGTAAAGAAAAAAGCAAACGGTTTACGGCCTTCGACATTAATTTTTTTAGGAGGTCGAACAATTTTGAATCTTACAAATCGAAAACATCGCGGCGATTTTTTGTAGCTCATTTGCTATATTTGTTCCCTAATCAATATAGATGGGAAATTTTTTAAGCTTTTTAAAAAGCAGGACATTTTTGATTCAATTAGGACTCGCCCTTTTGGTTACGGTGGTTCTTGTATTTTTAATACTCAATTGGCTCAACAAATCGACCCATCATGGAGAATTTGTGGAAGTACCAAATTTTTCTAAAATGTCGGTAATGGACATGCGGAAGGC
>JBBKWR010000038.1:0-5322 GCA_037969055.1 Flavobacteriaceae bacterium | reverse complement strand
TGCGGGCTAAACTCGGTCCAGGGCTTCCCGAGTTCTTTACGTCCGCATTCGCTACACTACAGAAAAAGGAAAGCTCTCCAAGATCCTTTTAGGTAAAAAATCCGGCATATTTTTGTTTTTGCCAAAAATCAAGGGATTTTCACATGGGCTGAAGGAAGTCATTCATAGAGCATTCCGAATAACGGTTGCTTGGTTGGTACGGCCGTAGAAATCGCGTGGATTTCAAGAAAAGTAAAATCAGCCTAGTCTTTCCCTCCTGAATGCCAACGGAGGGCAGGGTTTTTTTTGGCAATGAAAAAAAGAAAAGAGCAAAAAAAATTACTTTTTAATTCTTCAATGCCAGATCTATATTATCGAGCAGTACCAATATTTCATTTTTCCAATCGATATAATTCGCTCTTTGTATGACACGATTGGCCAATACCTGATCGAGCAGCACGTGAAAATGGGAATCTCTCTTTACATCATTCCAATTTACCGAAAAGCTGCCGATTGAAGCTGTGGTTTTCTTAAAAGGTGTTTCCCATCTGGCTTCAAATTCTTTTTGAAAAAATTGTCTTACCAACAAAGGTTGTGTATGTCTGTGGATATAATTACTATAGTCATTATAGATCTGTTGCATGGGGCCATCATGGTATCTCTTGTCCCATTTATCGTTGCTATGCAAAAATCCAAGTTGCCTTTTGAGGCTATCATTTTCAATAAGATTAATCTCACCACTGCTGACCAAGTTATTATAGGCAATATCGGTAACACTAAAAACCGCTAAATGCCCCGCTATCAAATAGGCATTTTTTAATGTAACTGAATCTACTTTATTGTTGTCGGCAGTTAGATAATCATTGATATAAAGCCCTGCTTGATCCACTTCATCTAAAGAAGCCATTATTTTTTTCCATTGATTTAAGTCGTAGAGCAACTCTGCCTTGATTTCTTTTAGATGTGCTTGTGCCCGAACCCTTTCTTTTCGTTCTTCATTCCAATTATTGATACTCAAAGCGATCAAAATCCCGATGACCACTAGGACAATTTCGCCAATAGCATAAAGCAAATACTTTCTTGCACTACCTGACGCAATCAATGATCTTCTTATTTTTCTTAGAAATGTCAGCATAAATCACAAATTAAAAACTTTCGATCTAAAATAGGAACCCAAGGGAAGATTGAAAGGAACTATCCTTTCAATGACATTATCTTATAATGGCTCCTCTTTAATTGTACCATATTGCCCATCAATTAATTCCAGGACTTCTATGGCCCGCACTTTACAGTCCGCAAAAATATTTATGAAGTAAGAGGAGGTATATTCAATTCGTTTTATTAAACTAACAACGCGCTTCTCATCGAATATAGCTTTTATGGCTTTTTGACTTGGTAAATTGGTGCCATCGGCCAAACGCATTTTATTCAAATCCGTTTGATCCAACAAATCATATTTCAAACCTCGTATTTCTATACGGGGTTGCGACTCGTTTTCCCAATTCCTTGCAGCTCCCGTAGATTTATGATAATAGTGTTGAATCTTTCTCACCAACTGAGGATCTGCGTACACTTTGGGCAACCCTGATTTTCTCAATTCGTCCCAGATTTCCATATTCAAATCCATGTTAAGGGCTAATGACATACCTAGAAAAGCGGAATAAAATGCCATGGAGTCGACAATTGTTTCTCGATTTTCGAGTATTGGAATAATTAGTTGTGCCGCTTTTTCCTGGGTTTGAAGAACTGATATATAATGCTGAATAATTGTGGTGTCGTTGCGTATATCTGCAGAGAGGCCAAGCATGGTCTGTTCGAATCCATTTTTTGATTTTCTATCTTCATTCCAATTATTGATCTGCAGTGCGATCAAAATACCAATTACTACCAGTACAATCTCCCCAATGGCATATAACAGATATTTAGATACCTTGTTCTGGGTGAGGAGTCGTTGGCGGATTCTTCTGAAAAACGTAATCATAGCTTCTATTGATGTTTTAGGCGCGCCCGCAAGCGCAATCCGCTCTTGGCGTGTTTCTATTTCGATAATGGAAGAAGTTGATCATAACAACTATCGATTTAATCGGTTTTAATTCGCACTATAATAGGCGTTATTCTTAAGGGTCTCCTCCAATAGCACTATAATAAGTTCGGTCTCTTTCATTATTTCATTGGTATACTGCACTAACAAACTATTTTGAATAAGTATGCCAACGATCGCATTTTGGTATTCGCGATCACTGAGCAATCCTTTATAATCCGATTTCACGACCTCTTTTTTTAATCGATCGAAATCCAGTTTATATTTGGAAGGAATATCAGTAATATCTAACAGTGTAATATATTTTCTTAAAATTGGCCTTTGTTTCTCCAACACATAATTTTCCAGCAGGGCCTCCTGTTTCTGGAATTTCTTGACGATACTAGGATATGCCGTCAACCGGTACTTTAAACTGTCATTGCTGATCAATTCCAATTTTTCGGAACTTAAAACCGAGGTTAAGGAACCTTCAACAATATCTGTCAATGAATAGGACGTAGCCGTTATGGTATTTTGCATTTGTTTCGAGGATTGCAACCCATCTTTCCCTATATAGCTTAAACCCTTGGCCAAGGTGTCCATCAATTGGGGTAGCCAGAGGATAGTACGATCCAAGTTGGATTTATTAACGCGGAAATCCTTTTGAAGCGCCATAAGAATTTGGTATTCCTTTAACCGCTCCTTTTTGAGTTCATTCCAATTATTGATCTGTAAAGCAATGAGAATGCCTATAACCACTAATACAATCTCTCCTATAGCATATCGCATGTATTTTAGAGGTTTATTATCACCAGCGAGTTTTTTGCGGATTTTTTTGAAGAAGTTGATCATGGCTTTGGCGTATCTTTCTGTTGCATTTCAGATGCTACTGTCGAGTCTATTCTATGGAGCGCTACCTCTAGCCGGTCATAATTTCTTACTACCCGGATACTGTGCTCCATATATTCAACCAATAGATTGGAAAATAGGCGACTCTTTAGAAGTTCATCATAGTTTGGCGTAATCGTGGAAGTAGGAAGATTTCTGGCAACCTCGCTACTATCGCCAACTTGTCGAATAGAGATTCTATCAATATATTGGTTAAGAAACGGACTCAATTGTTGGTCCACAAAACGTGTTTGAATAGCTTCAAACAGCGCTAAAAAATCCTGAGCTGTTTTAAAACCTGCCAATTCACCCCTTAGATGCTCAGAAGATAACAAACCAAGATCTCCGGAGCCTATAAGCGCATCATAGACAGTGGTAGGTGTGCCAGAGAGCCATCGCCCCAATAGCCCATCCAATTCCTTTTCTAAGGTATTCTCATTTAATTTTGAGGAATTCATTGCATGCAACAAGTTTTTGGAAGCAGCCATATTCCTTTCTTGAATTGCCTTTCCCCTGTTAAAAAGAAACGAATTGAGTTCCATCTCTTCATTAATTGCAGTAAGGACACGCTGTTCTCCAATTGAATCCAATCTTTTTTGATTCCAACTATTGAGCTGCAGGGCAATTAGGATCCCAATGACCACCAACATGATCTCCCCAATGGCATACCTAGTGTATTTAAAGAACTGGTTATCGTCGGCCAGTTGTTTGCGTATTTTACGGAAAAAGCCAATCATGGGAAGGATGTGGTTGGTTGTTCTTTCTAAGGTACGGAATTATTGTGGCAGTATCCTAAGGAACCTATTCTGGTGAATTGGGAGAAACGCTATCGAAAAGGGACTTGAAATAATTGCCCCCGATAATTAATTATGTAGCTACGGACACTCAGGGCAGGCGTTCGTCCGTTTAACCCTCCCCGATTGCCAAGAAAACATATCTTAACGCATTCTGGCATACGGCTACCAAGTTAAGTGCTAGGAGTAATGGCCAGCTAAGGCGGTAAAAGTTAGTTTGGGATCAGTGGGCCCTTGGCTTGAAAAATAAACTAAACCAGATCTTGGCAGCTAATAAACGAACAGTACTACAAATAACTGGGAAGTAAGGGCTACCTTCCAGCTTTAAACTTAAACACTAAAATGATGAAAAAACACATTGGATTATTAAGCTTTTTGGCCCTTGTGGCGTTCACCTTTTCTGCATGTAACACCGAACAAAAACCGGCACCCTTGGATATGGCAACGGTAAAGGCAGAGATCCAGGCCATGGAAGATGCTTATGCCGCTGGCGAAAAAGCCAAAGATGCCGATGCGGTGGCCGCGTATTACAGCGAAAATGGCGTCAGCTATAACCGTAATGATAAACCTACCTCAGGGAGGGCGGCCATCAGGGACAGAATCGCCGAACGCATAGCGAATGACACTACGGGCCATTATAATACCTACAAACTCATTGACCTGTTCGCCGAAGGCAATACCGCGGTGGAGATTGGTTCTTGGACCGAATTTAATGCCGAGGGCACGAAAACCGAGGATGGTTATTATATGTCGTATTTCGAAAAAAAGGACGGCAAATACGAATGTGTACGCGACATGACGGTTACCACCAAGCCTGTCGCAAAGGCCATGCCCGCCGAGGAAGCTATGTAAACGGTCGATAGCACAATAAACTTAAGCCTAAAATGAAAGGAGCCTGCAACTAACAGGCTCTTTTTTTTGGTTTGATGGCCATCAATAGAGCCACTTGGGCAAAGATCTCGGCCAATTTCCATTAGAAAGTGGCCAACTAGATAAACATCCTTCGACTCCGCTCAGGATGACAGAGCTTGCCATGGAACTAGTGGGCAAAGAGACCGGCCTATTGTTCTTTTCGCCATAAATCAAGGTATTTCCACCTTGGCCCAAGGAAGCCATCCATAGAGTATTTCGCGCAGCGAAAGCGGCCTAGATGGTGCGGCTGTGGAAATCGCGTAGATTTGTAGAAAGGAAAAATAAGCCTAGATTTTCCCGCCTGAATGCCAAAGGCGGGCAGGTTTGCTTACTTTTTTCATCAATGGAAAAAAGTAGTAAAGAAGAAACAGATTCCCTAAGTGGTATTTAGACCAATTCCATCAGATAGTGCCCGATGTATTAAACATCCTTCGACTCCGCTCAGGATGACAGGGCTTCCCTCGTTCTTTACGCCCACATTCGCTACACTACAGAAAAAGATTACCAGCGTGTATGCCCACGGTGGGCAGGTTTGATTCTTTTTTTGGCGATGAAAAAAGTAAAGAGCAGAAAAAAACCCCTGTTTCCAGGGGTCCTTTTTATAAAAAACAATACCCGTTAGTCGCCGCTAAGCGCTTTGTCATACACCCAAACTTCATCCCAACTGTTGTCGTAGACCTGGTCGTTGTCCCTGATAAAGGCATCCCAAGAATCCGAGCCGTTCACTTT
>JBBKWR010000037.1:0-2658 GCA_037969055.1 Flavobacteriaceae bacterium | reverse complement strand
GTTACGGGAAGCCTAGATCTGATCCAATCCTGGGGCATTACCAAGTTGGAAGGCGGCGGCACGTATGGGATGTCGATGGCGGACTTCAAAAAAGAATTGGCTTCCCGCAATTTACAAGTCGTTAGCGTTGGAGCTGGCTATGAAGACCTAAAAGAGGTGGACAAGGTCATCGCGAATGCTAAGGCTTTTGGTGCCAAATACGTCATGGTAGCTTGGATACCCCACAATGAAAACACTTTCACCATCAAGGAAGCCAAGGAAGCCACCGATCTTTTCAACAGTGCTGGAAAGCGATTGAAGAAAGCAGGTTTGCAATTGGCCTACCATGCCCATGGTTATGAGTTTCGCCCTTACGAAGGGGGCACCCTTTTTGATTACATGGCAAAAAACGCCCGCGATTTCTCTTTTGAGATGGATGTTTATTGGGTAAAGCACGCTGGAGCGGATCCGTTGGTGATATTAAATACCTATCCCGATAAATTTACTTTGATGCATCTCAAAGACATGGCGGAAAGTGTCGAATATAATGATACCGGCCATGAAGATGTGGAAACGAACGTGGTTCTGGGAACGGGTAAAGTTGGTATAGCAGCGCTAGTTAAAAGAGGCAAAGAGCTGGGCATAGAATATATGTTTATTGAAGATGAATCCTCAAGGGTGGTCGAACAGGTACCACAAAGTCTTAGCTTCCTAAAAGGGCTTTAGAAATAAACCTTTTAACTTAATAATTGGCTTACCTACCTATAGTTCAAAATTGAATGAAAAAGGTTCGATTAAACATTTTGATCTCCATTTTCGGTGTCGTTCTTTTGTCGGCATGTAAAGATGAACCCCAGCGCAATACAGGCAAGGCAGTCATTGATTCAATAAACCAGCCCAACATCATTTGGTTGGTTGCGGAGGACCAATCGCCAGAATGGTTTCCCATGTACGGTGACCAGGTCATCGCGCTTCCAAATTTAGAGGCGCTGGCCAAGGATGGGGTCGTATTTGACAATGCCTATTCCCCAGTGCCCGTATGTGCGCCCGCCCGCAGTGCGATTATTACGGGGTTGTACCCGACCACTTTAGGCACCCATAATATGCGGACGTATAATGCCTATGCTACCCAAAACCAACCAGAGATTGGGATCCCTAGTTATTCCCCTATTGTACCCGATGGGGTAAAAATGTTCACCGAGTATCTCAGAAGGGAAGGGTATTATTGTACCAATGGCCCCAAAGAAGATTATAATTTTAAGAAACTCAAATCGGCCTGGGACGAGAGCAGTAAAGACGCCCATTGGAGAAAGAGAAGTACGGGCCAGCCCTTCTTCTCGGTTTTTAACTTTGGGGTTTGCCATGAATCCCAAATTTGGAACCGTGGCAAGGATTCACTTTTTGTTGATCCATCACAACTGCTAGTGCCCCCATACTTTCCAGATACTGAAATAATTCGCCATGATCTTGCCGTAAACTATAGCAACCTTAAGCGATTGGATGACCAAATTGGGAGCATCATCGACCAGCTCAAAGAAGATGGACTCTATGAAAACAGTATTATCTTTTTTTATGGTGATCATGGCGGTCCTTTTCCAAGGCACAAAAGGGCACTGTATGAAACAGGCACCCAGGTACCCATGGTGATTAAATTTCCCAAATACGAAAATGCTGGAAAACGCGATGCGCGACTCCTAAGCTTTATAGATTTGGCCCCAACGGTGCTGTCGATGGCCGATATCGAACCTCCGAAGGTGATGCAGGGCATTGCGCAGTTTGGAAAGTATGAAGTGGCACAAAAGCCGAAATATGTCTTCCATTCCTCTGACCGCTTTGATGAATTGTATGATCGGTTAAGGGCTGTTCGCTCCCATCGTTTTAAATACATTAAAAATTTCGATCCCAGCCTCCCCAATGCCATTCCCGTAGCCTATCGGGAACAAATGCCAATGATGCAGGAACTTAGAAAACTATATGCCAGCGGAAGCCTCAATGCAGTACAATCGCATTGGTTTACCGCCCCTAAACCAGAAGAGGAACTTTATGACCTAAAGAACGATCCGTATGAGTTGATCAATTTGGCCGACCGGCCTGAATTGCAGGATACCCTTCTCCATTTGAGAACGGTTCTGAACGATTGGATCCGAGAAACAAATGACCTTGGCCAAATACCTGAAAAAGAGCTAATTGAAAAATGGTTACCCGATGGAAAACAGCCCCGGTTACCTGAATTGGAATTGGAAGATAAGCAAGGCAAAATACGATTGATTTCGAAAATTTTGGATGCCACAATTATCTGGAAACATCCGCAAGATTCGATATGGAACATCTATACAGAACCACTACAGGCCGATACAGCATTTGAGGCAAAAGCCGAACGGATCGGGTATTTGGAAAGTGCCGTTTTGGAGTATGATAGAAACTAGGAAATAGCAGGTAATTACTTAATTTAAGAAAGATGGAATGATGGATGCATGGAATGTTAAGTGCTCCCAGTAATAACCTGAATATAACCACAATACACGATTTTATAGAGCAACATTCAACCTTAATGTAAATTCGCATGAGAAAAATAATTGCATCCCTCCATACCTCGCTTGACGGTTTTTTGGCCGGACCCAAGGGTGAGATGGACTGGATAAAATTTGACGCCGAGTTGTTTGATTTGGTCGGAAAATT
>JBBKWR010000036.1:0-16772 GCA_037969055.1 Flavobacteriaceae bacterium | reverse complement strand
ATTGTTCGCGATACCTATAAGGGAGATTATATGGCCAAGGTGATGTCGTTCGTTACAGCCTTTTTTATTTTGGTTCCCGTGGTGGCACCTGCCATTGGAAAAACAATCTTGGATTACTTCGGATGGGAGGCCATCTTTTATATGCAGCTGTTTTTTGCACTTATTGTCGTAGTTTGGTTTTGGAAACGCCAACCTGAGACCTTACCCCCCGAATATCAAATCTCCTTTTCAAGCCACATATTTGCGGACGGTTTAAAGGAATTGCTCAAGTATAAAGAAACTATGGCCTTCACCATTATTTCTGGGCTGATCACAGGGGCATTTTTGGTGTATCTAAGTGCCGCACAACACGTTTTTGAAGATCAATACGGACTAAAAGATACTTTCCCATATATTTTTGCTGGTCTTGCAATTTCTATTGGAATATCAACCTTTTTGAATGGTACACTGGTGCTGCGTTTCGGCATGCGGAAGTTATCTTTTATGGCCCTTTCCGTTTTTTGTGGCGTCTCTCTGACCTATGGAGTGTTATTTTGGAATTCCCCAAATCCAGGCGTATATGTATTGGTGGCTTTCCTGGCCATCCAGTTTTTCTGTATGGGATTTTTGTGGGGCAACTTTAGATCGATCGCCATGGAACCGATCGGTCATATTGCTGGGATTGGCGCAGCAATCACCGGTTTTATATCCACCATCATGTCAATCCCAATTGCTACATTTATTGGTAGTTTCGTGACCGACACAGTTTGGCCGCTTTTTGCCGGACTAGCGGTATGTGGCGTACTTTCGTTATTGATTTTTATTGTCTTCACTAGAAAACCAGTATTCGCACGGCAAATTGGGAGCTGACCTAATATTGTTATATCAGTTTGAACTTGTTAGAGGACCTGGATGGCAATGCAATCCAAGCATTTCGATTACCTGCCCGACGATGTCGTTCACGCGGGCGCTAAAGGTGATAAGTTTTTTTTTACAAGGCATTGTCCATAATCTCCTTGACAATTTCAGGATTCAGAAGCGTACTTATATCCCCTAAATTTGATGTGTCTTTGGAGGCTATTTTCCTTAAGATACGTCGCATGATCTTGCCGCTTCGCGTCTTGGGCAATCCTGAAACGAATTGGATCTTATCCAATCGAGCAATAGGACCGATATGTTCGGTAATCTGTTGATTGATTTCTTTGCGAAGATTTTCACGGTCCCGGCTTTCACCAACTTCTTTAAGTATTACATAGCCATACAGAGCGCTACCTTTTACATCATGTGGGAAGCCCACTATGGCAGATTCCGCTACTGCGGGATGTTCATTAATACTATCCTCGATGGGCGCCGTACCCAAGTTATGCCCAGATACGATGATGACGTCGTCGACACGTCCCGTAATTCTATAATAGCCTACCGCGTCGCGCAATGCCCCGTCCCCAGTAAAGTACATATTCTTATATGCTGAAAAATAGGTATCCCTATATCTTTCATGATCGCCCCATATAGTCCGTGCTATGGACGGCCATGGAAATTTAATGCACAACCTTCCTTCCACTTGATTGCCTTTGAGTTCTTCTCCATCCTCACCCATAAGTGCCGGCTGAATACCAATAAAGGGCAAGGTAGCATACGTTGGCGTCGTAGGGGTCACATACGGTATTGGGGTGATCATGATACCACCGGTTTCGGTCTGCCACCAAGTATCAATGATCGGGCATTTCTTTTGACCCACATTATTATTGTACCAATGCCAAGCCTCCTCATTGATGGGTTCTCCGACCGAGCCTAACACCTTTAGGCTCGAGAGGTCGTATTTTTCAACAAATTCCAGTTTCTCTTTCGCAAGGGATCGGATGGCAGTCGGAGCGGTATAAAGCTGATTTACCTTGTGCTTTTGTACCACTTCCCAAAACCTTCCAAAATCAGGGTAAGAGGGTACCCCTTCGAACATCAACGTGGTAGCGCCATTTGCCAAAGGGCCATAGATGATATAAGAGTGGCCGGTTATCCAACCGATATCAGCAGTACACCAATATACATCGTCTGTTTTATATTGAAAAGCATTTTTAAAAGTATAGGCGGTAAACACCATGTACCCGGCGGTGGTATGTACCATCCCTTTTGGTTTGCCGGTAGAACCAGAGGTATAGAGTATAAAGAGCGGGTCTTCTGCATTCATGATCTCGACCGGACAATCGGCATAGGCCTCGTCCAATAGCGGCTGTAACCAAAGATCCCTTCCCTTTTTCATTGATATTTTGGACAGGATTCTCTTTGCCACCAAAACCGTATGCACCCCAGGACAATCTTCCAATGCCTTGTCCACGATTCCTTTTAGATCGATGGTTTTGGCACCACGAAATGAACCATCGGAAGTAATGACCAGTTTACAATCGGAATCATTGATCCGGGTAGATAGGGCATTCGAAGAAAATCCGGCAAATACGACTGAATGTATGGCACCAATACGGGCACAGGCCAGTACCGAAATGGCCAGTTCTGGAATCATCGGAAGGTAGATGCAAATGCGATCACCTTTATTGATGCCCTTATCTTTCAATACATTGGCCATACGACAAACCCGTTCGTGCAATTGTTTATAGCTAATGTGCTGCGCGGGTTCCTTAGGGTCGTTGGGTTCAAAAAGTATGGCGGTCTGTTCCCCGCGAATATGAAGATGTCTGTCTATACAGTTTTCTGTTATGTTGAGCTCGGCGCCATCGAACCATTTGACTTCTGGTTTGGTGAAATCCCAGCTTAAAACTTCGTTCCATTTTTTACGCCAGACGAAATGCTCGTCAGCGATTTCATCCCAAAATCCTTCTGGATCCCGAACTGACTTTCGATAGACCTGAAAATACTCCTCTAAATTTTTAATGTGATAATTGCTCATGCCCGATGCCGTTTATACCATAAAAATAATCAAAAAATTAGTGGCCCGATGACTCCCCGGCACCACTTGGAATCCTAATATCCTCTACAATATCCTGAACCTCCTGAGGTGGGGGCGCCGTAAAGCTCATGACACCGATCGCAACTACAAAATTCAATATCATGGCCACGGTGCCAAACCCTTCAGGGGAGATACCGAACCACCAGTCCTCTTTAGTGCCACCGCCAAACATATCGAATTTAAACTTCAACATATAGAACAACATCGAGACGATGCCAACGATCATTCCAGCTACCGCTCCTTCCTTGTTCATTTTTTTATAGAATATTCCCAGCACAATGGCAGGAAAAAAAGAGGCCGCAGCCAAACCGAAGGCCAAGGCCACTACGGCAGCAACAAAACCTGGTGGGTTGATACCAAAATATCCTGCTATTATGACGGCCACCGTGGCGGCAGCCCTTGCTGACCATAGTTCCCCTTTTTCTGAAATGTTCGGAACGAACACTTTCTTGATCAAATCATGCGCTACGGATGATGAGATAACCAATAATAATCCTGCGGCCGTAGAAAGGGCAGCCGCCAATCCTCCCGCAGCCACCAGGGCAACCACCCATGCAGGTAGATTAGCAATCTCAGGGTTGGCCAAGACCATAATATCATTGTCAATTTTTAATTCATTGGTTTTTTGATCGGCAAGGTATTGGATTTTGCCATCCTTGTTTTTATCATCAAAGGCAAGGAGACCGGTTTTCTCCCAATTCTTGAACCATGCCGGCATTGTTTCATAGCCTTGACCACTTACCGTGTTGATCAGATTTGTTTTGGCAAAGACAGCCACAGCGGGGGCAGTGGTATACAAGATAGCGATCAATAACAAGGCCAGCCCTGCTGATTTACGCGCATCCCTTACCCTTTTCACTGTAAAGAAACGCACGATTACATGGGGCAGTCCTGCGGTACCCACCATTAAGGCCAAAGTGATGGCGAAGACATCGATCATTTTTTTCGAGCCGGAAGTATATTCCGCAAATCCAAGTTCTGTTGAGAGTCCGTTCAACTTGTCCAATAAGTATATGCCGCTGCCATCATTTAGGGTAGCACCCATTCCCAATTGGGGCACTGGGTTTCCTGTCATTTGGATGGAAATAAAAATTGCGGGTACCATAAAGGCAAAGATCAAAACACAGTACTGGGCCACCTGTGTGTAGGTAATTCCCTTCATCCCTCCCAAGACCGCATAAAACAGAACAATGATCATTCCAATGATCACTCCCGTGTTGATATCCACTTCCAAAAACCTTGAAAAAACAACCCCGACGCCACGCATTTGTCCTGCCACATAGGTAAAAGAAATAAGCAAGGCACAGAAAACCGCAACAATACGGGCCGTTTTGGAATAATAGCGATCTCCAATGAAGTCAGGCACCGTAAACTTTCCAAATTTTCTGAGATATGGCGCCAACAGCAACGCCAATAATACATATCCACCTGTCCAACCCATCAGATAAACCGAACCATCATACCCAGCAAAGGCTATGATTCCGGCCATTGACAAAAATGAAGCGGCGGACATCCAATCGGCAGCAGTCGCCATCCCATTGGCCCAAGGTGAAACCCCTCCGCCAGCCACATAAAATTCTTTTGTAGTTCCGGCCCGTGACCAAATGGCAATTCCGATGTAAAGGGAAAAGGTAATTCCTACTAAAATATACGTCCACGTCTTAACATCCATATTTGGCTGGGTTTGAATGGTTATTCGTTAATAGTCAAAAGGAACTATTTTCAAGTATGTTTAATCTTCGAGCCGATAATTTTAATCATTATGGCCCGGCATAAAATGGCACTTCAAGGGATGATAATCCATCACTCATCATAACCATATTTTTTATCCAATTTGTTCATTAAACGCACATAGACAAAAATAAGGATGACAAAAACATATATCGAACCTTGTTGGGCGAACCAGAAGCCCAATTTAAAACCTCCTATTTTAATGTGGTTCAAGGCATCTTTGAAAAGTATTCCCGCCCCATAGGACACCAAAAACCAGATCGTTAGGAGGATGAAGAGATATTTGACATTTTCTTTCCAATAAGCGGTAGCCTTCTTTTGTTTGTCGGACATTTGGGTACTTTTATTTGGTTTGATACTAATGCTCTTTTGCAAGAAACCAATATAGGCATTTGCGATTAAAAAAACTTAATTCGGCAGGTACAAAACCCCACTAGAGGAATCCCTCTTAGCCCCGGTCACCGAGCTGAAAACATTTATTTCTTGTTCCAAACGGAGGATCCCCATAAGGCTAAACACCAGTGCTTCCTTAAATTCAATCAAATTGTTTAAAGGAACCACAACATCAGTAGATGTGCCCAATTTTTCCTTTAAGACCGTAATCAAAAAGTCGTTCAAAGCCCCACCACCGGTCACAAAGAGGGTCTGATTTTTCCTTTTGCTGTTGCCTTGTATTTGTTGTGCAATTTTTTCGCATATATGGTGAATGGAGGTGTGCAACAGATTTTCTATGGAATCCTCTATGTTGTCAACAATAGGTTCTACTTCGTTTACGAACCATTCGTAGCCGATTGATTTGGGATGCGGTAATAGGTAATATTTAAGTCCGTTCAGTTGTTTGAGCATCTTTGGATTAATACGCCCTTGTTTGGCCAATTTACCGCCACGGTCGTAACTCAGATTTATTTTACGGGTAATGTGGTTCAGGATCATATTGGCCAAGCCGATATCGTATGCGATTCGCTTGCCTTTCACATCAAAAGAAATATTGCTAATGCCGCCCAAATTCAGACAAAAATCATATTGGCCAAACAGCAGGGCATCCCCTATGGGAACCAAAGGGGCGCCTTGTCCGCCCAACGCGACATCGTTGGTACGAAAATCACAGATCACCCTTCGCCCGCTGGCGTTTGCCAAATGTTGGCCTGAACCTATTTGATAGGTAAGTCCGTTTTCTGGTTGATGGTGTGTTGTGTGGCCATGGCTGGCAATATGGTCGACCTCCAATCTTCTTTCTGTTATAAATATTTTTGCCTGTTCCCCAAGCCAAGTACCGTAGGTATTGTTGAATTTGAGCAATTCTTCCGCCTTTAGATAAATCGAATCTTTAAGCTCGCCCTGCATTTCTGCAGTATAAGCAACACTTTTGGTGTCTTTGATTTCGAATTCCCATCGTACCCCATTTTTCCATAGATGGCAGTGGGCAAGATCCAAACCATCCAAGGAAGTGCCAGACATAAGACCAAGAATTTTATAAACCTTCATAATTTATCCGATGCTAATGGGCAATTTACCCCTAGCCCTAAAATTACCCAAAAAATGTTGTGCGGCAACCTGTTGGAACATATCAAAATTTTGATAGACCACTGCCACAGCCTTTGCGGAATCAGTATTTATGTATTTCAGAAAATATGGATTCCCAAAGAGGTACAAAACTACATTTTTACCTAAGATCAGATCATTCAACAATGCCAACTCCTCCAAACTAAATCCGAAATGGTTGGCTGGTTTTATTTGCCTTGGAAAGATGGCCAAAAGTATATTGTCACTTCCCACTAATTTATTTTTAAGGGCCGTTATCGTGGTGATTGAAATTGGTTCTATTTGAAACTGATTTTGTTCTAGAATTTTGTTAAAAAATTCATTTTCAATATTTTGACCTATAGCTATTGCAGCTATTTTTTGCTTCTGAAATGCTAGAATGTCTTCAGCTGATCCTTTGAAAAGAGTTAAACTTTCACTAGCCAATTTACCGTTCAGAATGGAAGGGTCGGACAACGATGTGTTTGGTTGACTGGTAGCAAAGGCAATGGC
The DNA here is from genome assembly GCA_037969055.1 of Flavobacteriaceae bacterium. Taxonomy (GTDB): domain Bacteria; phylum Bacteroidota; class Bacteroidia; order Flavobacteriales; family Flavobacteriaceae; genus Pelagihabitans. The sequence goes on along the minus strand of JBBKWR010000036.1, from coordinate 10,069 downwards.
TCGTTCCTTCAACTTCCAAACTCTTTCAAAGCTTTCTTCTATTTGGGAGTACTTGGCGTTCGTTAGGATCTGAGCAATCCCTTCTTTAATATGTTCGGCAAAACACAAGACATCATTACCAGCATCGAAGGCAAGCCATTCCAGCTCTCCTTTTATGGGATAATTTTTCGATACAGCGTGCATATTCAAGGCGTCCGAAATAACCACTCCCTTGAAACCCATTTCCTTGCGCAACATACCTTTGATAATATCATTTGAGACGCTTGATGGTATCGTGCTTCCCTGGGCTAAGGCTGGGACAGATAGATGACCTACCATGACAGAATCAACGCCCTCATCGATTAATTTTTGAAACGGGTATAACTCATTTTTGAGCAGTTCTGTTTTTGATTTATCAATCAATGGAAGTCCCAAATGTGAATCAGTATCAGTATCCCCATGTCCAGGAAAATGTTTAACACTGGTCAACACCCCTTCATGTTGCATGCCTTTTACATAGGCGATAGCCTTTTCCGTGACATTGTCCCTATTCTCCCCAAAGGAGCGATACCCGATTACAGGATTGTGCGGATTATTATTAATGTCGACCACAGGCGCCAAATTCCAATGAATGCCAGCCGCCTTGCAATCCATGGCAATATTTTTTCCCATTTCAATGATAAGCTCAAGGTGCCCATCAATAGCGCCAAGGGTTATAGCGTAGGGATATTGTGGTGTGTTTTCGATGCGCATGGCCAGACCCCATTCAGCATCAATGGCAATTAATAAGGGATATTTCGAAGCCACCTGATACCGCTGGATGAGCTTTTTGAGCGTTTCAAAGCTATTGGCGTTATAAACAACCTTTTTTTTGCCTTCGTAATTGGTCGCCGCCGAAGCGCGGCTATGGAAAAAACAAAGTCCGCCAACTTGTTGTTCCCGTATCAATTTTTCCAGTTGTTGGATCTCTGCTTCGGTGTCATTGATAAATGCAGCCGGCATGAACAACTGACCCACTTTTTCGGCGGGGCTTAGCGCACTTTTAGCTTTTTGATAGTTTAATTCTTTAGGATGCATTATTTCTGGCTTTTCCGAAATCGGGTGGATACTTGATGTATTTAAGCATTACTATGGCCGGTAGTGCCGCAATGACCACCCATGTAAAAAATCCACCATAACCCAACCACTCCTGCATATACCCACTTATGAGTCCGGGCAACATCATGCCCAATGCCATAAAACCTGTAGCTATGGCATAATGTGAAGTTTTTGATTTTCCTTCTGCTATATAAATAAGATAGACCATAAAACCTGCGATTCCAAAACCATATCCGAACTGTTCGAGCACCACAGTACCAACCACTGCAGCAATATTGGTGGTTTTGGTAATTGCAAGTAATGCATAAAGGGCGTTAGGAACATTCAGGGAAAGCAGCATGGGAAACATCCATCTTTTTAACCCATGCTTGGAAATGAGAATTCCGCCAAGGATACCCCCAACGGTCAGCATAATCACCCCGATAGTCCCATATATGGTGCCCACTTCAGAAGTTGTATACCCCAAGCCACCTACCGAAGTTGGGTCCAGCAAAAAAGGAGCGGCCATTTTGACCAACTGGGATTCCCCCAATCGAAAGAGCAAGATGAATGTCAAAGCCAATCCAATTCCTGGTTTTTTGAAAAACGATAGGAAGACTTCCAAAAAACTTTTGGGCTTATCTAAAACAATGGCATTGGAGGTCTCGAATTTAGGCGTCACAAAAAAGTTTGAAATGGTCAGTAATAGCATCAAGAAAGCGGCACAGACCATGGTAATTGACCAAGCCTTGGTATTATCGCCATAATAATTTTCTAAAAACCCAGCTAAAATGACCAACAGGCCCTGTCCGGTAACGGTGGACAATTTGTAAAACGTACTGCGCATCCCCACAAAAAACGACTGCTTTTCTTCGGTAAGTCCGATCATATAATAGCCATCTGAGGCTATGTCATTGGTTGCGGAGGCAAAAGCGGCCATCCAAAAACAAGCCAGGGTTGTAACAAAGAAAATGTTAGTGGGCAAGGTGAGTCCTACACCCAACAAGGCTACCGAAATCAATAATTGCATGATCAAAAACCAATTTCGTTTGGTGCTTTTGAGGTCAACGAACGGACTCCAGAGTGGCTTAATGACCCAAGGTAAGTAGAGCCAGCTGGTATAGAGCCCTATATCCGCATTGCTGACACCGAGTTTTTTATACATGATCACAGATACGGTTACTACCATGACATAGGGCAGGCCTTGGGTAAAATAAAGTACCGGCACCCACGCCCATGCCCATTTATTTTTCTGTATCATTTAGGTTGGTTTGGTTTAAATGTACTACGATCGCTGCACTTTCTTGTCCATAATGGTTTATAAAGATGAGCGCAATATTCTTTTTTCCCTTTAAAGCTTTAATTGGCAGACTTAGTTTGTGCCCTTCGAGTATTGATGTTTTTATCAATAGTCTTTTAATGGGATAAGCTGACTTCTTTTTTTTTCCTGAAGGATAGGCCATAACAAATCTATAGGCGCTCAAATCATTAAAAATTAGATTGAGGGATTCGTTCACTTGGTAAATCGATACCACGGAAGGAAGTACTGTGGCATCTGGAACCAAATCTTTTGAAATAGGGGGAAGGGCAGCATACTTGTACAATTTCTTTTTAAGCATGGACACCACATCATTATTGTCCTGCATAAGGCTCTTGGCACTAAAAAAAACATTGCCATTAATAGCCGGCGTTTTTCTGGCATAGACTATTTGTTCGGGCAGTTCCTTGGGGTTGTCCCAAGCCTTGTCACTATTGTTCCTGATCTTATAGGGTCCATTTCCGATATATAGATTCGTTTGGGTACTGTTCGACGCCCACCAATCGACAATTTTCTTGTGCGATGCCACTGGTAAATCCATGCTCCAATAAACTTGGGGTACCAAATAATCCAACCACCCTTGCCGCATCCATAACAAGGGATCTGCGTAAAGATCATCATAAGTGGTTTGACCGGCCTGGGTGTCGGAGCCCCGTGGGTCGGTAGAATTGTTCTTCCAAACCCCAAAGGGACTAATGCCCAGTTGTACCCAAGGTTTTTTGGATTTGATCGTTTGATGGACGTTTTTAACAAGGGAGTCAATATTGCTACGTCGCCAATCCGCCAAGGATTTGTCTTGATGGTAATAAGAATAGGATAGTGAGTCGGTCAGTACTTCACCTTTAATAGTATATGGGTAAAAGTAATCATCAAAATGGATGGCATCTATATCGTAGCTAGCGACCAATTCGTCGATAATACGAACCATATGCTCCCTTACTTCAGGTAAACCTGGGTCGTAGTAATATTTCTTTCCGTATTTCAACATCCATTCGGGGTGTAGGTTGAAATCGTGGGTTGGACTTAGCACGTCGGTATTTAAATCAAAAGTTGATCGATAGGGGTTGAGCCAAGCATGAAATTCCATTCCCCTTAGATGAGATTGGTCGATCATCCATTTAAGCAAATCATCGTTCGTGCTGGGGGCCTTACCCTCTTCTCCTGTAAGAAATCTGGACCATGGCGCAAATTTTGATTTATAAAACGCATCCCCGGCCGCCCTGATCTGCACAATTACTGCATTAAAGTGCAGATCTTTATAAAAATCAAGCAACCTAAGATAATCTGCTTTTTGTTTTTGGATGGCATCCGTTCCGTTTTTTGGCCAATCGATGTTCACCACAGTGGCGATCCACACGCCTCTAAATTCGGTTTTGGGCTGGGGGATTTTTCGTAGACTGGCACAGGACACTAATTGGGATAAGGAAATAATAAGGAGTATTTTTTTTAGCATGCTACCTCATAAAACGTTCATTTGTCATTCCGGCCCCAACGATTAATTCATTGATAGTTAGTGGCTTTGGCATAAAGCGTTTTTGCCCCGGAATGACAAATGTAGTTATCCCTTAATTAAAAATATACCGCACAAAACCTTCCATAGCCTCATATTCGGCCATTCCAAGGGAATTGTATTTTTTGGCCGTATCCTTGTTCCGCTGTTCGGCACGTTGCCAGAATTCGCGTTCATCATTTCCTGGGAACATGGCGGCATCTTTTTGGGATTGATGTTTGAAGATGGCATTTTTCTTTCGCTGCATGTCTTTTGGACCGATAGGTACGGCCATTTCCATATCGGCAAGATCCCATTCCTGCCAGGCCCCCCTATAGAGCCATAAGTAGCAGTCATTGATCCATTCTGAGCCCTCTTTTACCAGACGATCAACGGCTTCATAGATAATCTGAAGACAGACACGGTGTGTTCCATGGGGATCGGAAAGGTCTCCAGCAGCAAATATTTGATGGGGCCGCACCTTGTTCAAAAGATCATAGGTAATCTGCACATCCTTTGCGGAGTGTGGGTTTTTCTTGACGGTACCAGTTTCGTAAAAAGGAAGGTTTTGGAAGTGTGCGTTCTGCTCGGAAACTCCGCAATATCGACATGCCGCTAAGGCTTCTCCTTTACGTATAAGGCCTTTAAAACGTTGTATTTCAGGACTATCGACCTCACCGGGCGATTTATTACTTATAAATTCACGTACCTTTTTAAATTGTGTTTGCAGCGCGGTATTTTCCTTTTGGATATCAGTGGCAAAGTCCATAAATCGGATGACTTCATCATCAAAAACCGCAATATTACCAGAGGTCTGGTATGCAACGTGAACCTCATGTCCTTGATCGACCAATCTTAGCAAGGTTCCGCCCATCGAGATGACGTCATCATCGGGGTGGGGACTGAAGATGAGGGATGTTTTGGGATAAGGGGATTTTCTTTCAGGTCGACTGCTATCGTCTGCATTGGGCTTACCTCCAGGCCATCCCGTAATTGTCCGCTGCAATTGGTTGAACACCTTTAGGTTGATGTGTTCTGCAGATCCTATTTCCGCCACCAAGCTGCCCATTCCATGTTCATTATAATCTTCATTGGTAAGTTTTAGAACGGCCTTATCTAGCTTTTCAGAAAGCCAAATGGCCGCTTTTTTTATGAGATTATCGGTCCAGTCACATTCGCTGGTCAGCCATGGTGTACAAATTCTTGTCAGCGAAGAGGCTGCAGCATGATCAATTATAAAATCACAGTTCTCATGGTGCTGCAAAAAGGTGGCTGGGACCGATTCACGTATTTTCCCCTCTACGGCCTGTTTGATAATGCCCGCTTTTCCTTCGCCCCAAGCCATTAAAATAATTCGTTTAGAGCCCATGATAGTGCCCACGCCCATTGTTAGGGCCTTCGCAGGCACGTTTTCCAATCCAAAGAAGTCGCTTGCCGCATCCAATCTTGTGACACGGTCCAGTCTAACCATTCTTGTTTTACTTTTAAGAGATGAGCCTGGCTCGTTAAAACCGATGTGCCCCGTTCTGCCAATTCCCAAAACTTGGATATCGATGCCTCCCGCCTCTTCTATCTTTTTTTCATAAGCGCTGCAGAAGTCACGAACATCTTCTTTTTCCAATGTTCCGTTGGGTATGTTTATATTTTTTTGGGGGATGTCGATGTGGCTGAACAAGTGTTCGTTCATAAATCGTACGTAACTATGTATGGAGTCCGGTGGCATTGGAAAATATTCATCCAAATTAAACGTGATTACATTTTTAAAGCTTAAACCTTCTTCCTTATGGAACTTTACCAAAAAGTCATACACTTTGGTAGGCGTTGACCCGGTGGCAAGCCCCAATACCACGTTTTTACCATTTTTCTGTCTTTGTCTTATCAATTCCGCGATTTCGTTGGCCACATAGAAGGAGGCTTCCTGGGAGCCTTCGTGGATAATGGTATTGATTTTTTCAAATTTTCGTGATTCTTCATCGGTTGGATAGTCCATCTTCTTAGGTTTTGCTGAAGTTGTAGCCATTTTAGAAAGTTTAAGTTTAAAATTGACAAGGCAAATATAATTAAAAAAATAATCAATTGCAGTATTTTGCAATATATTTTGCCGTTTTATGCCTTTAATAACAAATATTAGTTTCTTTTGAATTAAAAACAGTAAAAAACGGCATGTTGTTTTATTTTTTATCTTTGTGTAGATTAAACTATTTTTTATGTTAAAAGAAGAAAGGCAATTGGCCATCCTTAATGAAGTAGCCTTGCATAATAGGGTGCAACTCACTGATATTGCGGAGATATTGGATGTTTCGGTCGATACAGTACGCAGGGATGTAAAGGAACTGGATGCAGACAATAAACTGCGTAAGGTGCATGGCGGAGCCGTTTCCCTTGGATTTATTAGTCACAGTGCTAGAAACGTTAACATATATGCCCTGGAAGAAAAGACCAAGATCGCAGAAAAGGCCACTGGACTGCTCAAAGAAGGGGGCGTCATTTTTATAGATGGGGGTACTACTTGTTTAGAGCTAGCAAGATTGTTGCCCATTAATTTACAGTTAACCTGTTTTACCTTGAGCTTACCGGTCGCGTTTGAACTATTGACCAAACCAAATGTCGAAGTCATTTTTATCGGGGGCAATATTTCGAAGGAAGCACAGATAGCTATAGGGGCAAATGCCATGCACCAATTGTCTGAAATAAAGGTCGATTATAGTTTTATAGGCACGGGCTATGTTGATTCGCTGTATGGCTTGACGGAGTTTGACTGGGACATTGTCCAATTAAAAAAAGCAGTCATTAAAGCCTCAAAAAAAACGGTACTTTTGTGTATCTCTGAAAAATTAAATTCGCAGCATCGCTACAAAACCTGCGACATCAATGCCATTAATACCATGATTACCGAATTAGAGCCTGACAATAACCTTCTGAACCTATTTAGAAACCACGATATTCGAATTTTATAACATGAATTATATTAAAATTACCGAAACTCCCTCCAATCATGACCATTTAGAGCACATGGATACGGAGGCCATCCTAACAAAAATGAACCAAGAAGATCAAACAGTTCCTGCTGCGGTCGCTCTGGCCATACCGCAGATTACTAAGCTGGTGGACGCGCTTGTGCTAAGATTTGAAAAAGGAGGACGACTTTTCTACATTGGCGCAGGAACCAGCGGACGCCTGGGAATTTTGGATGCTTCTGAAATTCCCCCAACCTATGGCATGCCCCATACGAAGGTCGTTGGCATGATAGCTGGTGGGGATACGGCCATTAGAAAATCGGTGGAACATGCAGAGGATGACCCAGATCAGGCTTGGAAAGATTTAATGGCACACCAAATAAATGCTAACGATGTATTGGTCGGCATAGCAGCCTCTGGCACCACGCCCTATGTTTTAGGAGGCATTAGGGATGCCAAAAATAATGGACTGTTGACTGCGGGTATTACCAACAACCCTGGATCGCCGTTGGCCATCGAGGCGGAGATACCTATAGAGGTCAATGTTGGGCCTGAGTTTGTTACGGGAAGCACCCGGATGAAAAGTGGAACCTCCCAAAAATTAGTGCTGAACATGATTTCCACAGCCCTTATGATCAAGATTGGCCGGGTCAAAGGAAATAAAATGATAAATATGCAATTGAGCAATACCAAGCTCGTCGACCGGGGAACCCGTTATGTGATGGAAGGACTTGGTGTTGACTATAGCGAGGCTGAAAAACTTGTCAAAAAACACGGATCCGTAAAGGCTGCTTTGGAGCGTGGCAAAAAATGAGCATTATAGCCTTTGGCATCAATCAAAAAGCTCTACCTCCAAATGAGAAGCTTTGAATCGTAATGATCTTCGGCGATAAAATAATGAAGATGGTGGGTCAATTTTTTTTGATGGCCGCTACTTCCATTGGGGTTACGACAGTTTCCGTAGAATTTCCCCAAGAATGCAGGATGTAGTTCATCACATCCGCCACCTCTTTGTCATCAAGACCCAAAGGAGCCATGACACTGTTATAGGTCACTCCGTTCACCACTATTTCTCCATCTTGTCCATATTTAATTCCACGTATACTACCTTCTCTATTTTCCAATAAATAATCTGATAGGGCCAAAGGTGGAAAGGCATTGGCAACGCCCTCACCCTTATCCAAATGACAGGTAACACAGAAATCTGCATAGATTTCGCTTCCCCGTTTCATACTTTCTTCGAGGGTCGTATCTTGTTGGAACCATAACGCGAGTCCTATAAGAGACACGAAGTAGGTGGACAATATTATTTTCATAAGTTTTGGGTTATGGGTAGGTTAAAAGGTGGAAAGTATTAATTTGGGCCCTATCTTCCATAGATTGCCTGATTACAAGGTGGGAACTAATTTATAAATGCCCTTGCCCTCAACTGCGACATAAACCAACCCATCTGGACCCTCTTTGACGTCACGCACCCGGCCTAATTCACCCATTAATTTTTCGCGCTTTATAACTTTGTTTCCGTTTAATACCAAACGCTCCAAATATTGAAAAGCAAGGGAACCAACCAACAAGTTGCCCTTGTACCCTTTGTAGTTATCCGAAGTAACAAAAGCCATACCACTTGGAGCAATACTGGGTAACCAATAGTGGATGGGTTGCTCCATGCCCTCCATTGCAGTTTTATCGGTAATTGGGGTGCCGCTATAGTTGATGCCATATGTGATCATGGGCCAACCATAATTCGCCCCTTTTTTGATAATATTGATTTCGTCCCCGCCACGCGGTCCATGTTCATGCTCCCAAATGGCCCCTGTTTCCGGATGTTTGACCAAGCCTTGTGGATTGCGATGGCCATAACTGAAAATGGCTGTTTTGGCACCATTAGTACCAACAAAGGGGTTGTCGTTCGGAATTTTGCCATCATCCAAAAGCCGATAGATTTTCCCTCCATCCCGAGCGATATCTTGTGGATTGACATCCCGGTCGCCACGTTCCCCAATCGAAAAGTATAGATACCCTTCATTGTCGAATTCGATGCGGGAGCCAAAATGCTGTCCTTTCGTCGTATTGGGTACCGCTTTGTAAAGTAATTCATTATCTACCAGCGAATTATCTTTAAGCTTAGCCCGTATCAACGCAGTATTGCCTCCCTCCCCATCGCCTTCGGCGGAAGAATAGGTAATGTAAATCCAACCATTGTTGGGGTAATCCGGGTGTAACGCTATGTCCAGGAGCCCGCCTTGACCCCTGGAATATACCTCAGGAACATTTGATATAACTGTCTTGGTTCCATTTTTAAAATGGATCAATTCCCCCGATTTTTCCGTGACCAAGATTGCCCCATCAGGTAGGAAGGCAAAGCCCCACGGAATGGGTAGTTCATCGATTAATAATTCGGCTGTAAATGGCACCATATTAGGAGTATCAACCTGGTTATCAGCTTGCTGTGCGCAGGAAAAATTAAACATTACAACGAATAAACAAACTAGCCACACACTATTCCTCATAATTTTACGTTAAATAAATATTATTAAAGTAACCCAAAGCATAAATATAAACAGAAAATATAAGTATAAACAATTACACCTAAGAATAATCTGAACCCCCAAATTACGGTTGTTCTTGCCCAAATCCGACTTAACCTATGCTCCCAAAGAAACCAAGGCATATATTATATGCCGTGCTGTTGCTGGTTCTTTCAGCCATTTGTACTTCAGCCTTAGCAAATACGAAAGTTTATAGTTTTCTATCCGAGACTGTTCGCGCTTTGGATGTTACCTCCAAAGGCTTAAGACTAGTTTCCGTAGGTGGAAAGACTAATGACACACGTTCTGATTTAAGTATTTCTAGAGATGATAAAGTTGCTGCTGCTCCATTTTTTGCGACTATTATTCAAGGCGCAGATCAGGAAGTAGGCTGTGCATCCAACGGACTTACTGTTGCCCGTTTTAATCTTTGTGGGGATTTTGACGATAGGTTGATAACGCTTTCCGGGAGTTATAGCACTGTTTCTTGGCAAATACTTGGGGGTAGTTGTTCGCCTAATATCAATGACGATTGTCCTAATACCACAGCTTCCTGTTATTCACAAGTGGCCACAGGTTCAACTTTTTTATTGGATGCCAGCACCATACCGTCGGGTTCGGGCGCTGAGTTTCGTGTTGTAGCCAACGGGCAGCAATATTTTTTCAAAGTCAAAAAGAGTAATATTACCCAAACCTTCGTAAAGAACGACTTTATTTGCGG
>JBBKWR010000035.1:0-5367 GCA_037969055.1 Flavobacteriaceae bacterium | reverse complement strand
ATCAAGGCCTTGGAACCCAAATTCGCAATGGCCTTTAAATCTATACTCAGCGTCATTAGCACTAGGGCAGCGGGCAATAAATACCTACTGGCCATAAAATAAAGGTTTGATGTTTCATCCGAAATCAAACCAGAACTTGCTAAGATGGCAGGGAGCAAATAACACATCAAAACGGCAGGGACAAAGGAATAAAATTTTGCCCAAAACCCTGTTTTAATGGAGGAAGTATAAAAAACAAAGCCCAAACAAAGCGTTAAAAGGCCAAAAACAACGGTATCGTTGGTTATTAGGGGCTCACTCATTGGTTATTGGTCATTTTTAAAAAGTATTGGCGTTAATCCAAATATAATCAAATAAGTAAACGTTGTTCAAAGCTCATTACCATGCCAAATGCTGGGTGTTCGATATGCAAATTTTGGGATTTGGAAATTAGTGCTTGGAATTTGGGTTTTGGATTTAGGAATTTGGGTTACGGAACCCACTCGTTTTTAAAGGTTCAACCAATAGCTCAATTTTAGATTGATCGATCTGTATTTCGGTTGAAAACTGTTCACAAAATAGTTGTCGTTGTATACTATGAACAAATCTGATAGCTGGGCAAAACGCCACTGTAATCTCGAATTGAACCCAAGATTGTCGCGTTGGTTGCTGTATTGTACCAGCGTCGACCAAAAGAGTGATTTGCTGAACGTAATATCGATCTTCGGACTTAAGAGCCAAATATTCGCACTGGGGTACGGATTGGGCAAATCAATTTGGTCATAGTTCAAGATCAAAGATAGAAAGGCCTTCGGTTGAAAACGTAAGGTCACAATGCTTTCGACAGAAAAACGGCTGCCATTATAAAATCCTCCAATCTCTGATTTTAATGAGTATGCCAGAATTTTGCGCATATCAGACCGATACTCCGACTCAATGCTATTATAATGATAATTTTGATCAGCAGGGAGCTGAAGGGCACCCTCGGTATCCGTTGGATCAAAGCCCTCAAACAAATAAGTAAAGCTATTGGTAAGGCCTACGCTAAATTGCGATTGGTTTTGAAATTGAGCCTCCCAACTGGTTCTGAAATCATAGTCAGTATTTTTAAAATCTAAACTAGGACTCCAAAGAAATTCAGGGGAGAATCGGAAACCGTGATTTTGCAATACTCCTTTCTTAGGCCAATATACGCGTTCTACTCTCACAAAACCCTTGAAAATATCGGTTCTACGTACAAAACCTAAATCAGAAGAAAAATCTTCATCAATTGCAACGCCCTTTACATAAAAATTAAATTTTCTTGATTGGTATCGTAGTTGTGCCCCCGCTGATAGATTGCCAACCTTATCATCTGGTTGAAATGATTTATGTAGATATGCTTTTCCGGTCCACGTATTATCTTTAGAGGCTAAATTATAATCAAAACCTACTACGCGATTGTATTCCTCTTCCCTGGCTAAAAAAGCATTTTTTTCAAATGATTGTTTGTTAATGAAGAACATGCCAAAGTTGGATCTTGAAAAAACCCGTTGCTGAAATGCCAACATGGTATTATTGTTTGAAGCGATCTCATTCGCTTCATCTTTGGCGGTTTGTAAGTTCATTAAACCAACCCTGAGATCTTTCGTCAATTTACCACTGAGTCTTACACCACCAATAATTTTATTTTCTATGGTGTTGTCCGCGGTGTCTTTTGCAATGCCAATACGTCTTGAAAAGAAAGGATTGGCATCCCGCTGATCACCAAAACTTGTGAAGAGATCACTGTTATCTATAAAAAACTGTCTTTTCTCGGGCAGTGAAACTTCAAAACGGGTGAGGTTGGTAACTTGATCATCTACCTCTACTTGCGAAAAATCTGGATTTACGGTGATATCCAAATTCAAGTTGTTCCCAATTGCAACCTTGGCATCCGCACCAACTTTTAAATTGTTCAGCCCTTGGTCAGTCTCGAAATTCCTCAGTGAAATGGCATTGGCATAGGGTATAATTGCCAAAGGGGTCCTTGATTTTCCCAAGGGTCTTTCAAAAACCATTTCGCCCATAAAAGCGGTACTGAAAATAAGTTGATTTTGAGGAATTCTTGACCAAGAACTCCTTTCATTTGATTGCGTATCAATGCGATAGCTATTAAATCGCCATTTTTTTGCTCCTTCTTTAAATTTGATCGAAGTTAAGGGAATGATGATCTCGGCGGTAAAGTGATCATTATACATCTTTGCTTCCCCTTTCCATTTTACATCCCAAGACAAACTATAGTCCCTTAGACGATCATTGCCACCTCCAGAAACAAGACCTTCCCTTCTAACGCCATGAGGATTGATGCCGAACAAGTATGCGTTTTGACCATCACTGTAGGTATCGAACATAACCGAAAAACTATCGTTCCCAGACCCTCTAAAATCTCGTTTTAAAGAGGTCAAGTTATAGTTTTCACCAATGGCTTCGGCCTTTATGCCAATATATATGTTCTTATCGTCATAAAGTATTTTAACTTCCGATTGTTGTTGGGCCCGAACCGAATCAACGGGAAAATATTGCCAAAAATCAGTGGCAAAATCTTCGGTTTCCCAAATAGGTTCGTCTAAAATACCATCCGGCTCAATAGTTTCGTTTATATACTTTACGGTAAATGACCTTGGTTCAGTTTGACCGAAAATAGGGAATGCGAAAAGCATATATAGGATGGTCCAATAAACTCTTCTCATTGGTTTGGAATTGGCATTGAAATGCAAACTTATGGGATTAATGCTTGAAATCGCCCAAATAAAATCGATTTACAACAGCGATACAATTTCCGAACAAGGCCTTAAATGTTTAGCCAATAGGTCAACTTGAGGTTGATCGACCGGTATCTGGGTGAAAAAGAATTGACAAAATAATTGTCGTTATACACCAGATAAAGATCCGACAACGGTGCGAAACGCCATTGCAAACGGGAATTAAAGCCCAAATTATTGCGCTGATTGCTGTATTGCACCAAGGTCGACCAGAAAACGGACCTGCTAAAGGTTATTTCCACTTTTGGGCTAATGAGCCATATATTGGCGTTACTATAAGGCGCCGGCAAATCGATTTGATCATAATTAAAAATGAGGGAAAGAAAGGCTTTGGGCTGAATGCGCATGGTGAGCATTCCCTGGACCGAGAAATTTTTTCCATTAAAAAACCGGCCCACTTTGGATTCCATCTGATAGGCAAAAATTCTTCTTCGATCAGATTGATATCCCGCCTCGACATTGTTATAATGGTAACCTTGGTTTCCGGGTAGGGGAACTGCTCCGTCTGTATTGGTCGGATCGAAAGGGTCGAAGAGATAGGTATATGTGTTGTCTAGACCTACCATGAGTTCTGATTGGTCTCTAAATTTTCCTTCCCAAGAACCCCTGAACGTACGATCTGTATTTAAAAAATTATTTCCCGGACTCCAAATAACAATAGGGGTAAGGCGAAAGCTATGGTTTTGAAGAATATGCTGGCTTGGCCAAAATACACGTTCAAGACTTAAAAATGTCTTTACCATATCGGTTCTCCTTACAAATCCCAGATCAGATCTAAAATCTTCCCCCAAATAAACCGCTTTTCCACGTAGTTTATAATTTCTCGAATTGTATTCCAAGCTTAGTCCCGTTGATAAATCCTTACCACCGCTAAGGGGTTGAAATGATTTGTGCATATAGGCTTGGCCGCTCCATAGGTTATCTTCCGAGAATAAATTATAATCTACCCCCACCACCCGGTTATACTTATCCTGTTCTTCCAAAAAAGCATAATCTTTAAAGGATTCCCTATTGATAAAAAACAGCCCAATATTCGAACGGGAAAATACCTGCTGCTGGAAGGCCAACATGGCATTATTATTTGAGGGAATTTCGTTGACGAGGTCCTCCGCAGTCTGTAAGTTTAAAAAGCCCAATCTTAAATTCTTATTTAACTTACCGCTCAATCGCACCCCGCCAAGAATTTTATTTTCAATTGAATTATCGGCAGTATCCTTGGCAATACCTATTCGTCTGGAAAAGAAAGGGTTTCCATCCCTCTGATCTCCGAAACTGGAAAAAAGATCGCTGTTGTCCACGAAAAATTGCCGTTTTTCCGGAAGGGACACTTCAAAGCGCGTAAGGTTGGTCACCTGGTCATCGACCTCTACCTGTGAAAAATCAGGATTTACCGTTATGTCCAAGTTCATACTGTTGCCAATGGAGACTTTTGCATCCCCGCCCACCTTTACCGTATTGGTCCCGCCGTCGATTTCAAAATCCCTTTGTGATAAAGCATTCACATATGGAATGATGGCCAAAGGCGTCCTTGATCTTCCCAAAGGTTTTTCAAAGACCATTTCGCCCATAAATGTAAGTCCAAACACATTTTGGTTCTGCGGGATTCGCATCCAGCTGCTGGTCTCATTCGATTGGGTATCAAATCTATAACTATTAAAACGCCATTTTTTCTCACCCTCGTTGAACTTAAAGGAAGTAAGGGGTATGATCAATTCTGATGTATAGTGATCATCGAAAATTTTTGACTCAGCCTTCCATTTGGTGTCCCAGGATATCGTAAAACCCCTTAGATCCAAACCACTCCCGGAAACCAATCCTTCCCTTTGCACCCCATACGGATTGATACCGAACAAAAAGGCGTTGCTGCCGTCGTTATAAGTATCGAAAAGTAAGGTGATATTATCGCTATTTCCCGCCCTGAAATCCCGTTGTAAAGATTGAATAGCATAGTTTTTACCGGCCGCATCTACCCTGATACCTATATAAAGGTTTTTGTCATCATATAACATCTTAATCTCCGATTGCTGGCGGGCATGGATAGAATCTAGGGGGAAGTACTCCCAAAATTCATTGGCACTTTCTGCTGTAGCCCAAATGGGTTCGTCGAGCACGCCATCCGGTACAATAGTTTCCGTAATGTATTTTACGGTAAAAGATCTTGGCCCGGATTGACAGAAGAGCTGGGTGGTAAAAAGTAAAAACAAGACTGCCCAACAAACTCTCATGCTTTGATTTATTTGATATGAGGTGCAAATTTAAGGGTTTAATGGTAAGCCTGCCCAAATTGTCATGCCCTAGCACCCAGTAATCACTAAAAGAGGACCTAAATGTTCAGCCAATAAGACAATTTTAAGTTAATAGAGCGATATCTGGGCGAAAACGTATTAACAAAATAATTGTCGTTATAAACGATATAAAGATCAGATAACGGGGCAAATCGCCATTGCAATCGGGAGTTGATACCCAAATTGTCCCGCTGATTGCTGTATTGTACCAAGGTGGACCAAAAAACCGACTTGCTGAAGGTGATATCCACCTTTGGACTAAGGAGCCATAATTCTGCGCTAGGATATGGATCGGGAAGCGAAATGTTATCGTAATTGAG
>JBBKWR010000034.1:0-9130 GCA_037969055.1 Flavobacteriaceae bacterium | reverse complement strand
TCATCCAATTGATCTGCGATCAGTCCAGGGAGCTGAAAGGCATCAACCGCCTTTAGATCCAAGGCCAGCGCAGGGAGCTTATGGGTTATCTTATCCCCTACTTCCCCAAATTTCTTTTTGATTTCGATCGCTGGGTTGGCGACCTGTGGGAAATCGTCACCATACCACCTTATTCGATATTTTTCCCGGGTCCCGACCCCAGAAACGTTTTGCTTGTAATAATTAAGGTTTTGGTCATCAAAATACACATTGTTGACCCTTCTTTTTTCAAAGATCTCCTTAAAGCAAAAGCTGTTTACATAGAGTTGTTGCGCCAAATCTTCCAAATGGGGGCTGGAGAAGATGAATTTTCGTTCATAACGCAGGTTTTTCGCCAAGAGAGGTACAGAGGTCCCCTTGGTACTATTTACTACTTTTTCCATACTCGTTTCCGTACATTTGATCGATCACCTTACTGGTTTTGGTTTCAACCAATTTTCCATCTATGGTCAATTCCGAATTTTCTTCAATTAAAAAATTCACCCCATTGTTAAACAGTGTTAAATGGGTCAGGGCAATGGTCCCAGGACCATACTCGGGCTTCTTCTGAAAACTTGAAATGGCCAATCGGGAATCGGCGATGTTCACCCCGTTCAATTGTATAGTGGACAAGTCTTTGCTGACCACCCCAATTTCTCCCCCGGCAATTTTAACCTGTCCCCCCACCAATTTACTGCCCTCACCAATACTGATGGCCTTATCGGAGGCGTTTGAAATCATAATATTATTAACTTCTATGTAGGAACCCGAAACATCAATACCATCATTACCACAATTTAAAAACGTACAGTTCTCCAATTTACCGGTCACAAAATCCCCATCAAAAGCATCGGAAAAGGTATTGCTAAACGAGACCGAATCCATATAAAAATTTGATCTGATGATATTCAAACCATCCTCGCTCCTGTTTTTTTCAAACGTTGAATTGGCAATGCGAACATTGGCTTCATTAATATTAACGGCACCCAATAGGCTCCAATCCATGGCATTTGGGTTGGAAAGATTACTAAAATGACAATACTCCAAAATGGATATTTGACCGCAATTGGAGATCAAAATGCCATTGCCCGTACTATCGGAGGAAAAGAACGTAATGGGGTCTGTCTTTGTTCCTATGCCAATAATAGGTGAATACGATAGTAGGGAGGCGCCATTTGTAAGATCCAAACTGAATCCTTTTTCAATTTGGAGGGTATATCCGGCGGGGATCCGAATTGTTTTCTTGGTCCCGTAGGTCCCCGATTTAAAATGTATGATTTTATCTTCTTCGTCCACGAAAACAAACCCAAAATCCTCTAGGTCAAATTCCGAATATTGCCTGTACTCCTTTGCGAAATTGGCATTTTCTTCCCGATAAGGAATTATTTTACCGGTACCGTTATATTTTGCGCCCAATACCTTGAAATCTATGTTTATTTTGCTGACATCATTTGGATAACGAAATTCCCCTTTTTTATTTTTTTTGGAAACAAAGGCATTTACAAAAGAGGCCTTTAATGGAAACCGAATGTTTTTCGTTTCATTGGGAAAAATGAGGGTATATGGGATCGATTTTGAGAGTACCATCCCCTTATTCGCCCACAAGGAATTGATGGTAATCGGGAAATTGGAAATATTCTTTATACTGATAAGCATCTCCCTTGAAGTATGATCGTAGAGATGGGAGATGATCGAATTGGAGGGATAGAGTTGTTTTTTAATGAGATTGCTGTTGTGTTCCAGAACGGAGCGGTCAAAATTAATATCGTACTCGGTATTTAAATTGATCATCAAAGCATTCAGTTGTTCATAGTGCAGATCGTAAAGGTTTTGGACGAATTCGTCGCTGCTCACCAATTCCAGCTTTTCAATCAATTTTTGTTCGTACAAAGGGTCATTTTCTGCGAGGATATAATCTTTGATGCCAGAAATTTTATTCCCGGAGTTCGAGTCGTAGGAGATGGGTTCCAATTTGTTGGTCACCGGATTATAATAAATCCGAAGATTGTGCCAGGTCAGACCATGATGTCCCCCGAACAAATTGGATAGCGCAACAAAAAAAGTCAATTTGTCGATATCGAACACTTCGGAAATTTTCAATTCCCCTTTTCTTAAGCCGTGTAAAAGATTCTTTGCGATGTCAAATTGTTTTTTGAGCAGCGGGGAGGCCAGCACCTTATTTTCATTAAATACCGATATGGGTGCAGTGGTAATGGAGTAGAGATCCCTGTCCGCACCGGCATGGGGCAGGTTCATTTCCCTTTGTTTTTTTCTGTCGTCCCAAAGTATGGATTCGTCAAAATTAATAATGACACCTTCCCTTCGTTTGTTATTTTCAATTAGAATCTTGTCAAATGATTCTTCGATGGCCATTATCCCCATGGCTTTTTTGACCAGGGTGTCTTTTTGTGCGATTTGCAGATCTACATTTAGAAAATCGTATCGCAATCCGATCAGGTCATTTTCCTTCATGGTTTTATTGAACAACCATTCCCAAACATAGTTCCTTACCTTGGGTTGTTGGATGGAAAATTTACCCATGCCAAATAAGTTGAACCCGTCATCCAACTTGGCTTTAAATGACCATTTAATGGAATCTGATAAATGATCTGTCCAATCGCCTTTCAATCGTAATTCCGCTTTTATGTCACTATTTTCTTTAGAGGCTATTCTCGCTTTTACAAAATCACTGTCATCCGATGATAAAATACCGATTTTTAAGGCGCTTTTTCTTTTATCCCTCAGTTTGTCGAATTCCTTCTCGTTGATAGTAATGACTATGTTTTCCAGATTATTTGAAGTATTGGATAAAGGAATATGGTCAATTTTGATCTTGCTCAGATCATAAGACCTACCAATTCCTACTTTGTAACGTCCGGTATTTATATAATCTATATTGCCCAGCGTCATGGATTTGTGTTCAAAAAATCTTTTAAACACGAAATAGGTCTTTCCGTCCAATTTTACTTCCGTGGGCTTGGCCCTAAAGTCCATATTAATATATTCCCCTTTGCCATTTTTTTTCCATTCCGTATTATCCTTCAGATAAATATGAAGAAAAAATACATCCCCCAACTGATCCTTTGTAAGGGGGGCATTATACACATAATATAAGGTTGTGTTGCCCAATTCATTGCTCAAATGTAATGCGCAAATTGAATCCTGGTGGATATTATTTAAATTTTTCGCAATGATATTCTCAATGCTGTGGGCACCCATGAGGACCGTGGGAGACTCAAATTCATTTACTTTTTTCTCACTCTTATTGCTGCCTTTTTCCTTCTTGACGGCAAATTGAAGGGAGAACAAAATGAGCGGAATAAAAAGTAGAAGGGGAATGGCAAACTTGAAAGACCGCTTTTTATCAGTTTTTATTTTCATGATGCCCTTTTAATGTTTTTAATGGTGCTATAGCGTATACTGCGCTTTGATGATATGATTAAAGGCTGCTATCGATAAAGGTGATATTGATATCCTTGTCCAAAGTTACCAGTTCTTTGGCAATAATTTGTAGGCCTTCCAGATTGGCCAAATTGATTAAAAAGTTTATATCGATACTTTTTTCGGTCATATTCAATCTTTTCATCTCCAGTTGATTGGAATTTTTAGCTAAAACAGAGCTGATCTGTTCCACAATATCATTTTTATTCCTGCCTTCCGCGGGGAGGCTTAATAGCAAGTTCTGTGAAATGGTATTGCCCAACTTGTTTTTCTTCATCAAGATTATGACCAAGACCAGCAAGATAAACCCAATGAATGTGGGTAAAAACTGATTGGCACCCATCCCAAGGCCCACCGCAATGGCGATAAAGAAAAACCCCAATTCCTCTGGCTCCTTTATGGCTGTTCTAAAACGAACGATCGACAATGCCCCGACCAATCCCAAAGAAAGGGCCAAAGAAGATTTTACAATGGATATGATGATAAAGGTGGTCACGCCGACCAAAATGAAAACACGCGACAATTGTTCCCGGTTGGAAATGGAATTTCCATATTTAATGTATAATCTGGACAGTATAAAGAGCAGTACAGCGGCAATAACAATGTTCAGTATAAAGGTGATGACAGAAAAATTATCCTGAGCACTGAGTTCAAATTGGTTGAGTATTTCGTTCATGGTTATTGGGTTAAGAGCATTTTTTAAGAAATGCAAAGGTATTGATTCTCTAAGTCTTTTTGGGGTCGGTGGATGAAAGTATTCAACTCGATTATTAACATTATGCCGGAAAGTAGCTTGAAGATAGGATCAATCGGATCCGTAATTCACGGCGCTGGACCACCTGTCTTGACCCAATCCTTGGCAAGCGTCGGAACCCGATTCATTAATATATAAAGTTGGGTATTTTGAAACCCCAATCCTTGCATTTATTACAATACTTGCTTCCCGCTTCGTTGTGAACATCTATCCCTTTCTGCCCAAATTTTTATTTGGGCAGCCCTTGTTCATTTAGTTTTAAGGTCGCTCATCAGCTTAAATTCCCAGGTTAATTTTTTATTAATAAGATCATGATTAAATAATAGTGCTTTATTATCAAGGGTTCCCGCAGAAATCCCGGAAGCGAGAAAATATATCCCATCCGATGTCATATATTCAAATTCTTTTACGCGAAATCCAATATCGCCACCTATACACAGAACTGCTATACCTTTCTGTTTTACGGCCAACAATTTAGGATAAATGGCCGTGTAAAAATTATTTGGATTGATACAATGGAAGCAATCCCCCATGGCAGCATTTGAAATGGATGGGATTTGAGGTTCCAAATAAGTATTGCCAGACATCCAAATTAATTTATGATGTAAAATAATTAAATGTGATGATTGTTGTATGGTATCGACCACTCCATCAAATAATGCCTTTTGTGCCCCAACAACACTGCTAAGACTATCCTGGGTATCCAATACTATATAGGTTAATCCATTTTTATGATAAGCATAAAATGGAGGTCTTTTTGTAAAGTTTTGAATCCTATTTAAATCTGAATAATCATGGTTACCAAGTGACCATAACGTGTTGGTATTGCCAACATCGAAAATGGAGTCAACATGGGATATTGTAGCGTCATCCTTTGAGGTTAAATTTGCCATGTCACCCCCAAGCCATAACATTTCAAATTTATTGAAATCAACCCTTTCCACAAGGCTATCCATGGAAGGATTGGCATTGGTCCTCGTATGGGAAAGATGTAAATAAGTATTGATTACAGGGTTATTCACCGGTTCTATGATGGTCTCATTTTTGCAAAAAACCAATACAACCAAAAACAAGGGTATGAGTCTAAATAACATCCTGTTCATTATGTTTATATCATTAATTTGAGCCAACCCTTCTCGTAAGATCGCCCTTTTGACGCCTGTTTGGTCCATGCTGAAACCCCCTAAGGTTCATTAAAAGTAATTATTTTCCAGTTAGGAGCGCTACAATGCCCTACCGATATGTTATAGCAAGTGTACTTATTTAACCTCTTAACTATTTATTAACTTATCAGAGGGGTAAAATAGCATAGATATTGGCAAATTTTGGTGTTCAATGGCTTTAAAATCCATCGCAACTTTGCAGGGTATAATTTTAATATACCGTATTATGGAACGAACAACATTTAATACAAGCACATGGTTGACGTTGCCCCATACCTTTATGGGGGCAGTACTGTTTGACCTTGAAGGCAGACCTATCAAAGAGTTGATCTTGAAAAATGACTGTGCCGATGCGCTAGAAGTTTCTGAAATGCATTTGAACATTACCAAGTTCTCCGCTTTTGACGATCAGGGGAAGGAACATTATATCATTGATTTTCCCGGACAAAACGCGGTACAGATCAAAGGGATGGGCTCAGGTCATTTTATAAGATCGAGCAGCGTGGTTGCCTTGGCACCCGGTACGTACACCACGCTACGCTATTATTTGGGCAATGAAAACAATCTTTTTACCTATAAAGATGGCGAGCAAGAAGCGGCCAATGACTTTGATTTTTTGGATTTTGAGATCCAAAATAACCTGACCTTAGAAGGCGGTGAAGCGGCGGAGGTAAAACTCTGGTTCGATTTTGCGCCTTACCAGTTCAGTAGGCATTTTAAGCCTATTAAAGAATGGCTTAAAACCTGGCGAAATCCAATAAGACGCTTGGCCAACAGTCCAAGTTAAAATTTTAAAGCCTAAAAAATCAAAATACCCATTGCGTGCCTTTTGTTTGATTTGGAATGAACGGTTCGGATATGATTACGTTTTGTTTGACAGCGAGCCATGCGGCTGGTTCCCGGAGGGAAAATTTACGGTAGCAAGTCGAAGTTGTTGGTTTTGAACTTTCAATTCGGTTGTTTTATTTAAAAGTAGGATAATTTTTGATGCCGGGTTCAGGCCAAAATGAATCATAGCTATCGTTGTGCCAAGTTCTATTTTTTTTAATTCATTGATATTCAATTTATCTCAACATTTTTCGCAAGAGTTTTAAATCTAACACCGTTCGTCTGAACAACTGTAATGGTAACGATTCCACTTTTACTGGTCTTGATGTCCCTAACGACACCATTTTTTCCCTTATGAGTACCTCCAATCACTTTACATGAAGCTCCGTCTTTAAGCATTTTTTAATTTTTGATATCCTAGTTCATAATTAACTGTTCATTTTGCTGCATGTCTAAGATCTTGACTAATTAGGTACAACGCGCCACAAAACGTATTAACGTCCTCGTTTTTAAAAGGTTGTGTGTCGAAGATACATATAAGATTTAAAAGCCAGAGAGGACGTTGCCAAATTGATTTTAGTCCCGAGCATTCGGGATTGTGTCATGTACGTGGTTTGAACCGGCAGTGCGAAAACTGGGCAAGGGAAGGGGAAAAAGTAATTTGGTTCAACGGGGCATCGGGTCAAATTTCCCAATGGGCGAGAACGACGGAGTCGTTTAGCAAATTGAGGCAGCTTCAGTGGAATTTGACCCAACACATAAATATACGACCCTTGTTCATACATTTTAAAAAATAATAGCCTGTTAATCAAAGCGTTGTAGTTCACCAAGTTCATTGCAGAAAGTTTTCGTAGTTTTTGGTTCGAAGGGTTAGTAAGTACTTATTATAAATCGGTAATTGGTTTGTACTTTGGCACCAACGATTTCATCACTGCCCATGCAATCAGATAAGCTACGGCACAGAACGCAAACATGATAGTGTAGCCTGTTTCTATATGTCCCAATGCTTTGTAATGATCAAACAAGGCGCCGCCGATTTTTGTCACCAAAACACCACCTATGCCACCGGCCATGCCACCAATTCCTACTACTGATGCAGTTGCTTTTTTAGGAAACATATCCGATACCGTAGTGAAAAGATTAGCACTCCATGCCTGGTGAGCTGATGCACCAAGACCAATAAGTATTACCGGCATCCAAAAACTGATCTCGCCCAACCATTGCGCCGCTAATACTACCAACGGAATAACAGAGATCATCAACATGGCTTTCATCCTACCATCATAAGGATTGTATCCTTTTTTAATAAAATACATCGGGAACCATCCACCACCAATACTGCCAAACATGGTTAAACTATATAACACAGCAAGAGGTAACATAATTTCTGTCCCAATTATTCCATACTGATCTTTTAAATAGGCTGGTAACCAGAAAAGAAAGAACCACCACACGCCATCCGTCATAAACTTTCCTAAGACAAAAGCCCAGGTTTGTTTGTATGCTAATAACCTAAGCCAGGGAACTTTTTCTTTGGATTCAGGAATCTGCCCTTCTGGTTCGTCATTTATATAAGCCAGCTCTGCTGCTGACATCCTTATTTGTTCTTCAGGTTTGTCATAGAAAAAAAGCCAGAAGAATAACCATAAAAAACCTATTGCACCAATAATAATAAAAGCAGCTTCCCAGCCCCAGGTTTTCGCAATCCAAGGAACAGTTAATGGTGCCAGTATAGCGCCAATATTGGCCCCGGAATTAAAAATACCAGTAGCAAAAGACCGTTCTTTCTTTGGAAAATATTCTGCAGTGGCTTTGATTGCTCCAGGAAAGTTTCCGGCTTCACCCAATGCTAATACGGCACGGCCAAACATAAACCCCAATACAGAAACGGGTACTGCTACAATTCCAGCCCATCCTAAAATGGAAACCATTCCTTCACCAATTGGAATTGCTAATGCATGAACCACTGCACCAATAGACCAGACACTAATGGCCCAGGCAAATCCTTTTTTGGTACCAAGCTTGTCAATGATACGGCCAGCAAATAACATGGAGATGGCATACGTAAATTGAAAGACCGCTGCGATATCTGCATAATCACTATTGCTCCATCCAAACTTTTCTTCCAGGGAAGGTTTTAATAAACTAAGTACCTGTCTATCTAGATAATTAACCGTGGTGGCAAAAAATAACAGGGCACAAATTGTCCACCTGTATTTTCCGATTTTTTCTTTATGCATTTGGCAAGTTGTTTAGGAGATTTGTTTACTTTTTTATTGTAGCTACTAATACCAAAACTTTTTTTGTTTCATTTTCAATCGTTGTATAATCTTTTGCTTCCATTAATTTTTTGCTGATGGGCTTGCCATACAGATAAAATATTCTGATTCGATAGTCTATTTCTTATTTTTTCGCCAAGTTCGGCTGCCGCTGAAAGGTCGTTACCATCCCTAAAAATTTCAAAGGCACGGCGCTAAAAGGTTGGTTTGGCAAATTTTTCGAGTGCTTTTTCAAGACCATTTGCCAGTTCATCATCATCCCCATGTTTATAGGATAGGAAGGCATTGTATTTCATAAAGGTCTAGCTATTAAAGTTAAGCAGTGGTATGGATTGTTACCTAAAAATAGGGGTTATTCTAGCTCGATTACCAGATCTATTAAATAATATATTAGCAAGCGTTTTGGTAAGAGGTGTTGCAGGGGCTCTGCAAAAGGTTCCTGCCCTTGAAGAACGCCAGACCGACGGTTCATTCTTGTGGGACGCATTCGCGCAAGTCGGCGCGGTTTCAAGCCGTTGGGGAGTAATGCGAATGGCCTAAGGGTTTCCTACAGTTACTTGATCCACCCTTAAATGTTAAATGCGGTTATGGTGTCATACTATTATCAATCTGCAATTAATTATAATGCATATACATAAATTAATTAA
>JBBKWR010000033.1:0-3586 GCA_037969055.1 Flavobacteriaceae bacterium | reverse complement strand
AATTTCGCCCAACTAAATGGGGTATTTGCATTTTTAGGGGTTCCGGAACGTGCCATCACCTTTTCAACGACCGCTGCTAGTGCTTTGGTAATCAAAGATGAATCGTTGGTCGACATTTCAGCACAAATACAGCAAGTTCTTTTGGCCAATGGGGCCGACGCGGGAACTGCCGCTGTTACCGCATTCTTATATGGCCAAGCCAGACAAGCCACTGCCAACGATCTTATTGTATTACCAGCACGCAACGCCATCGCTACCTTAAACGAGGCCGCGTTCGCGACCTTGCAAACTTTGGGCCTCCCAGCAGCGACCGCTGGACAATTGGCCATCAATGGCATCACCTATCCCATGGAGGACAAATGGGTTTTGACACCAGATGAGCAGACCCAAGTGACCACAGCAACTGCCCAATTTAACGGGACCATCGAAGCCTTGGCCACCCAATATGGCCTTGGATTTTTTGATGCTGAAACCTTTTATAACACAGTTGCCCAGGCAGGGGTCGTTTTATCAGATGGCAGTAAAGTAACCGCTACATATGGTACTGGCGGTGGATTTTCTTTGGATGGCGTGCATCCTTCCCCAAGGGGCTATGCCCTATTGGCCAATGAATTTATCAAAATCATTGAAACCAAATACGATGCGGTACTGCCAGCTGTCGATCCCTTGGATTATACCGGGCTATATATCAACTAATAAAAAAAATATACTTTTAAAGGTACCGGAGCTATTCGGTACCTCTATTAATTTTATCTTAATTTCGGCCCATGAAATTTATCATTAGATTACTTTTAAGTGCTTTAGCCGTTGTGGTACTTTCCAAAATTCTACCCCATGTCGAAGTCGATAGCTATGTGACCGCTATTATCGTTGCCGTGGTGCTCAGTCTCTTGAATTTCTTGGTGAAACCCTTATTGATTATTCTAACCCTCCCGATAACAATCCTGACATTTGGGTTATTTCTACTTGTGATCAACGCAATCATCATCTTGCTGGTAGATTATTTCATAGCTGGATTTTCGGTCGATGGGGTTTGGTGGGCCTTGTTGTTCAGTCTGCTCCTGACCTTTCTTCAATCGATTTTGTTTTCGTTATTAAAGGAAGACAAATAAGCATCCCTTTCGTCGCTTGATCTGCTTGTCAAAAACTTGCTTGGGGATATAAAATATGCTATTTTTGCATCCCATTTTAAACTTCAAAAAAGAAAATGAACATCACCAAAGAGCAGATCGATGCGCTTAATGCCGTTGTAAAGGTCGCCATCACCAAAGAAGATTATAAAGAAAAGGTTGAGACCATTCTGAAGGACTACAGAAAACAGGCTAATATTCCTGGCTTCAGAAAGGGGCAGGTACCTTTGGGACTGATCAAAAAACAATACGGAAAAGCAGTATTGGTGGATGAGGTGAACAAGCTCTTGCAGGATAACCTTCATAAATACCTTACAGAAGAAAAATTGGATGTATTGGGTAATCCCTTGCCCAAACAACAAGATAATTTTGATTGGGACAAAGAAGAGTTCGATTTTGAATTCGAATTGGGACTTGCCCCAACTTTTGAGGTGCCCTTAAAAACCAAAAAACCCATCACGTATTATAAAATCACAGCAGACAAGAAAATGGTCGATGAGCAGGTCGATCGTATTTTAAAGCAGTACGGGAAATTGGTAAGCAAAACGGAAGTTGGGAAAAAAAATGAGATTATTGGAACCTTTATAAATGAAGAAGCCGATATAAACAACAAAGCAACTTTAGAACTTGATAAAATAGATAGTAAAAAAGCACTTAACGCCCTTTTGGGAAAAAAGGTAGGGGATGTTGTGCAACTGAAGAGCAAGAGTCTGTTAAAAGAAGACTATTTGCTTGCAAGTGTTTTAGGCGTTACCGCCGATAAGGCAAAGGGACTCAATATCGATGTTGCTTTTACCATAGAAGAAATCAACGAGCGTGAACCTGCCAAAATGGACCAAGAACTATTCGATAAGCTGTTCGGGCCAGACGCCATAAAATCTGAAAAAGAACTCAGAGAACGAATCAAAGCCGATTCGGAAAAACAGTTCGAACAACAATCCGAGCAAAAATTGCTCAACGATGTCACAGAATATTTTATTGAAAATACCAAATTTGAACTTCCGTCCGGTTTTTTGACCCGATGGATTCAAATGACCGGGGAATCACCATTGACCGAAGAGGAAGCGGGCGAGGAATACAAAAAATCTGAAAAAGGATTAAGGTACCAGCTCATTGAAGGCAAGATCATTAAAGACAATAACATAAAGATTGAATTCGAAGAGTTAAAGGAATTTGCCAAAGGGTTCATTAAAACACAGATGGCCCAATTTGGCCAATTAAATCCAAAGGACGAAGAGCTCAATAACATTGCCGCAAGGGTTCTGGGCAACCAAGATGAAGTAAAACGGCTGTCAGAACAATTGATGAGCCAAAAATTGATGAACCTGTACAAAGAAAAGGTTAACCTTAAAACCAAAGAAGTAACCTATGACAACTTTATAAAAGAGGTTTACGGTTAATTTTAGATGCACCGCCGATTGCGGGAATTTAGGTCCCCACTAAAAATAAATAAGTATCTTTACGGTGCCGAAAATAGAAATTTCGGCACCTTTTTTGAATTATGATTTCGGTGAACAGTCACTTTGTGATTCACTAGAAAACGGATTTTGGTTGCTGCGCCATCTTAGTAATTCAAAAATTAATCGGTGGTGGCCTTCCCCTAGGATTCTCCAAAAGTGAAGGTGAAATTGTAAGCTCGAGTAAATCTTGGGTATTGTTGGAATAATATATCGCACAAAAATAATGGACTACGGAAAAGAATTCAAGAACTACGCTATAAACGATCAGGGGATCAATAGCATGTATTACGACAAAATTGTTAGTAGTATGTACCCTAGCAGCATGACCCCCAATATTATTGAGGAAAGACAAATGAATATAGCGGTATTTGATGTCTTCTCCCGATTGATGATGGACAGGATTATATTTCTAGGTACTGGAATCAGCGATCAGGTCGCCAATATTGTACAAGCACAATTATTGTTCCTTGAAAGTACGGATGCATCAAAAGACATACAGATCTATATAAATTCCCCAGGGGGAAGTGTATATGCAGGACTGGGCATCTACGATACCATGCAGTTTATTAAACCCGATGTGGCAACGATTTGCACTGGAATGGCCGCCTCGATGAGCGCCGTTCTCTTATGTGCAGGAAAAAAAGGCAAACGAAGTGGATTGACGCATTCCAGGGTCATGATTCACCAACCCATGGGTGGAGCCCAAGGGCAGGCCAGTGATATTGAGATTACCGCCAGGGAAATCCTAAGGCTCAAAGATGAACTTTACCAGGTTATTGCCAAACATACCGGACAAACTTTTGACAAGGTGATGGAAGATAGCGACAGGGATTACTGGATGAAAGCGGATATGGCCCTCAAATATGGCATGATAGATGAGATTTTGGTAAGGAATTGACCATAAATTCGACGAAATACCCATAATTACGGGGACATTCCCCATAGTAATGAACCAAAAACGGGATTCTTTCGTTAGTTTAGTAGAAAGGACGGTAT
>JBBKWR010000032.1:0-3181 GCA_037969055.1 Flavobacteriaceae bacterium | reverse complement strand
TGTACGCTACCGGACTGCGCTACATCCCGAAATATTAACTACTAATCAATTTCTTTTTTGCGACCATCCCGCCATTGGCGGGATACGCTACCGGACGGAGCCTGTTCCCCGAAGCATTTGAAAAATGCGAAGGGGAGCTACATCCCGAAATAAACAGCTGCGCCGTTAAATTACAATAATCAAAATCCAAATTCCAATAAAATTGGAAACTCTGGGCGTATTGGTATTGGAAATCGGATTGCAAAAATATAAAAGTTTGCTACAAATACACTACAAATTTTAATTCTTATTTCACACTATTCCCTAAGATGGATTCCATGAAAAAAAGTACCTTGTCATAAACAGCATTTCCAATGTTTGTTCTAAACCGACCCAAATAGGTAACACTTCAGTTCGTCTGTCGGCGCTTTTCAAAGTTGGTTCGTCCGCCCCCAAGATTTATTTGTTAAAAACGCTCGCCTTTAATTAGAAATAGTATCAAATGAAGACTTATACCAGAAGACAAGTCACTAAAGCGATGACACATATGACGTTAGGAACCTTGGTCTTGCCGCACCTATCATTCATAAAAGAAAAACAGATGATCACAAGAAAAATCCCCTCCTCAGGTAAATCGCTACCCATAGTCGGTTTGGGCACCTGGCAGACATTCGACGTTGGGAACGATGCCGACGATAGGGAACGACTATCAGGAGTGCTCTCAAAAATGAAGGACATGGGTGGGCGAGTGATAGACAGCTCCCCTATGTACGGTCGTTCGGAACAAGTAGTAGGTGAATTGACGTCAAAATTGGGGATTCAGGATAGCTTTTTCTACGCCACCAAGGTCTGGACCTCTGGAAAACAAGAGGGAATCGAGCAAATGGCAAGTTCTATGAAAAAAATGAAAAGGAAGCAAATGGGCCTGATGCAAATCCACAATTTAGTGGACTGGCAGACCCACCTCAAAACCTTGAGGGATATGAAGGAAAAAGGGGAGATCGCGTATTGGGGCATCACGCATTATACCGATGCGTCACATGAAACGCTCGCGCAAATCATTAAAAACGAAAAACCGGACTTTGCCCAGTTCAACTATTCAATTAGGCAACGAAATGCCGAAAATGAACTTTTGGAAATTGCCAAAAAACATGGCACCGCGGTAATCATCAATAGGCCGTTTGAGGGGGGATCACTCTTTAAAGTAACTAGCGGAAAAGCACTTCCTGCTTGGTCCGAGGAGCTTGGGATCCGATCATGGGCGCAGTATTTTTTAAAATATATCCTTGGAGAGGAGGCTGTAAACTGTGTGATACCAGGCACCTCAAATCTCCAGCATTTGGTCGACAATATGACTGCTGGGTATGACAGGCTCCCAGACGCGAATGAACGGGCAAAAATGCGCGATTATTTAAACAAGTTTTAGCAAGTCCTCCTAAAAAATAAATTATTCCAAACTTTCCATCCATTCGAACATCCGTTCCGTCCATCCCCTTAAATGTTTGTCATGAAGCGCCAAAGAAAATCCATGCCCGCCCTTCGGGTACACATGTAACGTCGCAGACACGCCTTTGTCCTTGAGCGCTTGGAAAAAAAGGAGGCTATTTTCTACCGGTACGCCCCCATCGTCGGTGGCATGCACCAAAAAAGTGGGCGGGGTTTCGGCAGTGACCTGTTTTTCGTTGGAGAAATATTCCACCATTTTGGGATCTGGGTTTTCGCCCAATAGATTGGTGCGTGATCCCACATGCGTCGAACCACCAAATGTGATGACCGGATAGCCCAGTGCCATAAAATCGGGTCGGGGACTTAATCTATCGATTTCATCCACGGGGTCATAAACCTTCGCATTGAACTGGGTGCCCAAGGTACTCGCCAAATGTCCGCCCGCAGAAAATCCGAGGATCCCAATTTTGTTAGGCACTATATTAAATTCCGCTGCCTTAGCGCGCACCAATCGCAGGGCACGTTGCGCATCGATCAAGGGCACATTGTATTGCTCTGTTTGTGACACCGCAGAGGGCAATCGATATTTGACCACAATGCCTGCAATTCCCTTACCGTTTAAAAATTTGGCGATATCAGTGCCTTCCCAATCATAAGCCAATATACCATAGCCTCCCCCTGGGAAAATAAGCATGGCCTGTCCATTAGCATTGGACTTGGAGGGCAAGTATACCTCAATGGTGGGAACTTGCACCTTACTGATACGGAGTATGCCCTCTATGGAATGGACTTCCTGCTCATCAGATTGGATATGGTTCGGAATTTTGCCTTTGGGCCAGAGAGGCATGATTGTATCTTGAGACATCATTGAAGTATGGATAAAGAACAAGGTTAATGTAAACACAACTTTTCGCATGACGAATTATTTAATTAAAAATGACTTTCAAAGAATAGACTAAAAAATTATAACCAGCACTAATCGCAGGGCCATCTAAAGTCGGCCACCTTTTCATTAGACGCCGCACCCAGGTTATAATGCCACCATTCGGTGCGAACCGACCAAAATCCATGCTGCTCCATGGTTTCTTTCAGTAATTTGCGATTCTCAAGGATTTCTTGGGGCAAATCGTGATTATCATGATAGGCTTTTCTTCCAAAGAAATCGAAATCCGTTCCCATGTCTAAATCCATGCCCTCCAATGAGACCAGGGTAATATCAACCGCACCCCCTTTATTGTGGATCGAACCCTTCACCGGGTCGGCCACATACTGGGGATTGGGAACAATTTTCCACATCTGGTATTGCACCGAATTGGGACGGTAGCAATCAAAAAACTTGATTTTTACGCCCCTAGACTTAAATTCTTTATTTGCCGCTATCAAAGCCTTTGCAGTTTTAACACGGGTGTAGCATTCTGCACAGTCATAGACCTTTTCCTTTAAAAAATTGTTAGCGGTCGCATAGCGCAGGTCATAAACGAATCCATCGTCAAAATCAGCCAATCGTATAAATGTGGTATCTGCCAATCCGTCCAAACTTTTTAAAACCTTCTTATGCGCTTTCTTAATTAAGGCTACCGAATCATTAACATGTACAGCTTCTTCCTTTAATTTGGTGGGTTCATCTTTGGTCGGATTTTCTTTGCAGGACAAAACCAGCAAGCAAAAAAGAAACAGGAGCCTTAAGGATTTCATGGGTTTAATTGTCCTGATCAAGATAATGATATTTTTTATTGCCGGGAACCGCATCTTTTAA
>JBBKWR010000031.1:0-3605 GCA_037969055.1 Flavobacteriaceae bacterium | reverse complement strand
GGGCGAAAGTTTTTACCGCTCAATGGCGGTGCTAGTGGCTGCAAGCCCCTGTGCTTTGGCAATTTCAACCCCTTCCGCAGTCTTAAGTGGCATTGCCAGGGCGGCCCGGGGGGGCGTGCTGATTAAAGGGGGGCGCCCCTTGGAAGATCTGGGCAACCTGACGGCGCTCGCCTTCGATAAAACTGGTACGCTTACGGAAGGAAAGCCAAAACTTACCGAAGTAATTCCATTAGATACCATGGATAGGGAAGGCCTGCTTAAAACAGTGGTCGCCGTGGAGGCAATGAGCGACCACCCATTGGCAAAGGCCATTGTTCGGGACGGAATTTTGGCATTGAACGGGAGTGATATTCCCCAAGCAGAAAATTTACAGGCCGTACAGGGCATGGGAATCAGGGCTGTCTTGGAGGGAAAAACGATAGTAATTGGTAACCTGAAAATCCATCTTGGAATGGGAAATTCAATCCCGGAACCTGTTCGCGATCAAATAGCACAACTGGAATCACAGGGAAAGACGACCATGCTGGTAAAACAAGATGATGACTTTATTGGAATATTGGGTTTGAGGGATGTCCCGCGAAAAGAGGCCAAACAAACTTTGATCGAGTTAAAACGCTTGGGCATAAAAAGGATGGTCATGTTAACCGGAGACCATCAGGAAGTGGCCAACGCTGTGGCAGAGGATATTGGCATATCCGAAGCTATGGGGGGCCTATTGCCTGAAGAAAAAGTTAAGGCCATTCAAGGCCTAATGGCCCAACAAAGTAAATTGGGCATGGTCGGAGATGGGGTTAACGATGCACCTGCCATGGCGAACAGCACTGTTGGTATTGCCATGGGAGCCGCCGGAAGTGATGTGGCGCTAGAAACCGCCGATATCGCCTTGATGGCAGACCATTTGGAAACACTACCCTTTGCCATTGGTCTCAGCCGAAAGGCTAAATCGATCATTGCTCAAAATCTATGGATCAGTTTAGGTATGGTGGCACTCTTGATCCCTGCTACCATGTTCGATTGGGCCAACATCGGGGTGGCGGTGGTATTTCATGAAGGTTCTACGCTACTTGTGGTATTAAACGCATTGCGATTATTGGCATATAATAAGTAGCTCAAAATGTATTTAAAAAATATTTTGATAGGGTTGTAACAATTCACATTTTTATGAGTCTTTTTATATAGAAAGATTTCATTTTTCAATTAGCGGATTAGTCAAGAATAAAGTCATCTAACCAGATGGCTTTATTTTTTTGCCCACAAAAATGTCCTTAATTCGTTTGGAACAGTTTTAATGGCTAAGTTTTTTCACAAGTCTACCTTATTTTTTTGATAAAAATGACCCTTTATATTTGACTTGCCGGCAACAAAACCTACATAAAGATAGCAAGTTGCCAATTTTAACCCCTTCAGATTATGAATTTGGTTTTTTGACCGATTTTCTTAAAATTCTTCTTGGTTGCGTTAAACAATAAACCCCTAGTTGAACGTTATACTCTTGCATTATTAAACTTAAAAACGTTATGCGAAACAAGAATTTGAAATTCAGTGCAATATTGGGAATGGCTTTGGTAAATGGACTTTTTGCGGCCAATCCATCAGAAGGGGACGAAGGTCTCGATCTCAATACTGTAGTCTATATAGAAGAGGAAATCCCATTTGAACTTGGGTTCGATACTTCAGATTACCTGCCAGTAGGGTTTAATCCACATGAGGTATATTTCGACCTTCAAAGTATACCATATATTGAAGAGGAGCCAATAATTAGGGTCAGGAGTAAAAAGCACCTCCCGAAAGGCTTTGATGCCTATGCCTTCCCAAAGAATGTTAAGGGCTTTAATTATATTGATGAAAATGACAATTTCCAAATAGATTTTGATACCCAAAAACATCTGCCTAATGGCTTTGATCCGTATATTAGCTAGGGTAGTCCCCTATTTGAATTAGCCAACACAACGCCCCTGGTATGCAGGGGTGTTGTGTTTCGATCAATGTAGAGCAAATTAATGGAATATTCAGGGATTCTAAAGACGCTCAATATCTTCAGTTGTTTTACCTAACCCTTTCTATTTCCGGCTTATTTGGGTAGTGGAAAAGCCTCAGAATAGTAAAGGCACGACAAATTGAAACATTAAAATCAGCAGCCCAGAAGCAATCAAGTTCAAGATGATCCCCACCCTGGCCATTTCATGAACCTTTATATAGCCACTTGCAAAAACGATCGCATTGGGCGGAGTGGCCATAGGCATCATAAAAGCGCAACTGCTCGCAATGGTCACAGGAATCAATAAATAAACGACAGGAAGGCCCAATCCAAGCGCAATACCTCCAACAACGGGAGCCATAACCGCCACTAGGGCAACATTACTCATGAGTTCGGTGAGAAAGAGCATCAGTACGATCAATAAAGAGGCTGTAAGTAAAATGCTAATATTGCTCGAGGCGATCGCGTTGGCCACCAAATCTACGATACCACTGACCTGCATAGCCTCGGCCAAGGCCAGGCCGCCCCCAAAAAGAATCAAAATACCCCAGGCCAGTTTCTGGGTATCCTTCCAATCTATCAAAAAGTCGCCCCTTTTAAGATTATAGGGTATGGCGAACATGGCAACGGCGGCCATCATGCTTATAATAGTGTCGTTGAGTTGTAAGGCCGGGAAGATCCCATTGATCACCGTACGGAAAATCCAAAGGAAAACGGTTACCCCGAAAATCGACAACACCATTTTTTCCTTTCCACTCATACGGCCCAATTTGTGGAGTTCTTCATGGATTACCTCTTTGGATGCCGTGAACTTAAGCTGCGTACTTGGGAACATCACCTTAACCAACACCAAATAACTGATGGTGAGCATGATGGCAGAAAAAGGGACCCCGATGACCATCCATTTTAAAAATGAAATTTCAATATGGTATTGATTTTCCAACAATCCGATCAATACCGAGTTCGGAGGCGTCCCGATCACCGTGGCTATTCCGCCCGCATTGGCCGCAATAGCAATGCCCAACATTACGCTAAGGGCAAAATTCTTATCACTTTTTGTAAATCCATCCTCGTCGTTTACCAACAAACCAATGACCGAGATGGCAATCGGCAGCATAACCACCGTGGTTGCGGTATTGCTGATCCACATGCTCAAACTGGCCGTGGCGATCATAAAGCCCAATATTACCTTGTTGGGGGTGGTGCCCGTCAAACGAATAATGTTAAGGGCAATGCGTTTGTGCAGGTTTACCTTTTCGAGGGCAAGTGCCAGGATAAATCCCCCAAAGAATAAAAACACAATCGGACTTCCATACTTGGCCCCCACATCATCAATTGGCATTACTTTGAGCAGTGGGAATAAAAATAGTGGCAACAAGGCTGTTACCGAAATCGAGACCGCTTCAGTAATCCACCAAACGATCATCCAAACTGCTACAGCAATCACCGCATCCCCACTTTCGGAGATCATATCAAATGGCATGTAGTTCAGGATGAAAAATAGAAGGGGCCCCAAGAAAAGGCCCAGTTTTTTGGTGATGTGCATAGGGTTGATTTAGTGCCCCTAAGCTATGTTTTTTCTTTTGGTTTTGAAAATTAGTAGAGGGCAGTTTTGCAAGTGCAAATG
>JBBKWR010000030.1:0-33886 GCA_037969055.1 Flavobacteriaceae bacterium | reverse complement strand
ACCTTGTACAGTGGGGGTATCAATAGTCCATTTATATTTGTCCTCGCACTCATTGTAGTGGCCGGTTACGTGACCACAAAGGCCTATGGTACCATATACCTCAACCTAAATTTGTTGATCATCGTGTTGATCTATTCGCAAAGTATAGCCGATTTTAGCTTTGTGACCAACGTCGTGCCCGAACAGTCAAGAAATCTTTTTGCCTTATTGAGCGTGCTATTTTCGGTCTACCTTTTGGGTGGAGTATTTGGAAAGAACCTTTTACACGCACACCATAACCTCTATAAGACCAAATATCAATTGGAAGAAAAGATCAAGGAAAAAGAAAACCTTTTAAAGGAAGTGCACCACCGGGTAAAAAATAATTTACAGACCGTTTCTAGCCTTCTCAGCCTTCAAGCAAGGAACAATGAAGATAAACGGATCAAGGAAATCTTAAAGAATAGCCAGAACCGGGTAATCTCGATGGCCATGGTACATGAGATGCTTTACATGAGGGAAGATATAGGTAAGATAGAATACAAATCGTACGTACAGGAGCTAGCTGAATACTTGGTGCGCTCCATTAAAGGTACCAGTAGCAATATCACTTTGGACATTGACATCCCAGACGTGAAATTAAACATCGATACCGCGATACCCTTGGGTCTGCTGATCAATGAGGCGGTTACCAATGCGTTGAAATACGGTATTGTGGACGACAGTAAAGGCGAGATTTTAATCAAATTGAGAAAAGGTCTGGATGATGAATACCTGTTGAATATTGGAGACGATGGTACCGGATTTTCAGAGACTATTAATTACAAGACCACCAAATCATTGGGTCTTAAGTTAATACACAACCTTGCTCGTCAGCTCCGCGGGTCGATTATTCGGGACCTTTCCAAAAAAGGTACCCACTATATCGTAAAATTTCGAGAGATTTCAGAAACCATTCCCAATTTGGCATAATTTGGGAATATAGAAATGTTCAATTGGCCCAATTTCATTATTGGAAGTTTAGATCATTCTATATTTTTCGGATTTGGGTCTTTCCGGAATTTATTTGTCGGGTATTAGGTTTTACCTTCTGAGGGTCAATCCCAATTTATTTGTCTGTCCATTGGATATACATACCAATTACAAGGGTTAACGAATATTATGCACCATGGATTATTGAATTAATCGTTATATTTAAAATTCTTAATTCAAAAATGTTCCTTGATGTTCAAAAAACTACTTTTTTTGGTGCTCTTTATAAGTGCCAGTGCTAATGCCCAAGATTATTTCCTTCAAAAATTTCATCCTTTTAACGAAAAAATTCCAGCTCCAGAGGCCTTCTTGGGCTATGGTATTGGGGAACACCATACAAGACATGATCTCATCGTGGCTTATTTCGAGAAGTTGGCGGAAGTTTCTGACCGGGTTTCCATCCACTATTATGGAAAAACCCATGAGGGTCGCAAGTTGGTTATATTGACCATTACCGCCCCTAAAAATTTGACTGGACTGGATGACCTAAAGAAGCAGCATCTGGCTTTTATAGATCCCAAACGAACGGTTTCCAATTATAATGATGTCCCCATCTTTATCAATCTGGCCTATAATGTCCACGGCAATGAGCCCTCCAGTTCAGAGGCGGCATTGTTGACGGCCTATACATTTGCGGCATCGAACAATCCGGAAATCCTCAACTACCTTGAGAATGCAGTGTTATTTATTGATCCGACCATCAACCCAGATGGGCGAGATCGCCATACGCAATGGGCCAATAGTTATCAAGGCACCCCCAATGTAGCCGACCCCCAAGATGCCGAACACAATGAATATTGGCCCGGGGGACGAACGAACCACTATTGGTTCGATCTTAACAGGGACTGGCTCCTGGCCATAAACCCGGAAAGTCAAGGTAAATTGACATGGTACCATGAGTGGTATCCCAACGTGGTGACCGATTTTCATGAAATGGGCAGCCAGGCCACTTATTTTTTCGAGCCAATGAAAACCAACGGATCACTAAATCCTATTATGCCCAAGGAGAACTATGAGGATCTTAATAACATGTTCGGAGCTGAATTTTCTAAAGCGCTCGACAGTATCGGATCTTTATACTTTACCAAGGAGGTATTCGATGGTACCTATCCTGGTTATGGCTCCTCCTACCCCGACCTGCAAGGTGGACTAGGACTTTTATTTGAACAGGCCAGTTCGCGTGGCCATAAACAAACTACTCCATTTGGCGAGATTACCTTTCCCTTTACCATTCGAAACCAATATACTTCGAGCATCACCACGGTAAAAACGGCTGTGAAAAATAAGGCGTACATGCGCAAGTATCAACAAGATTTCTTTAAAAGCGCACTGGGAAATGCGGCCAAAAGCAAGATCAAGGGTTATTCCTTTGGGGATGCTTATGATCAAAACCGCGTCAAAGCCTTTATAGACAAGCTGCTTTTACATCATATTGATGTATATAGGTCAGGGGAAGGTTACCTAGTACCTACCTCACAACCCCAGTATCGAATGGTGCAGACCATGTTCGAGACGTATAGCAAGTATCGTGATTCGGTATATTATGACGCATCCGCATGGTCAGTTGCCAATTTTTACAACATGAAGTACAAACCCGTTACCCCATTAAATCTGGGCGACAAAATCGAAAGTACCGCCGGGTTGGTGAAAATTGCACCAATAACTAAGTCAGATTACGCCTATCTCATCGATTATGACGATTATAACGCCCCTGCGGTCCTGTATTATCTTCAGGAGGAAGAACTGGTCGTTTCGGCGGCCTTCAGGCCCTTTACGGCCAAGCTAGGGGGAACGACTAAAAAATTTAGCTATGGTACCCTGGTTGTACCTGTAAGTTTACAGAAGAAGGAGGCCAACAAGGTTTTTGAACTGATGCAACAGGCACAAAAAAAGTTTAACGTCCCCATCTACGCTGCGCCTACAGGTTATAGTTCTGATGGTATCGATTTGGGAAGTGCCTATGTAAGTGCCTTAAAAAAACCCAAGGCTATGATGCTCGTAGGCAATGGTACCAGCTCTTACGAGGTTGGCGAAGTATGGCATTTGTTGGATACCCGGGTGCACATGCCGATCACCAAAATACCACTGCGCAATTTTAACGATAGTGAGTTCAATTCCTATACTACCCTTATCATGGTCTCAGGTCGTTATGACCTCAGCAAAAAACAGCAAGAAAAGATAAAAGCATGGGTAAAGCTGGGCAATACGCTGATTACCATTGGAACAGCCAGCAAATGGGTTATTGAAAAGAAACTGGTCAAAGAAAAACTGACCAATGTTGAAAAAGATTCCACCGAAAAAGATTCTACCAAAACTGTGCTACGAAGACCCTATGCAGATGCTGGTGAAAATCTCGGAAAAGAAAGTATTGGTGGAGTCATTCTAAAGGCCGACCTCGATCTCACGCATCCCCTGTCGTTTGGGTATCACGATTTCAGCATCCCCGTGTATAAAAACAACGAGGTATGGCTGCGGCCCAGTTCAAATGAATATGCTACGGTGGCCAAGTATGGCAAAAGCCCCCACATCGATGGTTTTATTTCCAAAAAGAACATGGAGGAATATCTCAAACCATCGGCATCCCTTATTGTCAGTAAATTGGGAAGTGGTCGCGTGATCCTCTTTGCCGATAATCCTAATTTCAGGGGTTCCTGGTATGGCACGAATCGTTTATTTTTGAATGCAATCTTTTTGGGTGATAAAATAAGTGTTCCTGAAAAGGACCAAAACGCAACTGATAATTAAAATCGGAAAGCATAATTGCAATGCTGAATGCCTTGATAATGCCTTAAGTGGCATTTGTGGGGTCATAATAAAGTTTCAAACAAAGAACTAAATAATGTTTAAAACCAAACTACCATGAAACAGAAGCTTCTCCTTACCTTGATGATCATTTTGGGAGGTACGCACCTAACGACCTCCCAATCCCTAAATGGAGATGGGCCGTATTCGCAAATGATCATTCGTGGCGTAACGTTGATCAATGGCAACGGAGCACCACCTCAAGGTCCGATCGACATCGTCGTAGAAAATAATATCATCAAGAACATACAAGTGGTTGGTTTTCCAGGGGTGGCCATCGATGCGTCTAAACGGCCCCAGCTAAAGACTGGTGGAAAAGAGTTGGACTGTAGTGGGATGTATTTGATGCCTGGTTTTATTGATATGCACGTGCATATTGGTGGTGAGGCGCAAGGTGCCGATCCAGATTACGTATTTAAACTTTGGATGGGTCACGGGGTGACCACGGTACGGGAAGTTGGGGGCCCTGGGGTTGACTGGACGCTGGACCTTAAGCGAAAAGGCGATCGAAACGAGATTGTAGCCCCAAGGATCTTTACCCACACCTTCTTTGGTACTGGTAGCGAAGCAACCATCAGCACTCCTGAAATGGCTCGTGCATGGGTGCGGGAAAACGCAGAAAAAGGTGCGGATGGAATCAAGTTTTTGGGTGCGCCACCTGAAATTATGTCCGCCGCATTGGACGAGAATAAAAAATTGGGGTTGCGTTCTTCGTGCCATCATGCCCAGTTAGACGTAGCCCGATGGAACGTTTTGCACTCTGCACGAGCCGGCCTTACCTCTATGGAGCATTGGTATGGCCTTCCAGAAGCACTTTTCGAGGACCGAACGGTGCAAGACTACCCTTTGGATTATAACTATGCGAATGAGCAGCACCGCTTTGAGAATGCAGGAAAATTATGGGCGCAGGCCGCCAAACCGTATTCCGAACATTGGAACAAAGTGATGGACGAACTGCTTGCCTTGGACTTTACCTTAGATCCTACCTTTAATATTTATGAGGCAAGCCGCGACCTACAAGCTGCGCGTCGGGCGGAATGGCATGAGGAATATACCTTGCCATCGCTTTGGGAATTCTATCAGCCCAGTAAAATATCGCATGGTAGTTATTGGCATGACTGGGGTACCGAACAAGAGGTAGCCTGGAAACAGAACTACCAACTTTGGATGACATTCATCAACGAATATAAAAATCGGGGCGGGCGTGTAACTACTGGCTCGGATTCAGGATTTATATTCCAACTCTATGGTTTTGCCTTTATCAGGGAATTGGAACTTTTGCGGGAAGCCGGCTTTCATCCGTTGGAAGTGATCCGCGCCGCTACTTTGAACGGGGCCGAAGCTTTGGGCATGGATAGCAAGTTGGGCACAGTTTCCATAGGCAAATTGGCCGATTTTGTAGTGGTGGAGGAAAATCCACTGAAAAACCTAAAAGTACTTTATGGCACTGGCGCCATTAAACTAACGGATGACAACAAAGTTGTCCGTGCAGGGGGCGTAAAATATACCATCAAGAACGGGATCGTCTATGACGCAAAAGCTTTGTTGGAAGATGTAAAACGTTTCGTTAAAGAAACCAAGGCCAAAGACGGATACAAAATCTTACAACCTGGTGTGAAAGGGTAATCATTCCTCCTTCGCCGTTCAACTTCACTAAAGTTACGTTGCACAAGGGCTACGGAGGATAAAACAGTAAGCAGTGATCAGTAAGCAGTGATCAGTAAGCAGTGATCAGTGATCAGTAAGCTATAATCAATAATCAAAATTAAATAATTGATATTGATACCTGGACCTGGTTCTTGAAATTGTCCTTTCGCTAAAACTTATTTTGATGGAACTTTAAGAGGTCTCATTACTCCCTTTGTCTTAGGAAAAAGGGAAACATAGGTTAACGAGAGTAGAACAGCGATTGAAAAAGTAAATAGAATCATAGTTTTATGGGATAAGGTTAACTTTGGGGAATTGGGGATAGCGACTAAGCCATTTTGGCTTTTGCGCTAGTAGTAAAGGCCAACGCTTTTTTAACTCTAGCGTTTTTGAATTTGTACAAACGGGCTATGCTTGTTTCTTCGCCAGTCTTAATTTCTTTCTTATGGTCAAGACTGTTAGTGCCAGAATCCAAAACAATACCCATTTCAATAGTGTGAACTTTATCATGGCTTTCAGATTTTTGTGCCAGGGCCGAAGCTCCGAAGGTTAATACTAAGATCAAGGTGACTAAAGCTTTCATTTGTAACATTTGGGTTATATAAAGATAACCTCGGAATGCAGCAGGGCTTGGTGTCAACTCGCCAAAGCGCCCTATTTTTCGGTAACTGTACCGAAGTTGGATGAAGTGTAAAATTTATTCGGTAAACGTTCCAAGGACCCAAAACACTTCGACGATTGGAAGTGTTTTTTATCGAGGGTTTTACCAGATAATCTCATGGAATAGTTCCCAGTTTGGCTGATTTTTTATAAAATATTCTGATTATTAGCTAGGAATTAAATCCTCAAGTAAGCAATGCCAATCGAAGGGTGTTTTGTGGATAAACAAAAAAGGCGTGGGGCCGTATATGGAAATTCTAGGTTTAGGCCATCTGAATAAACTATGCCAACAGCGCCAATTTTAAGACTCGAGGGATGGT
This sequence comes from Flavobacteriaceae bacterium, assembly GCA_037969055.1. Lineage (GTDB taxonomy): Bacteria > Bacteroidota > Bacteroidia > Flavobacteriales > Flavobacteriaceae > Pelagihabitans. The sequence goes on along the minus strand of JBBKWR010000030.1, from coordinate 27,446 downwards.
CACATCAAAAAAAGAACGGAGCCCATCAATAGAAAGGCTCCGTTCCACTTAATTGGTTAACGCGATGTACTTACATCGCCACCAATTTAGCATTATATTCATTGTGCAAAGGCAAGATTAATGGATCAGATTTTGGGATTTTGTTCTTTTCAAAAATAGGCATCAAAACTTTACCAAATTCCTTAAAACGCTCGGCAGATTCCCAAACATCGGATACCATCATTCCTTTGGCGGAAGGGGCTCCAAAATGATGTAGTAATCCCTTAGGGTTTGCATGACCCGCAGCTCTCAAATCTTTCCAAATTTGGTCGTATTGCATTACGCTCATTCCTTTTAGATCAAATTGAACCAACACTTTTTTCATGGGTAATTAATTTTGTTTCCTACTCTTAAGGCTTTTCGGGTCCGCCCCGTTTTTGCAGTGGTTTCTGGACTCCACTTTGTAATAATATATTTAAAAAGTAATTGAAATCGCATGAAGGGTTGTCAATGGTAGAGGTTCAATAAAGGGTGGTTGGAAAGTGCAACATCCTAATCCGAAATGATACTAAAATCGCGGGGGATCGACAGAAGGATCTCAGCCTATAATTGCACCATTAAAGATATCGCATTTTAGAGTTGGTTATTCCCCAATTATGAAAACCTTAACCAAGATTAACACAAAACCATAAATGAAGAATTGGAATATCAGAACCGAATCAGCTATTGTCCACAACTTAATATATGTACCAAAGTTGAGCGTTGTCTCCACAAATTTATGCAACTTTCTTGACCAGTTTTTCTACGGTAAGGCCTTGCACAATTATAGAGAAGACCACTACAACATAGGTTATAACTAAGAACAAATCTTTATGCATGGCCGGTGTAAGTCCTAATGCCAACGCAATCGAGATACCACCCCTAAGACCGCCCCAAGTCATGATCAGATTGGTTTTAGGAACAAAATCCAACTTCTCCTTAAAAAAGTTTATAGGCAATAGCAAGGAAAGATATCTACAGACAAGCACTATAGGGATAGCGAATAGACCTGCCAACACATAGTTCAGCTCAAAAGTCAAGACCAAGATTTCCATACCTATCAAAACAAAGAGGAGCGTATTCAAAAGGATATCGATCAATTCCCAAAATTTGTCAACATATATTTCAGTAATCTCAGACATTGCGCTATCGCGCAAAGTATCGTTTCCTACCATCAAGCCGGCGGTAACCATGGCCAGAGGTGCCGATAGGTGGTAGTGTTGGGCAATGACGGTCCCTACCATTACGGCGGCAAGTGTAATGATCACCTCAATGTCATAATCATCTATCGATTTCATAAGTCGGTAGGTCACCCAGCCAACCAATAGTCCCAAAATGATGCCACCGATAACCTCCACTCCAAAAAGTTCCAGTACATCCATTGCCGAGATATTTTCGGATGAAGGACTGGCAAATTGGTAAATGGTCAAATATACCACTACCCCAACACCATCATTAAATAGGGACTCTCCCACTATTTTAGTTTCCAATTTTTTAGGAACGCCGGCTTTTTTTAAGATTCCAAGCACAGCGATTGGATCGGTGGGAGAGATTAAGGCCCCAAACAGCAAGCAGAGCACGTATGATATTTGGTATCCAAATAATTGAAGCGCATAGTACATGGCAGTTCCTACCAAAAAGGTAGATACCAGTACCCCCAGGGTGGAAAACACGAAAATTGGCCAACGTTGTACTTTTAGCTGTTCAAAATTTGTATGTAAGGCGCCCGCGAACAGCAAAAAGCTCAACATGATATCCAAAAGAACTGTTTTAAAGTCAACTTGGGAAATGATATACCGTTCCGCGACCAACAAAGTATCATCGAAATAGCTGAAAGCAAAAACGAAAAAGGTAAATACGATGGTAATTACCATTAGACCTATAGTGGTGGGCAATTTTAAAAAACGCACATTGATATACCCAAAAATTGCAGAAAGAAATACAAGGATGGCCGTAATGAGAAAGTAATCCATTTTATTTGAAGGCTTCTATTGTTGCTTTGCAAAAGTGCAAAAAATGTAGACCGAATTCCAGTTCTCATAAATTTATTCGATTTTGGAATTTAAAAGTGCGTGGTTTGTGGTCCGATAATCCCTCCCCTAGCGTGAAGATCATTATCTTTGCCTAAACATTTTTATTGCAATATGCGTAGCCGACAACTCACAATCACCGCGACCATTCTCGCAAAATCTGAAAAAAGGGACTTGGTCAAAAAATCACTTCTAAAACTTATACCCCCTACCCTTTTAGAAGAAGGATGCCTGAACTACGATCTGCACCTGGACAACAAAAATCCTGATCGCTTTTTCTTTTATGAAAATTGGGTCACGAGAGACCACTGGTTGGCCCATAACGAAAGTGCGCATATCGCTGCGCATAGAAAGGCCACTGAAGGTGCAATCAAGGAAGTGCTCATCCATGAGCTGACCATCTTAAGTTAATCGAATAGGTTAGCTTGGATCGTTCAGGAATTTAGGACCTACTTGAAAGGAATAAATACAACCGAATCCAAAAATTATGGAAGGCGAGAAGCACTATTTAATGCGAAGTGGATGGTTACGTGCCGCAATTTTAGGTGCCAATGACGGTATTTTATCTACGGCGAGTATCATAATAGGGGTTGCTGCCGCTTCCGTAACACGTGAACCGATAATACTGGCAGGTGTCGCGGGTCTAGTCGCAGGGGCCTTGTCAATGGCCGCAGGGGAGTACGTATCGGTAAGTTCCCAAACCGACATTGAAAAAGCGGATCTTGAGCGGGAGAAAATAGAGTTAAAAGAATTTCCAGAAGCCGAACTTTTGGAATTGGCCGACATCTATGAAAACAGGGGGCTCGACAAAGCACTTTCGCTAAAGGTTGCCAATCAGCTTACCGCACATAATGCATTAGCGGCACATGCCCGCGATGAATTGGGCATTAATGACATTACACAGGCCAAACCGTTACAGGCTGCCATCGCTTCTGGGGCCGCATTTATTTTAGGAGGGGTATTGCCGGTCATAGCGGCACTATTGGTCCCGGTAAAACAAATGATTTACCTTCAATATGCCCTTGCCATGGTTTTCTTGATCATTCTGGGCACCGTTGCGGCCAAAGCAGGAGGGTCGAGCACCAAAATGGCCATTTTAAGGATTACCTTTTGGGGTACCGTCGCGATGGGGGTGACCGCGTTCATCGGACATCTGTTCGGGGTAAGCATGGCATAATCAAATTTCTTCAATCCCAGCAATTTTAGCTATCTTGTTACTTAATTAAGTTCAATCGTGAACCGTCTGATTCTTTTTGCTTTTTTGTTCGTTTTCTCTTGGACATTACTTGCCCAAACCCCTGAGCAGCCGTATTTCGAGTGGACAAACCTTCCGTTTACCAATACCGAACTTTTGTTGCGCAGGGAAAATCTAATGGCCCACTTATACAAACAGGACAAAACAGGGTTGGTCATCATTCCAGCGCGTGACGGATTTTCCTCAGGTGAAACTTTTCGTCAAGCTGATGATTTTTACTATTTCACGGGATTAGAACTCCCCAATAGTTTGTTGGTATTAGACCTCGCCCAAGGCTCGGCGGTAATTTATGCCCCAGAAAAGGACAAGCGCTTTGTAAGCAATACCCGACCAAATGATTTTCCGGGCAGGACTTTACTAAAGGACCCTTCAATATCCGATAAGTCCGGACTTGCTTTAAAGAACATTACAGAATTCTCAAATCTGGTTGAGAAAGCGGCACAAATTTCAATCCCTGTTTGGATCAACAGTGGCAGACGCGGAACTGTTAGTATCGCCGCCATGGATTATATCGCGCGACCAAGTCCCGAGGAATGGATGGTACATGTTATGCAGTTAAGGCATCCCGGACTCAGATTCAACAACAGCTATACTGATATTGCCCAAACTAGGATGGTCAAATCGCCCGCCGAAATAGATTTGTTGCGCAAAGCTACCTCAATCAATGTGGAAGGTATCAAAGCAGCCGCTAAAAAAATTCGGCCTGGGGTCGATGAAAGATACTTGGAAGGAATCCTGGAGGGTAGCTATAAAGTGAATGGTGCCCAACGGTTGGCCTTTGGATCTATCATCAAATCAGGGCCCAATTCTCTTTGGCCATGGCGCATACTCGCCACCCATTATAATCGTCGTAACCGTGTGATGAACGCAGGTGAACTGGTCATCTTTGATGTTGGCTGTGAATTCAATCAGTACGTGAGCGATGTGGGGAGGACTTTTCCGGTATCGGGTGAATTTACTGAAACCCAAAGGTTGATCTTACAGATGGAAGTAGATATCGCCGACCAGATCATCGCCATGATCCGACCTGGCATTACGTTTGCGGACATCAAAGCAATGACGGACAAAATAATTCCGCAGGAAGCCAAAAAATACATGCAAGTGGGACTCCATTTTGGCCATCACCTTGGACTTTCCACTGGCGATCCCAATTTAGAGGATGCACCACTCGCCGAAGGAATGGTTTTTACGGTGGAGCCCTGGTACTACAACCATGACGAACAAATTTCAGTTTTTACAGAGGATGTGATTGTTGTTACAAAAACCGGTTCTGAAATACTTAGTAAAAATCTGCCCAGAACTCCGGAGGATTTGGAATTATTGATGAGGGAATAGTCCCAAAAAATATCAATCATAATGACCAACTATAAAAGTAAAAGCGGATTTGGGATATTGATTCACTACCAATCGATTGGCCTATAGTCCTTTAAAAATTTACCCGACCAATGCCTGCCCGTATTGATACCATCAATAAGCGGATCTAAGACCCTGGCGGCACCATCCACGATATCCAAGGGTGGCTGAAAGTCGTGGAGGTCCTTTTTCTTTTGTGCAAGGTCAATCGGATCTTCATCGGTGACCCAGCCAGTATCTACTGCATTGATATAAATGCCTTCCTTGGCCAAGCTACCTGCAGCGGTATGGGTAAGCATGTTAAGTGCAGCCTTGGCCATATTGGTATGGGGATGGCGGTCTTCTTTAAAAAATCTATGGAACTTGCCTTCCATGGCAGATACATTGATGATATGCTTTTGCCCAGTGTTTTCTTTTTTCATCAGTCCTTCCAACCTATTACAAAGCACAAAAGGGGCTATACTGTTCACGAGTTGCACCTCGATCATTTCAGTGGTTTCGATCTCGCCCAATTTTAGGCGCCAACTATTCGTTTTTCGGAGGTCCACCTGCTGAAGATCGGCATCCAATGCCCCTTCCGGGAAGACCTCATTGGCCACTAGGGAATTATCGAAACTATAAGGAATTTGAGACAATTTGGCCGAGGCCCTCAAGCCGATACCAGGCTCCGCCCCGTGCCATTTAACTGGTAATGAGTTGTTATGGCTATTTGTGGCACCATTATTTAAGTTGGAAAGTTTCCTTAAACAGGCTATGTGATCATTTAGCAGGTCTGCCGCAAATTTTGGCAAGGCTGATATGGGCAGCTCCTCATTGAACATTAAATGATGGTAAAAACCTGCAGGCCGTCGTACGGTCTGCGCCGCATTGTTGATCAGAATATCGAGGCGGTCATATCGTTGTTCCAGGTAATTGCAAAATATTTCTACCGAAGGAATGTGTCGAAGATCAAGCCCGTGAATTTTTAGCCTGTGGCCCCATTGGGTAAAATCTTCCTCTTTTGAAAATCGCAAGGCCGCATCTACAGGAAATCGAGTCGTGGCCACCACCTTCGCCCCGGAACGCAATAGTATCAGCGCTATGTGATATCCAATCTTAAGACGTGCCCCTGTGATTACCGCAACTTGGTTTTTAAGATCGGTGATCTGGAAGCGTTTGGCATAGTTAAAGTCGCCACATTCAGAGCACATGCTGTCATAAAAATGATGCAATTTGGTATAAAGGTTTTTGCAGACATAGCAGTTTCTAGCAGATTCAAGTTCCAATTGTTCCTTCTCTGAAATGGCTAAGGAAGGAAGTAATTTTGGGGCCACGAATACAACAGATTCCCTAGCGTTGCGTATTCCCGTTACTTTTCTTGCGGACTTGTCCTTGGCTGCCATTTTGCGTTTTTCGGCTTTTTTGGCATCCTTTTTTCTGCGCGAAAATTCCTCTCTATTGGGCCTGGATAGTTTCCCCGAGGCTTTCAACAGTTCCGTTCGCAATTCCTTGGGAATCTCGAAGATATCATTTGTGTTCTGAACCAAGTGGTTGAGCAGGGCTATACATTTTTCAACCTCCTCTTTGTCTAGGGTCATTATTTCCAATCCGTTTTCGGTTTTCATAACATGACTATGGATTTTGCTATTTCCGTTTGTGCCGTTTGTTGAAGTTCTTATCACCCCTGGTCTTGGGCTTTTTGTACTTTTCTTTGATGATTCTTTTATAAGAGCCGCCCTGGTTCTGTTTCTTATTTTTTTCAGACTTCTCATGAAAACTAGGCCCGGGGAGATCTGTGCCTATAATCGTATGGGGATTGTGTGGCTCGACGATTTTTGGTTGTTCTTCCCTGGTAAGTTGTGTGGCAATCTCCACCGATTCAGGCAAAATGATCTTGGGAATTTGATAATCCATTAGTGCTTCTATGGCCTCCTTGGCCAGTGCTTCTTTATCGGTATAAAACAATAGGGAAGTTCCCTTTTCCTCTGCCCTACCCGTTCTTCCGATCCTGTGAATATAGTTTTCAGGATACGTCGGCGTGTCAAAATTTACAACATGTGAGACCTGTGATAAGTCAAGCCCACGCGCCATCACATCGGTAGTGACCATGATCCTATTCTTACCACTGTCGAACTGATTGATCGAGCGCAAACGGTAGTTCTGCGTTTTGTTTGAATGGATAACACAAAGCTCCTCCCCAAAAAATTCATCCAAAGATTTGAACAAACGGTCAGCGTTAGGTTTATTGGAAACGAAGACCAATACTTTATGGTAAACGGTAGCATCCTGAAGCAGATGAACCAAGAGATTTACCTTGGTATAAAAATTGGGCACGGCATAACAATACTGGGAAATAGTATCCAACCGGGCGCCGCTTATCGCAACCGATATGTTTTGTGCCCCTTTGAAAAAGTCCTGGATCAGTAGCTCTATTTCCTCAGACATCGTGGCCGAGAACATGATATTCTGTCTGCGCTCAGGAAGTAATTCAAAGATATTCATCAGTTGAAATCGAAAGCCAAGGTCGAGCATCACATCTACCTCATCGATGACCAACTTCTTGATGGTTTTTAACTGCAGGGCCCTACTCAAAACCAGATCGTATAATCTACCTGGAGTGGCGACCACGATATCGGCCCCCAATGCCAAGGCATCTTTTTGACGGTTCATATTGGTACCACCATATACGCCGATCACAAGAACGGAAACGTACTTGGCCAACTTTTCGATTTCCGCTACCACTTGAACCACCAGTTCCCGTGTTGGCACCAGTATCAAAATCCGGGGTTGTTTAACTTTAGAGAAGGGAAGGTCCTGCAACAGGGGTAAAAGATAGGCGAAGGTCTTCCCCGTCCCAGTTTGTGCAATGCCTATGACATCCTCTCCTGATAAGATCACAGAAAATGCCCTCTCTTGAATGGGGGTGGGGCTTTCAAAACCCAAATCCCCAATTGCACTGCGTAAGGGGCTTGAGATTTTCATGGAATCAAATGAGGACATTGGCTTTGTTTCAAAATATTGCCACAAAACTAAGGGCTTATAATTGATCTTAGGTGATAAATCATTAAAAAGATAAGAAATGGCGCTGTCTAGGTCCCTTCCTTCCGCAACACTTCAAGAGGTGGGCTCTTTAGCACGCTACGGCTATTAGTGAGTCCTATTAGCAGCACTAAGAGTGTTATTCCAGGTACCACTACCAAAAAGGGGATCCAAGAGGGTATGAAGGCGGCCTTAAAGACAAAGGTGGCCAACAATTGACTCCCCAACAAAGACAGTCCTATACCGATAATGGAACCCATGAGCCCAAGATAAAGGTATTCGAGGGCTGTAATCTTTAAGATTTGGGAAGACTGGGCACCCAAGGTTCGCAATAATACGTTTTCCCGGATCCGCTGGTATTTACTGGTTCGTATCGATCCAATAAGTACAATAATCCCTGTAAGGATACTGAAGAAAGCCATAAAATTGATGACCCAAGAAATTTTATCCAAAATATCCTGCACCAGGCCAATCAGCTGTCGCACATCGATGATTGAGACGGTTGGAAACTTTCGTACCAACTTGCGTTGAAGGGAAGCCGACGATTTTTCATCTGGGGCATTTGTACTTAGAATATGGAACTGGGGGGCATTTTCCAAGACCCCTTTTGGAAAGATTACGGAAAAATTCATTTGCATGCGTCCCCAATCTACCGTCCTGGTATTGGCCACAACAGTTTCCATTAATACCCCTTGAACGTTAAATACCAATGTATCGCCTTCCACCACTTGTGCATCCCGTGCCACATTGTCGGAAAGCGAAATCGGAATGGCATCTCCCTTAGAAAATAGCGGATTCCATTTGCCCGAGGCCAAGGTTTCAGAGGCGACCAAGGAATCACGATAAGTGACCCGAAACTCATGGTTCAAAATCCAACGGTTGACCGTACGCAAGCTATCTTGCCGAATGTCGTTTACCGATCTTCCCTTAATGCTATGCATTCGCATGGTCACAATCGGAAAGTTATCGATGACGGGAAGGCCTGCTTCCCTAATACTCTGGGAGGCTTCCTGGGTCTGATCGCTCTGCACATCCATCAATATTAAGTTGGGGGTTTTGGTACTTGATTCCAAAGCGGTTTTCGCCAAAAGGATGTCCTTCGAAAAATACAGGGTACTAATTAAAAAAGTGCCCACTCCTATTGACAATAGTAACACCAAGGTTTGGTTATTGGGCCTAAAAAGGTTCAAAAGACTTTGACGAGCCACAAAACCCCAAGAAGAGGGGAAGTATCTTTTAATCGCACGCATAAAAACGACGGCAATACCTGTCAAAATTGAAAAAACGATTAAGATACCCCCGACAAAAGCGAGTGCGAAACTTACTTGTTTCAAGAGCCAAAACGAAAATGCGAACAAGAACAATAAGATGGCAGCCATCACAAAAACGTTGGCCCTACGTGTTTTTGTGGAAACCCCTTCCTGTATGCGAAGTGCCTGTAATGGCGAAACATACCAAGTGCCTATTAAAGGCGACAATGCGAACAAAACAGACATAATTAAACCTAATAACGGGCCTATGATAAGGGGTTGCCATAAGAAGGAAACCTTCAGTTCAATGGGTAGAAAATCCCTTAATAGCAAGGGAAAGGATTGTTGTAAAATAAGGCCCAATGCAGTACCGATCAGTCCGCCGATCAGGCCCATTCCGGCAATCTGGACCAGAAAGATCAAAAAAGTCTGTTTTCTGGTAGCCCCAAGACATTTTAAGACCGCTATCGAAATCAATTTCTCCTTAATATAGATGTGTACGGAACTAGCTATACCTACACAACCCAGCAGGAGGGCAATAAAAGCCACTAAATTCAGGAACTTGCCAAAATTTTCATAGCGACGACCCAATTGTCGACCAGTAGACTCATGCGTGTCGAGATCAGCATTTTCGGCATCCAATATTGGGTCCAATCTTTTCGCCAATTCAACATAATTTGGTTCAGGATTGGCAACAAAATAGTTTTTATACTCTACCCGGCTCCCGGTTTGCACCAATCCTGTTCGGTCAATAAAACGATATGGAATATAGACTGGTGGCGCAATGGATGCCGAAATGCCAGTACTACCCGGACCAGAGGTGATGGACCCTACAATTGGAAGGGTAACCATTCCTACGGAGATGGAGTCGCCAGTTTTCAGCCCATACTGTAACATAAGGGTTGCGTCGACCAAAGCCCCGCCCAATCTTTGGTATTCGATTGCGGCAGCGGGCGGTTTTGTGACCAAAGAGCCGTAAAAGGGATATCCCCCATTAATGCCCCTCACGAAAGCCAATTTGGTCGCGCGCTTATTTGGAAAGGAAACCATGGAAGGGAAATTGATTTCGGTGGCATTCGCACCCCCTAAAGAATCTAATACGCGCTGCACTATCTCGGTTGGCGGTTCATTGGCTACGATCAGAAAATCGCTCCCCATTAAGGATTTTGATTGTTGGGTGAAATTCTGTTTTAGGTTGCCCCCAAACGATTGTATGGATACTAAGGCCGCAATTCCCAGAACAATGGATGCCATAAAAAGCAAGAGCCTTTTAATGCTGGCCCTTCCATCGCGCCAGGCCATCTTAATAAGCCATCGGGTACCAGTTTTTGGGATATTTTTAGGGTTGCCGCTCACAATGCTTCTGTCAATTGATTGGTCAAAACCTTACCCCCTTTTAATCTTAAGATGCGCTGGGTACGTTGGGCCAATTCGAGATCATGGGTCACGATTACGAGGGTGGTACCTGCTGCTTCGTTCAAATCAAACAAAAGCTGAATTACCTTTTCCCCGGTTTCATTGTCGAGGTTACCAGTTGGCTCATCTGCAAAAAGTATGGATGGAGTATTGGAAAAGGCCCTAGCCAAGGCGACGCGTTGCTGTTCCCCTCCGGAAAGTTGAGAAGGATAATGGTGGGAACGGTCTGCCAAACCTACCTTTTCCAAGAGTTCAAGTCCAATCTTAGCGGCATTTTTGGCGCCTTGCAATTCCAAGGGAACAATTACGTTTTCGAGGGCAGTAAGCGTGGGTAGTAATTGAAAATTCTGGAAAATAAACCCAACATTCCTATTTCTAAGTTGTGCCAATTCATCTTCGTTCATTGCGTCAAGCGATGCCCCACAGAGCGTAATAGTACCAGAGTCGGCCTGATCCAAACCCGCACATAGGCCCAATAAGGTGGTTTTTCCACTACCAGAAGGCCCGACAATGGCAAAGGTGGCCCCCTCCTCTACCTCAAAGGATATATCCTCGAGCACCGTGAGTTTTTTTGAACCACTGGTATAAGTCTTCCCTAGGTTATGAACGTTTAATATCTTTGTCATACAATCGATCTTTAAATGCTTTCGCACGAAGTAGGCAAAATAAAGAAATGATTTCGACATTAATACCCCAAAGCAATGCGCATCGTCTTAAAACTATGTTATTTTTTTACCCTAATTGCAATAGCGTCCTGTGGCAACAAGACCTCAGAAAAGGTGAATCAAGCTTCCAAAAGCGACAATAGGTTCGAAAAGGAAGTGCCGATAGATTCAGATTCCAAGATCATCGTTTTTTATGGCAATAGCTTGACCGCGGGCTATGGCCTAGATACGGAAGAGGCATTTCCCGCACTTATTCAAAATAAGTTGGATTCATTAAAGTTGGAGTACACGGTAATAAATTCAGGACTTAGCGGAGAGACCACGACCGGTGGTAAAAATCGTTTGGATTGGGTCCTCAATCAAAAAATAGATGTGTTTGTTTTAGAATTGGGGGCAAATGATGGTTTACGTGGGATTCCATTGAAGGAGACCCGCAAAAACCTACAGGACATTATCGATGCGGTGAAATCCAAAAACCCTGATACGGAAATCATTCTGGCAGGAATGCAGATCCCACCAAATATGGGCAGAAGCTACACCTCGGAATTCAAAAACATTTTCCCAGAACTTGCCGAAAAAAATAACACCCGTTTGATTCCATTTTTACTGGACGGTGTGGCAGGTATCCCTGATCTGAACCAATCTGATGGGATACACCCCACAGTCGAAGGTCAAAAAATTGTGGCAAACAATGTATGGTCTATTTTGCAAGAAGTAATCTTGAAATAGTTGATTTGTGGTATCTTTAAGCAGCTACAGATACCATATTATGAAGAATAGTATTATCGCCCTCTTTGTTGTTTTTTGCTTTGCCTGTGGATCTACACACAAAAAGGCAAAAGGGGCGAATGTTTGGACCCCTCTTTGGAACGGACAAGATTTAAACGGCTGGCATACCTATTTAGGCACCCCTTATCTAAGACATGCAGACAGTTTAGGAAATGCTATATCCCCTTTTGGGATCGATAGCGATCCACTGGGGGTCATCACCGTCACTGAGACCGATGCGGGCAATGCCATTAGGATATCAGGGGTTGCATGGGGCATGGCCTATACTGAAAAGTCGTATAAAAACTACCATTTAAAGTTGAAGGTTAAGTGGGGTGAACAAATGCATCCACCGCGTGAGAAAGGCCCTAGGGACAGCGGCTTGCTATATCATGGCTTCGGCTTACCAGGTTCTGCAGGTAACTGGATGGGGTCTCAAGAGCTTCAGATTCAGGAAGGGGACATGGGCGATTACTGGCCAGTCGGCGATGTCGAGATCGATGTGCCCAGTGTTCCCAAGGATGACAAATATTTTATCTACAAAGAAAGTGGGCCGCTGCGCACTTATTATTTGGCAGAAATCTTAAATACCGCGGTAGATGACAGTTTAGCCAGGAGAAGGGTATTTAAAGCTTTAGATGCTGAAAAGTCACATGGGCAATGGAATGAGGTAGAATTGATTACCTACGGGGATTCCAGTATTCATATCGTGAACGGTAAAGTGGTGATGCGGCTATTCAATTCAAGAAATATGAAAACCAAAGCACCCCTAGACGCCGGTAAGATTATCCTTCAATCGGAGGGGGCCGAAGTATTTTACAAGGATATTAATCTGAAAGAAATATTTGAAATGCCCCGGGACTAAAGGTAAACTCTTCTGCCAGGATAAACTTTCCCATCTGGCGTAAAAGGCGAAGGTGAATATTAAGCCATCTTGGCGTTGTTCCGTTTTGTGGTAAATGAAAGCTCCTTTTTAACCAAAGAATTTTTTCTCTTGTACAAACGCGCTACTTCCGTAGTTTTCTCCATGGTTACTTTTTTAGCAACTGTTACTTCGGTTACAATGTTCATTTCAATAGTCTCGACCTTTACCTCCTGGGTAGTGTTCTGGGCTTGGGCTGCCATTCCGATAAAGAGAACAAAGATTAAAGTAGCTATAGTTTTCATGTCTTGCGTTTTGTTATAATAATAACTCCCGCGAGCGTACTTCAAGGGGTCCCAAATCGTCCAAGAACACCCTATTTTCGGTAATCGGCAAAAGGTCGGATAAAGTGCAGAAAAGTTTCGACAACTGGATTTACCCCCTAGAACACTTTACCGAAATAAGCTGTTCTTAATCGACATAAATACCGGATTTATAATTTGTTTGGGATGACGGATAAGAATAAATAGGTAAATTGGAGCTTGTAGATCGATACTACATGAAAAGTAAAAAGGATTAAAAAATGAAGGGTAATTGGATAAACATTCTGATGATTTCGCTGCTTTCATTTATAACGGCATGTAAGGGCCAAACCGAAAAGCAGCGCCCTATAAATACTATTATCAGTCAGGAGGTTGTCGGAGGTCCTTTTGAAAATGGCGATTTTATGTATATTGGGATACAGGAAAAGATAGCCTCCGTAGATACCAGCGCTGTTTGGAACCAATCGGGACAAAAACTTTTAATTACCGGAACTATCTTCAAAAAGGATGGAAAAACACCAGTCCCCGGCGTGATCTTATATTATTATCACACAGACTTAAATGGCTTGTATTCAACTGCGGAAGGATTGGATCCCCGTGTCGCACGACATGGTTATATTCGGGGATGGGTAAAGTCGGATAATGAAGGGAAATATGCAATATACACGCAACGTCCGGCACCTTATCCCAATGCCAATGAACCTGCCCATATCCATCCTGCTATCAAGGAGCCCGATATCGACAAAGAATATTATATTGATGAATTTGTTTTTGACGACGACAAATTACTCACTACCGCCAAACGACGCGCAATGGAAAATCGAGGAGGGAGCGGGGTTCTTCGGCTGTTGCAAAAAGGAGACCTTCAGGTAGCCGAACATAACATCATTTTGGGCTTGAACATCCCAGCTTATCCAGAGACCGACAAAAATAAATTGGATTCAGGAAGAAAAATAGGAGAAGATGTTTTCTCCTTCACCCCCTATCATGCCTGGGGGCCGGACAAGGGCACCAAAATATGCCCAATATGCAAGTATGGGCGCTACCATGGATTGCTTTATTTTGTTGGGAATAATCCCGATTGGTCCGAAATCAAAAAATGGCTGATCTATTTGGAATCAGAAAGTGCTGAGCGGGACAAGTACTTGAAAACATACTTTATTTATGGCAACGATAAAGATTATACCCAATCGAGCCGAGAACGCACACTAGAGCAACTTGGTGCATCATTGGGATTGAAGCATGTTGCGCTCACTTTCATCCCTTCATTCTCAGATAAGGAATCCGAAATTTATCTAAATAAGATTGATCAAGAGGTACGGAATACATTTCTCCTATACCGCAACAGCAATATCATCGACAAGTTTTTAAACCTAAAGCCCAATGATTCAAATTTTAAATTGATCAGCACAAGATTAAATGAGACCACCAATGAATATTTTAATTTGCCAAGTCCTTTTGGCGGAAGATGATATTTGGTTGATGGGATTCTTAAGCCATTTTGGCGTTGTTCCTTTTTGTGGTAAATGAAAGTTCCTTTTTAACCAAAGAATTTTTCCTCTTGTACAAACGTGCTACTTCAGTAGCTTTCTCCATTGTTGCTTTTTTAGCAACTGTTACTTCGGTAACAATGCTCATTTCAACAGTCTCGACCTTTACCTCCTGGGTGGCGTTCTGGGCTTGGGCAGCCATTCCGATAAAGAGAACAAAGATTAAAGTTGCTATGGTTTTCATGTCTTGCGTTTTGTTATAATAATAACTCCCGCGAGCATATTTCAATAGGTCCCAAATCGTTCAAAAACACCCTATTTTCGGTAATCGGTAAAAGGTCGGATGAAGTGCAAAAAAGTCTCGGCAAACGGAATTGTTGCTGGAAACACTTGGTCGAAAGTATGTGCATTTCAACTTAGGTTAGGCCCCAACAAATTCAATTAAAACCTCATCTTAGGATAATTTTGGGATAGGGATCAAGGCATTATGACACTAACTGGACCACAAATGAGGAGTATCCTTAACACTTTTTAATCTCAAAATTGTAAGTTGTTCGTATCTTGGACTACCAATGCAGAAAAAGAAAATATGAAGCAATTTAAAATTATGATGATGGGCGTGGTCCTCTTGATGGGCACCTCTTGCCAATCAAACCAAAAGAAAAATAATACGGCGAACATAACGGAACATCAATCAGAGATGACAGTAGCATCTCCGCAAGATCTGAGCACGTATGAGACCGCCTACTTTGCCAGTGGTTGTTTTTGGTGCGTCGAGGCAATTTTTGAGAGTGTGAAGGGTGTAAAGGAGGTTATTTCAGGTTATGCGGGCGGTACCGAGGTAGATCCTACCTATGAGCAGGTGGGTCGCGGACTATCACATCATGCCGAGGCGGTTGAAGTATACTATGATCCCAATGAAATTTCGTTTACGGCCTTGGTCCAGGTTTTCTTCGGATCGCACGATCCTACTACTTTGAACCGACAAGGGCCCGATCGAGGTACCCAATACCGGTCAATTGCTTTCTATAAGAATGACAACGAAAAGAAGATCATTGAGGCCTATATGAAAGAGCTCATCAACAAAAATGTTTATAATGGTGCGCCCATCACGACCGAGGTGACCCCTTTCACAAAATTCTATGATGCAGAGGACTACCATCAGGATTACGAGCGAAAACATCCAGACAATTCCTATATCACGAATGTTTCCATCCCCCGTCTAAATCGGTTTAAGAAAAATTTTCCAGAGTTTCTGAAACAAGAGGCGCATTAATTCTAGTGCCCAATTTAATAATCGCAAAGAGCGGTCCAATAATGGACCGCTTTTTTATTTTTAATATTATTGGGTTATCTTCATCAGGTTAATTCCTTTGGATTGGATTTAAAGCAAGAAATTTTGGACTTATTAAATGTCAGCAATATAAATTAATTACCAATGAACACGCGACGCGACTTTATCAAAAAAACAAGTGCTGGAACGGCGGCAATGACTTTAGGTGGACTTGCCATGCCCAAATTTGGCTATTCAAGTTCCATTGGGGCCAATGACCGTATTAATTGTGCCACTATAGGTATCCGGAGCCGGGCCAAGGCGCACGTAAAGGCCATTAATGCAGATGCCAATGCCAAAGTACTTTACAGTTGTGATGTCGACGATTTGATCATCCAAGAACACAACATATGGTGCCAAAAAGAAATAGGGTATGTCCCAAAGGTAGAAAAGGACTTTAGGAAGATGTTGGAAGATAAGGACGTTGATGCGGTATTCATTGCAACTCCCGAGCACTGGCACGCCCCTATGGCCATTATGGCACTTCAGGCGGGCAAACATGTATATGTAGAAAAGCCCTGTGCCCATAACCCATACGAGGTGGACCTTTTGGTGGCCGCCCAAAAGAAATTTGGGAAAAAAGTGCAGATGGGCAACCAGCAACGATCCGCAATAACCTCCATTATGGCCATCCAAGAGATACAAAATGGAATTATAGGCAATGTATATAAGGGGGAAGCTTATTATTCCAATAATCGGGGATCAATAGGGATCGGTAATAAAATAGAGGTACCCAAGACCCTGGACTGGGAACTTTGGCAGGGACCCGCACCACGAATGGATTATAAGGATAATATACATCCTTATAATTGGCACTGGTTCCGCAATTGGGGCACAGGGGAGGTACACAACAACGGAACCCATGAGATCGATATTTGTCGTTGGGCGTTAGGGGTCGATTTGCCCTTGCAAGTGAATTCAGTAGGTGGTAAATACACCTTTGATGATGATTGGGAATTTGCGGACAACCAACAAGTGACCTACCAATTTGCTAACGATAAAGTTATCACATGGACAGGTCACAGTCGCGGTGTTATAGAGCCCGACAGACCCGGGCGAGGGGTAACCATTTATGGAAGTAAAGGTGCCATTATGCTGGATCGGAATTTCTACAAATTATTCGATCTACAAGGCAACTTATTAAAAGAGGAATTGGAGGGCTCTGAAAGCGCTACCACGAATACAAGGGGTGAGGGTGGTCTTGATGTCAACCATGTAGGCAATTTCTTTGATGCGATAAGAAAGGGTACCAGCCTTCAGGCCGATATACAGGATGCCAGTATCTCCACCATGTTATGCCATTTGGGAAATATGGCGCAAGATGCGGGGGAAACATTAAAGATCGACCCTGCGACGGGAAAGGTGTTAAACAATGAAAAGGCAATGGAAAATTGGAAGCGGGAATACGCCCAAGGATGGGAACCGATATTGTGATGGCCTTAGGATAGTAATCAGCTTTTTTATAGCGCATCGAATTGTATTTTAAAGAAAGTGAATGAAGAGAAGGGAATTTGTAATTAAAGGCAGCATGGCAACAGCTGCACTCGGTACCACAACGGCCGTTATCGGAAAAGTTTTTTCCAAAAGTCCAAATGAAATAATGCGAATTGGGGTCATAGGAACCGGTGACAGGGGCGGAGGATTGATTCCATTCATCAATGAAATTGAAAATCTGGAAGTAGGGGCCTGTTGTGATATATTACCTTTTCGATTGGAAAGTGCCCTTAAATCGGTCGATGGGAACAAGGCGGTAGGATATAAAGACTATCGAAAATTACTTGAAAACCCCGACCTGGACGCCATCCTGGTCTCTACTCCATTTAACACACATGCCAAGATAGCTATGGACGCCCTGAATTCAGGGAAACATGTATACTGCGAAAAAACCATGGCCAAAGGGTTCGATGGGATAGGACAGTTATTGGCGCTCAGCAGGTCCAGCAGTAAAACCTTTCAGACGGGTCACCAATATCACAGCTCAAAACTATATAAAAATGTGGTGGACCTTATCAAGAACGGAAAAGTTGGCAAGATTACCGCTTTTGAATGTCAATGGAACAGAAATGGCGATTGGCGTCGTCCCGTCCCCCAACCCGAGTTGGAACGTTTGATCAATTGGCGCATGTATCGCGAATTTTCCGGAGGGTTGGTGGCCGAACTTTGTTCCCACCAAATCGATTTTGTTAATTGGGTTACCGGCACGGTACCTAAAAAGGTTATGGGCGTGGGAGGCATCGACTATTGGAAGGATGGTCGGGAAACCTTCGACAATATCCATCTCATTTATTCCTATCCGAACGGGATTCGGGCCAAGTTTACCTGTTTGACGAGCAATGCCATGGACGATTATAAGATAAAGGTCATGGGCGATAAGGGTACCATTATCCTTGATTACACCGAGGCATGGTTTTATCCGGAAGGGGAATATAAAAAAGAGATCGGTAGGGTCGATGGGGTATCCGGGGCAACCACCAAATGGGAAAAAGGGAAAGGGGAGCCTATAGAAGTGGGACATGCCGATCCCAGTAAGCAGGCCTTAATGGATTTTAGGGAAAACGTTGTAAACAATACGGAACCTATCTCAAATGCGGTTTCTGGTGCTAAGACAGCCCTATGTGTACAGATGGGGCTAGATGCCATGTACCATAACGAAATTGTATCCTGGAACAATGATTTGACACTATAGGGTGTAGCTTTTTGAAGCAAGTCAAGGCAAGTTTGGCAGAAACGGAGCCCGAATTGTAAGAATTTACTATCTTTAGTATTGCATTAGGTCGACCCCAAGACTTACAACCTATGAAAAATACTGCGATTTTATATTGCTGTGCCTTGCTATTCTCCTGCAATACAGCAATCAAAAAAGAAGACCACCAACTGATCGAAGTCAAAAAAACAGACCAACCCCCTACTTTGGGTGGCAAAGCTAGCGAACATATTTGGGATCAGGTGCCCTGGCACGCAATCGACCAGAATTGGATGGGAAACGCTTATAACCATAATGACTTCAGTGGGCGCTATAAACTTAGTTGGGACACAGAAGCGCTTTATCTATTAATTGAAATAGTGGATGATTCACTTTTTGATAAAACCAAAGACCCATTAAAACTGTATTGGGACGACGATGCTTTGGAAATCTTTTTGGATGCCGATAATTCTGGTGGACTCCATCAATTTAGCCACAACGCATTTGCGTACCATATTGCATTGGATGGCACTGTTGTGGACTTGGCACCAGACAAATTACCACGAACCTATAATGATCACATATCTTCAAGTACCCAACAAAAAGATAAGACCACCACATGGGAAATAGCGATTAAGGTATTTGACGACAATTTTGACGATAGTAGGTCAAACCATCCAAAAAAGCTTTCCAAGAACGACAAGATAGGCTTTGTACTGGCATATTGTGATAACGACGGAAGTATGGAAAGGGAGAATTTTATTGGTTCGGTCTTTATCCCTGGAGAAGATAAGAATCAGGCCTGGATCGATGCCGATTTGTTTGGGACATTGATCTTAAAGGAATAGCTATTCCAATACGACATCACTGTACTTGGCGTTTATGGTGATAGAACGCTCGGAATTCTTATTTAAATGATACCCTTTATTGACAAAACTGTTCAAATTTGTGGTGCTTACCATAGTCAAACTTTCCGGACTTGAAAATTCTGAATTGATCCCATTGACATAGACGTTGAACGATGAAGAAGGCAACTTGCAAGCCAATTCGGCATTTTTCATGATGATATCCAGGGCCTTGAAATCTTTCGAAATTGATTTGATATGTAGCGGACCTAGATCGTTCACGATATAAGCGCTATTGGTCAAGTGGTCGATCACAACATCAGAGGAGGTGGCGCTCAACCTTAGGTTGAGCACCTCCTTCAAATCTACCGATTCAGAATAATTTGCCTTTAACTGTCCGTAATTCCATTTTTGTACTGTCATTGGGGAATAAGAGACGCTGATATTCGTAGCATCACCATCGATAGTGGACGCCAATAAGGTAGCATAGGTAAGGGTAGCATTTAGATTCTTGGTGTTTTCTGCCAGTTTTACCTCCCCATGTCGCACGTTCATTTGAATTTTTGTCGCCTTGGGCATCTTTATTTTGATGGTCTTTTTTACCTTATAATTCTTGTTCTCACTATTCCTGGACAGGTAAAAGAAATTCGGTCCCTGACTTAAACTATCCAAATAAAAATTATTTGCGGCATTACGTTGTATCAACACATCTTTTCGGTGTTCGGCCCGAGCTTTTTCACGATCCCCTTCATGCTGCTCCATCAATCTTGCACGTTGTTCTTCCCTTTGCTCCAACATTTTTTCGCGCGATTCCATTCTTTTTTCCCTTAATATTTCTCTTTTCTCCCCAATTTCGGCCCTTTTGGCATCCATCTTGGCGCTCCACTCTTCCATTCTCACTTCATAGTCTTTATTAAATCCCTTTGAGAATTGTTTCTGCCACTTTTTAAGGTATTTCCCACCATCCTTCTTATAGGCTTCATAGTCGAATTCCATCGCGGGCATAGGCGGCATTGATGGCATAGGCGGCATTTCCGCCAGCTCGGGAAGTACCTCAATTTCCCATAAAAGTGAATCCATGTGCATACTGGAAAGTTCCGGCATTTCGAAATTAAAATTAAAGTCCGGTCCGTTGACTTCACCGGCGCCGTGTTTAAAAAACCAGGTATTATCACTTCCTGTAGAGATCGCCACCTTCGTACTGTTGCCAACAATTTCGATTCCGTCATGCATGAAATAACTTTCGGCCTCTTTTGCCGACACGCCTTCCAGTTCAATGGTAGCTTCAATCTGAATCTGGGGTTTGTCCCAAGTTTCAAATTCTATGTCGGCGTGACTCGTATTGATATCCAAAACCGTGGCATCCGTTACCATAAAGTTTTCCTTATAGGTCTTGGTCTGTTTTTGACCATAAGCGCCCATGCTGATGAGGCAAAGCGCTAGGACAATACATTTAAATGATATTTGTGGTGTGTTCATTTTTTGATGATTTTAGTTCGTTCAACTTCATTTTTAATTTTTGCAACAATTGTAACCTTAACTGAAGGTTTTTGACAAGGGCATTAATGGTTTGGTCGTTCGGGCCCATTTGGTTCAACTCCTTATTTAATATTTTGTACTCAGCATTGAGGTCCGAGAGGCGATCCATAAAGCCATCGACCATGATCTTATTATCTTCAGAAACCTCAAGCCTTGATAGCTCCAGATTGATGTTGGCCACATAGTACGATTCCACTTTTTTTAGGTCTGGCGATAGGTCTCCCAGGGAAAGTGCATTTTCGGTTTGTACGGTTGACTTCGCATCGACCACTTTAGTTGGAACCTCGCTTACTGGACTTCCATCTTTGATGATGAAATACAGCCCTGCCGTTGCTAAGACGGCTACAGACGCCGCAATCTTAAGCCATGGATAGGATTTCTGCCGCTTGACTGATATTTCCTTTTCCAAGCGGTTTAAAAACCTTTCTTCATGTCCTACCTTCATGGAATACTTTTTATCTTCCACTTCCCTGTTCTCATCGAACATTTTTCTAAGATCCTGTGCCATACCTATTATGCTTTAAAATTTCTTTTAAGTAGTTTTTGCCCCGCATTAATTTTGTCCTACAACTCCTTCCCGATATTTCTAAAATATCGGATATCTCGCTATGATCAAAACCTTCCGTCAAGTACAATTGCACTACCATTCTATAGGTGTCGGGTAATTGTTCTATTGCCTTTTTTACCGCTTCGAGGGTCACGCTATCCGGAACTGTCCAATCCCCATCATCGGCAATCTGCATGTAAGACTCGTCCAGCGCCACTGTTTTTTCCTTTTTCGATTTTAAAAAGTCGATACAACGATTCACGACGATCCTTTTAAGCCAAGCCCCGAAAGTGACCTCTCCCCTAAATTGGTGTAGTTTTTCAAACGCTTTGATAAAGGATTCCTGCAACACATCTTCAGCATCAGCCTCATTCTGCAAAAAGCGCATGGCCACACAAAACATACCATCACAGTATTGCTGGTAGAGCTTTAATTGGGCCCTCCGGTCATTTGCCTTGCATTGCGTTACCAAATCAATTTGAAACATTGGCCTGTTTCTTAAGCTGGGAGTTGTTGTTATCTAAAGGACGCTAAAAAAAAATCGATGTGGCAAAAAACGATTATTTTTACTAAAAATATATTTCCAGGCTTTGAAACAAGTAACCATCAGTTCACATTTTATCACCTTGATCGTGTTGGATTACGGGGCCATCATACAGAAACTTCTTGTGAAGGACGCCAATGGTGCAATGGTCAATGTGGCGGTGGGCCATGATTTCCCTTCCCTGTATCTCGAAGATGACATGTGCCTAGGGGCGTGTGTTGGCAGGTATGCCGGCCGTATTTCAAAAGGTGGATTTACCTTGGATAGGGAAAAGTACCTGCTCTATCAGGAAGAAGGGGTACACCTGCATGGAGGAAAGGAAGGATTTGGAAAAAAGTACTGGATGTTCGAAGAAGTGGGCCACGGGGATGTACCGTTCATTAGGTTGACCTACACCAGCAAGCACCTTGAAGAAGGTTATCCTGGGAATTTGAAGGCCTCGGTCACCTACGAGCTGCAGAACAACGTACTCCATATCACCCATAAAGCTACAACCGATCGCACAACTGTAGTAAATTTGACCAATCATACTTATTTTAGGCTCGATGATAATTCTAAAATTAATGACTACGAACTGCAATTAAACTGCCCCCAATGGGTGGTTACCGACGCAAAATTACTGCCTACAGGGGAGATTGCGCCAGTAGCAGGCACAGCCTTGGATTATACACAATCAAAACCTTTGGGGTCCACACGCTTAGATACTCCTTTTGTAATCGATCCAAGTGCCCAAATCGCGGCCAAAATATATTCTCCTAAATCCAGAATTTCTATGGAGGTGAAGACCAACCAACCAGGTATGGTCGTCTATACACCACAACATACACCTGCAATTTGTTTCGAGACACAAAACTTTCCGGATGCCCCCAACGTTCCACACTTTCCGAACAGTGTATTAAAACCTGGGGAGGTGTACCAAAACAGCTCACAGTTTATATTTGATATTGAATAGCATACCGGCTTATTTGTGGCCGTCGTTAAACGGGTTTGCGCTCTATGGGATTGGCTATTTCCAAATTCAATACCCAAAATTATTTTCCCCTTTCCCAATGGTTTTAGTACCTTAGGGGAAACTAAATGCAATCATATGAAATTTTTAAAATGGTTTTTGATCATCGTCGTGGCACTCGGCCTCATCATTTATTTTGTTGGAATGCCCTATGCACAGAAGCAGACTAAAAAAAACAGTCCAGAGAAAACTTCTACCTATACCAAAAATGGGATGGACCTATCTGTACACTATTCCAGTCCGTCTAAAAAAGGTCGTGTCATTTTTGGGGAATTGGTCCCTTATGATGCCGTTTGGAGAACTGGCGCAAACGAGCCAACTATCTTTACTACAGGTACCGATCTTATGGTCATGGGCAACAAACTTCCAGCTGGCAAGTATTCCCTTTGGACCAAACCTGGGAACGCAAGTTGGTCGGTCATGTTTAATAAAGAAATTCCTGACTGGGGGGTAACTATCATGAGTGGTGGAAAAGAAACCACCAGAAACCCAGATGCAGATGTGGTCACTGTTGAAGTAAAGCCCGAAACTTTGTCGCCTCCCATGGAGTCGTTAAGCATAGATTTTGAAGATATGGATCAATTGAGCTTGTGTTTATCCTGGGACGACGTCAAAGTAAGCGTACCTATCAATAAATAAGGTTGTCGCCTTCCAAACATACCGACGCAAGAAATATCTCCAAAGTTCAGCATAAAAGAAAGCATTCACCCACGGCGGTTACTTTGGTCGAAGGAATATTGGCAGGTCAAAAACCTGCACTTGCAAGGGCCATCACCTTGGTCGAAAGTAAAAGGAAAATCGATTGGACGATTGCGAACGACATTTTGGAACAATGTCTTCCCAAGCAAACCCTATCTGTGCGCATTGGTATCACCGGTGTGCCCGGGGTGGGCAAAAGCACGTTTATCGAAACGTTTGGCAAGCAACTTACTGCTAAAGGAAAAAAAGTAGCCGTCCTTGCCATAGATCCCAGTAGCGGCCAAAACAAGGGCAGTATTTTGGGGGACAAGACGCGCATGCCGGAACTCGCAAAAGATCCCAATGCGTTCATTCGCCCCTCGCCTTCCGGAGCGTCATTGGGGGGGGTGGCCAGAAAAACCAGGGAATCTATAATCCTTTGTGAGGCTGCAGGCTACGACGTTGTGTTGGTGGAAACCGTTGGGGTCGGCCAAAGCGAAGTCGCGGTACATAGTATGGTCGATTTTTTTCTCGTATTGAAACTAGCTGGGGCTGGAGATGAATTACAAGGTATCAAAAGGGGAATTATAGAAATGGCCGATGCCATTGTGATCAACAAGGCCGATGGTGATAATTTAAAAAAGGCCCAATTAGCGGAGGTCGAATTTAAAAGGGCACTGCAGCTATTTCCGCCTAAACATAATGGGTGGGTACCGAGGGTAAGTTCCTGTTCTGCCATGGAAAATACTGGAATAGATGAATTATGGTCAATGATATGGGGATATTACGAATCGGCACAACAATCGGGATATCTGATCTCAAAGCGGAAATCCCAGAACAAACAGTGGCTAATCCAGACCATAGAGGATCGATT
This sequence comes from Flavobacteriaceae bacterium, assembly GCA_037969055.1. Classification (GTDB taxonomy): domain Bacteria; phylum Bacteroidota; class Bacteroidia; order Flavobacteriales; family Flavobacteriaceae; genus Pelagihabitans. The sequence continues at coordinate 2,946 of JBBKWR010000030.1, read as the reverse complement.
ATTGTTAGACTTTTATGGAAACAAAAAGGTAGGAGACAGGCTGGATGAACTCTCGCAACAGGTCATGGAAAATGTAATCACACCGTTTAGGGCTGCGGAATTGCTGTTGCAACTCCAAAAAAAAGAACTTAAATGACCTACCTTTGCGCAAGCAACATCAAAGCAAATGAATCCTATTACAACCGAACTACTTTCCATTGTAATTCCACTATTTAACGAACAGGACAACGTTGCACTGCTTACCGAAAAACTACATGCCAGTCTTTTGGGGTATCGGTATGAGATTATTTATGTAGACGACTATTCTACGGATATGACCCGTAAGACCATAAAGGGCATGCAGGATAAAAGGGTCCACTTAATTGAACTTAAAAAAAATTATGGACAGAGCCTTGCGTTAGCAGCGGGCATCGATCATGCGAGCGGAGCGTATGTCATCACCATGGATGGTGATCTACAAAACGACCCTAGCGATATCCCACAAATGTTGCGATTTTCGGTTGAAGAGGACTTTGATGTGGTGACGGGCATCCGACAGAAAAGAAAAGATTCCATTATTAAAAAAATACCCTCTAAGATTGCCAATTTTTTAGTGCGCCGTGTGACCAAACTAGATATAAAAGACAATGGATGTGCCCTCAAGATCTTTAGCAGGGACATTGCGAAGGAATTAAACCTTTACGGTGAAATGCATCGCTTCATCAATTTGCTTGCCTATTTGGAAGGTGCACAGATAAAACAGGTACCTGTAAAGCATCACGCAAGGCATTCGGGCAGTTCGAAATACGGCCTCGAAAGGGTGTTCAAAGTGGTGGCAGATATGATGCTACTGCTCTTTATCCGAAAGTATTTTCAAAGGCCTTTACACTTGTTCGGAATTTTCGGTTTTTTGCTGATCCTTTTGGGCATTTTTATCAACTTCTATCTGCTTTTTGTAAAATATTATTTAGGTCAGGATATCGGTGCAAGACCCTTATTAATATTCGGACTAATGTTCATTTTAGCAGGAATACAGCTTTTTACCATTGGTATTGTTATGGAGCTTTTAATTCGTACCTATTATGAATCCCAAAATAAAAGACCTTATAGAATCAAAAAAATAACCATCGGTGGCGACGAATCGTAAACGGCTCATCACGGTACTTAAAATTGTGATCAGTGCCGCTTTGGTATATTTCATCTTTACGAAGATAAATGTGGCTCAGGTGCTTGCGACCCTTCAGAAAACAAAGCCACTTTTTCTAATACTAGCCATCCTTTTTTTTGCCGTTTCTAAAATTTTGGCCGCTTTTAGGCTAAATCTCTATTTTCACCAACTACAAATATATCTGACCCATATCAGCAACCTAAAGTTGTATCTGCTGGGAATGTTCTATAATCTTTTCCTGCCCGGGGGTGTTGGCGGTGATGCCTATAAAGGCTACCTGATTAAAAAATATTTTACGGTAAAGACCAAAAAAGTTATCGCCGTACTACTGTTGGAAAGGCTTAGCGGACTTTTGTTGTTATTCCTGTATGCCTGTGTGATAAGCATTTGGATGGGCCATCCGGCTATGGATCAATACAAGAACTACGTTGGCCTTATAGGAATTTTAGGGGCGGTAGTATTTTGGTGGTTTAACAAAAAGTTCTTTGGATATGTATTTCCTGTTTTTTGGCGCTCATTTGTCATGTCGGCCTTCGTGCAGTTCGCTCAATTGGCAAGTGCGTTCTGTATCCTTAAATCGCTTTCTATTGAAGCGAACATACTTGCCTACCTGTTTATATTCCTTATGTCCTCTATCGTCTCGGTATTACCTTTGACCATTGGTGGTATTGGTAGCCGTGAAATCACTTTCTTCTATGGGGCCCAACTTTTGGGATTGGACCAAAACACCTCTGTTGGCATAAGTATGGTCTTTTTCCTGATTACTGCTTTTATTTCATTATTGGGAATCCTATACCACTTCAAAAAACTCGAATTAGAGGTTGTGGAAGGTGAAATAACGAAGGATGTATAAATGCATCCCAAAATATTTTTTGAACGCTGCATGGTGCCTTGTAGTGAGGAGTAACCTATCTATGAGGGTTACAGGATATGGATCAAATGCATTCGTTCCAATACTTTGTTTCTGGTGGCCGGGTCGAGAAACTTGGCTTGTAGCCGGGTAATCCTGAATTGGTCTTTGGTAAATTGCCGGTCCCAGTCATATCCCGAATTACCCAATTCCATTAATTCCATGTCGGTGACGTATATCCAGATGTCCTTTTTTCCTTGGATACCCGCTAATGAGGAAATGATCGCGGGCCGTTGGTTGTAAAAATCCAAGGACCATGTGTACCTTGCCGAAAGTTTATAAATTTTATCGGTAGGAATTCCATTGGCCTTTATTTCTTTAGCCATTTCACTTCCCGCTTGATACTGGAGCAGCGTAGGATAAAAATGAAGGTTAAGAATGGCATTCAGCAATATGGAACTAATGGCCGTGATGGTAACGACCTTTAAATAATATTTCTCTTGCTTCAGGCTGTAAAAGATGATGATCAGCACCAATGCCACCTTCCAAACGTAATTGATAGGGTCTTCTAACTTAAAGACATAATAGCAAATCAACATGGAGGCAATAAACACCACCGCGAGGATAAAGTATTGTCCGGCCAGTAAAGCCCTTATCTTCTTTGTTTTGTTATCTTGATTTAGGCCGTATAAATAGGCCCCCGTGAGCACGGAAAATAGTGGAATGGTACTGTTCAAATAGTGGGGCAATTTGAATTGGGCAAAACTGATGAGGACGAAAATAAGCGTAATTCCTCCTAAGGTCAGTAATTCGAAATTCGCATTGCGTCGGAATTTTAGTGTTATAAATTCCTTCACTTTTACCCAAAATGCCAAGAGGCCCAAAATGGTCCAAGGTAAAAACACCCAGAGAAAAGTGTGGAAAAAGAAAAAATAATCGCTGCTGTTGG
>JBBKWR010000029.1:0-15371 GCA_037969055.1 Flavobacteriaceae bacterium | reverse complement strand
GAAATGTCGACCAACGATTCATCTTTGATTACCAAAGCACTAGCAGCGGTCGTTGAAAAGGTGATGGCACGTTCCGGAACCCCTAAAAATGCAAATACCCCATTTAGTTGGGCGAAATTGGTGTTCAACGTAGCAATCTGAGGTCCAAAATCAGGATTGGTAGGGTCCAATGGAGCAAAAGGAACAGTTGTGAAATAAGGAATTTTTGTAACATCGGGCAAATTGGCGACTATGCCCTTGGCCCCTCCCGCGGTAAGTCCTTGGAGTAAACCATTGTAAACACTGGCAAAAACCAGGGGATCTGTAATATCAGTACTGCCATAAGTGCTGGGATCTAAATTGCCCGCCTGGTTTACGCCGGCCCCGCCTGACGTTGCATAGTTCAGAATATCATTATTGCCTATCCATAGGGAAAAGAAAGTCGGACTTTGTGCCAGCGCATCACCTATTACAGTGGCGTTGGGAGCGGATGCCATTCGAACATAATATGGATTGGCGGCCTGTATGGCCAAAGCCTGTACATTACCGTAACCTGGAGCGCCCATATGGTAGCTTTTTGCCCCCGGAACCCCCATGTTGTTGAAGGGCCCACCTAAAATATTGGAAACTTCGGTTGCGCCTGTTCCTTCTTTCGAAATAGGCAAGGGTGAGCCCGTTGCAAAGGATAGGTACAGCCTATTATTAAAACCGGGAAGGGGTTGGCCCCCCAGCGTCAATCCGCCTAAGTTATCCGCCATTAACGGAATATTGAAGGCGCCACCACCGGCCAACGCAAAGCTGCCCGCCATCATATTGGGATAAGAAGCCGTCTGTCCATCCATAAAAAGTGCCGCATCTGAATAGCCTGCGGTCAATGAATTGCCCAGGGAAACATATTTTGAAAAATCTGCGGAGCCTGCAGTATAGTTTATTGGTTCGGGCGGAGTTGGCCCAGGTGCCGCGGGGGTGTCGTCCTTACTACAGGAAACAAAGAGCAAACCAGCAAATGCAAGGAGCGTTAAGATCTTTTTCATCATCTAAAAGTGTTGCGTTAATTAGTTAGATTAAGGTAAATCCAAATTTAGGTAAAATTATGATACTCGCAATGTTAAGCGCAAAAAAATTATGCATGCATAATAAATATGGTCATTTTTTATGACTTTAGAAATGCCATCGTTTTTTCGAAAAATTGTTTAGGGTTCTCTGCATGTACCCAATGGCCCGCATGGTCGACCGTCTCAAGAACGGCCTGGGGAAAATGTCTCTGGATCTCGGACATATCGGCTTCGGTAATATACTCAGAGTGGTCTCCTTTTATGAATAGGGTCGGTCCAGGATAATTGGCTGTAGAGCCAATATTCTCGCCGACCTCCTCCATTTTATGGCTTAGGACTTTTAGGTTAAAGCGGAAGCCCAATTGATCGGCATCTATCCAATAAAGATTTTTTAATAAAAACTGTCTTGTGGCGACTTCTTTTATCTGCTTGCCCAACATTTCCTCTGCTTCTGCTCTTGAATGGATCTTATCAAAGTTGAGCGTGTTTAGGGCATCGATGATCGCTTGATGGTGGGGTGGATAAAATTTTGGCGCAATGTCGACCACGATCAATTTTTCTATAAAATTTGGATACTTGCACGCAAATTCCATTGCGGCCTTCCCCCCCATGGAATGGCCAAGTACAACAGCGGATAACAGTTTATAATGGGCCATGTATTCCCTTAGGTCCTCGGCCATTACTTCATAATTGAATACTTCCGAATGAAAGCTTTTGCCATGGTTACGCTGGTCGATAAGGTGTACCTGCCAGCCGGCAGCTGCATATTGGGTCCCTATGGTTTTCCAATTGTCCAACATGCCCAAGAATCCGTGGAGGATTAAAAAAGGAAGGCCCTCACCTAAAATTTTGGAGTGTAGTAATGGCATTATTTTAACTTATTTAAGTACATGTTCACCACGTTTTCCAGTCCGAAATAAAGCGATTCGCAGATCAGGGCATGTCCGATCGACACTTCCAATAGATGTGGTATGTGCTCCTTAAAGTATTTTATATTGTCCAGGCTAAGGTCGTGTCCGGCATTGATTCCAAGTCCCATTTCATGCGCCACCCTTGCCGCATCCACATAGGCGCGTATCCTTTCTTTATTGCCCTTTCCGTATGCGTCTGCATAAGCTTCCGTATAGAGTTCTATACGATCTGTCCCGGTTTTGGCGGCACCTTCGATCATTTTGGGGTCCGGATCAATAAAAATTGAAGTGCGAACACCTTTCTTCTTGAATAGCTGAATTACTTCAGACAGGTAGTCATGGTTCGCTAAGGTGTCCCATCCGGCATTTGAGGTAATCGCGTCCACTGCGTCGGGCACCAAGGTAACTTGCGTGGGGCACACTTCCAGCACTAGGTCAACAAATTTTTGAATGGGATTGCCTTCAATATTATATTCGGTGGTCACCACTTTTTTAAGGTCCCTAGCATCTTGGTAGCGAATATGGCGTTCATCCGGCCTTGGATGGACGGTAATGCCCTGCGCTCCAAAACGCTCCATATCCATGGCTACCTTGACCACATTTGGCATGTTCCCGCCCCTCGAATTTCTTAGGGTGGCAATTTTATTAATGTTTACGCTTAATTTGGTCATTTGGCGAGTATAGGTGTATATAATGGACAAAAATACAAATTAGGCATACCTTTTGATATTTTTAATTAGTATTTTGCGTTAACATAAAAGCCATGCAGATCCAAACCAACATAATTGCTAACCTACCCGTCTTCAAGGTAACGGGCTCTATTAAAAAGGTGATTCATTTTTTTAAGCACAACACCTATTCCCATATCGCAGTTGTTGAGAATGGTCTGTTTTTGGGCGCTCTGAATAAAAATGACCTGGAAATTTATGAAGCAGATAAGAAAATTGGGGACTACCGCTACAACCTTGAGACTTTTTTTGTAAAGAATACCACTTCTTGGTTAGACGTCTTGGAAGCTTTTGCAAGAAACGATGCGAATCTTTTACCGGTTATTGATGAAGAGGGCCACCTACTAGGGTATTATGACCTTACAGATATTGTTGGCGTTTTTATTGATACCCCGTTCTTTACGGAACCAGGTGGTATTTTAGTGATAGCCAAAGGCATTAAGGATTACTCTTTTAGTGAGATTGCCCAAATCGTTGAGAGCAACAATACCAAATTGATCGGCGGATTTATTACAGATAGCAGGAACGATGTGATACAGGTGACCATTAAAGTAGGGTCCGCAAACCTCAATGAAATTATCCAAACGTTCAGAAGGTATAATTATTCCATTCTTTTCGGCAATAACGACGACCAGTTTCTGGAAGATTTGAAGCAACGTTCAGACTACCTTGAAAAATATTTAAACGTTTGATAAAATGAAGGTCGCCATCTATGGTCAAACCTATCAGGACAATTCATTGGAATTTGTTGGCGAGTTACTTGATGAGCTGCAAAAAGTTGGGGCTATCATTGCTATAGAAAAAGACTATTACGCTTTAATATCCGCCAAACGGTCTGAGCTCAAATACCCTACGTTTACAATTTCCAAAGGCCTTGACACTTCTTTTGATATGTTCGTAAGCTTTGGGGGCGATGGTACCATCCTAAGGGCCACTACCTACGTAAGGGATCTTGGTATCCCCATTGTGGGTGTAAATACAGGGAGGTTGGGCTTTTTATCAACTTTTAAAAAGGAAGAAGTACGAAGGTTGGTGCAGGAGTTTGTTCATGGTGAATTCCATATTGTGGAAAGGAGCTTAGTGGAAGTACTGGCCGATTTCCCAATACCCGAATTCAAATCCCTCAATTTTGCCCTCAACGAGATAACCGTGAGCAGAAAGGATACCACTTCAATGATTACCGTTGAGACCTACTTAAATGACGAATATCTTACGTCATATTGGGCAGACGGATTAATAATTTCCACGCCTACCGGATCTACCGGATATTCGCTTAGCTGTGGCGGGCCGGTCATCGTCCCAACGGCTAAATCTTTGGTGCTCACCCCCATTGCCCCTCATAATTTGAATGCAAGACCATTGGTGATCTCAGATGATACCATCATACGGTTAAAAGTATCTGGTAGGGAGGAAAACCACTTGGTCTCACTTGATTCAAGGATTGCCACCCTTAAAAATGGTAAAGAGATCATTGTACGCAAGGCGGCCTTTACCATTAAAATGGTCGAATTTAGTTCAGAGAGCTTTCTTAAAACCTTGCGCAATAAATTATTGTGGGGCGAAGACCGCCGTAATTGAGTCCTTTCCAAAACAATAAATAGCACCAAATGCTGTTTATCAAGATAGAATTCTTTTTTAGCAATATTGGGGCATAATGCCCCTATTTGTTATTTTTGCAAACTTTTGAAACCAATGAAGGGATATATTCTAATAGTACTGGGTTTTATTGCCATTCAATCTAATGCCCAGACCTTTGAAATTGGAGCTTTTGCAGGGGGAGCGAACAATATTGGTGATGTGGGCCGGACCAGTTATATATTTCCCTCTAACCTTGCGTACGGCGGGTTGTTTAAATGGAACAAAAGCAAGCGATACGCATGGAGGGCCAGTGTGATCCATGGAAAGTTTACTGCCGATGACTCAAAATCTGACATATCGGCAAGACGGCAGCGGGGCTATGTGGTAAAAAACTCCATTTTAGAGGCTTCGGTAGGACTAGAGTTCAATTTTGTGGATTATAACCTACACCGATTTGGGCCGGCATTCACGCCTTATCTTTACACAGGCTTTACCTATTTTAGATACGACTATAATTATGTAGATTTGGGCCAATTGCGGAACGCCAACCAAAAAGACGGTTCCCTGGCCATTCCCATGACCGTGGGAGCGAAGATGCGCATCAACCAATTTCTGATTTTAGGCGCGGAAATAGGCGCCCGTTATACCTTTACTGACAATTTGGATGCCAACAATCCAGAAAAATCCAACGTAAGTAAACAATTTGATGTTACCTTTGGCAACACCAAAAGTGATGACTGGTACGTTTTCTCCGGCTTTACAATAACCTATACTTTTGGCAGAAAGCCCTGCAGGGATTGTTTCGAGTAAAATACTATGGACACTATTGACGATATATCCGACCACAACCTTCCAAGTCACATTGCCATTATAATGGACGGAAATGGCAGATGGGCCAAACAACAGGGAAAACATAGGGTGTTCGGTCATGAACATGGTGTAATTACTGTGCGAAATACGGTAGAGCAATGTGCTAAGTTGGGCTTGAAATATCTTACCTTATATACTTTTTCAACGGAAAATTGGAAACGTCCAAAAATGGAGGTGGACACCTTGATGCGATTACTGGTTTCTTCACTAAAAAAAGAACTGCCAACCTTTCAGGAAAATAATGTTCGCTTGAACACCATCGGTGATATTTCTTCCCTCCCTAAAAGGGCCTACAAGGAACTGCTGGAAGTAATGGGGAAGACAAGTGCAAATAGCGGAATGACCCTCACCTTGGCACTCAGTTATGGGGCTCGGGAAGAGCTGAAAAACGCTGTGAAACAAATAAGTATCAAAGTTAAAAATAATATAATTTCTCCTGAAAATATTGATGATACCATTATTAATAACCATCTTTACACGCACGATTTGCCAGATGTTGACTTGCTTATCCGCACGAGTGGGGAACATAGGATAAGTAATTTTTTACTTTGGCAGATTGCCTATGCGGAATTATATTTTATTGACGTATTTTGGCCCGATTTTAAAGAGCACCACTTAGTAGGGGCCATCAAAAATTACCAGAACAGAGAACGAAGATTTGGAAAAACTAGCGAACAACTCAACTAGCGGTATAAAAAACTTTATATCGCCTAAACTCACAATTACCCTTCTTCTAATTTTCACCACCTTATTTACCGCAGCACAGGAGATCTCCTATGAAGACGGAAAAAAATATATTTTAGGTGGAATTGAAGTAACAGGCCTCCAGAGTTACAATGAGCAGACAGTTAAAACCTATACCGGCCTAAGGGTGGGGCAACCCATCACCTTACCTGGGGAGCAGATCAGTGCTGTCATCAATAAATTATGGGGATTGGAACTTTTCACCAATATCGACTTTTACATTACCAATATTAAAGGAGAGGAAGTGTACCTCGAGTTAAATATTACCGAGCGGCCCACTTTGGCCAACGTAACGATCTATGGAGAAAAGAAGCGCAAGCTGAAGACTATCATAGACGATACGGATCTTAAGAAAGGCAAAAAAATCACGGAAAGCCTGATTGCCAATACCAAAAACTACTTGGAGAACAAATACAAAAAACAAGGGTACCTAAATGCCAAGGCCACCATAGTAACGGCCAATGACACCTCTGCGACCAATGCTCAAAATATGGTCATCAACGTTAAGAAAGGGGACAAGGTAAAAATTAAAAAATTCATCTTCGAAGGCCGGGAACAGTTAAAGGAAAAAAAATTGCTGGCCGCCATGAAAAAGACCAAAAAGAAGCGATTTTACCGCTTTTGGAAAAAATCTAAATTCATCGAGGAAGACTATGAAAATGATTTGTCATTATTGGTCGATAAATACGCTGAAAACGGTTATCGTGATGCACGCATCATTTCGGATTCAATCATTACAGTAGATGATCACAATATCAATATTAAGTTAAAAGTAGAGGAAGGTAATAAATATTATTTTGGAGATATTGATTTTGTGGGCAATACGGTTTATACCGATCGTCAATTGAAAAGGGCCCTTGGTATAAATAAGGGCGACACCTATAATGGCGTAGAATTGCGAAAACGAATTGCCGACGAATCGAAGCCCGATGCAGAAGATCTTACCAGCTTGTACCAAAACTTTGGTTATCTCTTTTCGAGCATTAATCCTGTAGAAATTTCTGCCGAAAACGATACAATAAACTTTGAGATCAGGATCATAGAGGGCAAGGAGACCTTTTTAGATCACGTGACCGTAAATGGGAACGATAAGACAAATGATCATGTCATCTATAGGGAACTGCGCACCCGCCCTGGACAGCGCTATAGCAAAAGTGATATTATCAGGACCATACGTGAATTACAGCAACTAGGTTTTTTCGATGCGGAACAGATCAAGCCAGATATCCAAAATCCTGACCCCAACGCTGGTACCGTAGATGTGAATTATAATTTGGTGGAATCCGGTTCCAGCCAGATTGAGTTACAAGGGGGTTATGGTGGAGGTGGGTTTATAGGTACACTAGGGCTCTCCTTTAATAACTTTTCCATACAGAACATATTTAAGGGAGAAACCTATAAACCTGTTCCCATGGGCGATGGCCAGAGCTTTGCGGTCAGGTTACAGGCCAGTCGGACCTTTAGGGTCTACAGCCTGAATTTTGCGGAACCATGGTTGGGTGGAAAAAAGCCCGTCCGGTTCAATCTTAACCTTTCCAGGACCCAACAGTTCGGGATAACCAGGGATAGTCGTGGCCGGTTCCAGCCCAACAAAGAACAACAGTTCTCCATTACAGGAATTTCCACTGGGTTGGCCAAAAGGGTGCAATGGCCCGATGATTATTTTACCATTTCGCACTCGCTAAGTTATCAGTTGTACAATTTTAAGAATTATAACATCGGTCTTTTCAGTTTTGGAAATGGTAAGTCCAATTCCTTCGCCTACACGCTGGGGATTTCCAGAAATGCAATCGAAGGGGGCCGGATCTTTCCACGTGGAGGTTCCGAGTTTGAAATTACCGCAAAATTTACACCTCCTTATTCGTTGTTCTCCAATAAAGATTATAAGCCCATACGGGCAGAAAGTGATAGGCTGTTGAGTGAGATCAGTTCTTTGTCACAGGGCGATCCCCAAATTGCTGAGCTCAATAAGCAGCGTGAAGCACTCGAGGAAGAACGATTCAAGTGGTTGGAGTATTATAAAATTAAATTTAAAGGGGATTGGTACACCACCTTGATAGGGAGCGCCGATAAGTCTTTAGTGCTCCGTACCAATGCTGAGTTTGGATTTTTGGGCAGCTACAACACTGATATTGGCGATGTTCCGTTTGAACGTTTCTTTGTTGGAGGCGATGGTTTGGGCAATTTTACATTGGATGGAAGGGATGTTGTGCAACTTAGGGGTTATGATAACCAATCCTTGACCCCGATCAACCCGTTGACCAGAAGGGCAGAGGGTGGCATCGTATACAATAAGTTCTCGTTGGAACTGCGTTATCCGCTGACTTTAAAGCCTTCCGCCTCAATATATGGACTAACTTTTTTAGAAGGAGGTAACTCGTTCAACAATTTTCAGGAGTTTAATCCGTTTCAAATTAAACGATCGGCTGGAGTGGGGCTACGTATTTTTATGCCGGCGTTTGGACTTTTGGGGATAGATTTTGGATACGGGTTCGACTCGGATTACGTGAATCCCCAAGGAGGGCCAAGCGGCTGGCAGACACACTTCATCATTGGCCAACAGTTTTAACAGTACTAATTTCTGTATTGGGCCTTATGCTAACTTATTCATTTTAAAATATTTAGTATTTTTGGCACGATATTTTCTATGGTATTAAATGGAAATAAAATGAGGCAAAAAACAAACGTTCTTTTAACAGTGGCCAGCTTGCTTATCGTGTCGTTCTCGTTCGCGCAACGAGGGGTCAGGATCGCTTATGTTGATATGGAGTATATCTTGGAAAATGTAGAGGAGTACAGGGAGGCCAGTACACAACTTGAAACCAAGGTACAGAAATGGAAGGTTGAGATTGAGCAAAAGCAAAGTGTGGTGGAGCAAATGAAAAAAGACCTGATGGCCGAAAAAGTGCTGCTCACGAATGAACTCATTACCGAACGTGAAGAAGACATCAAATTGTTGGAAAAGGAAATGTTGGAATACCAACAAGACCGTTTTGGGCCGCAAGGAGATTTAGTGCTCCAAAAAAGACAGCTGATCCAGCCTATACAGGACCAGGTGTTCAACGAAGTACAGAAAATAGGGGCCAATAAAAAGTATGATTTTATTTTTGATAAATCGGCGGATGTTGTAATGTTGTATTCCGAAAAAAGACACGATATAAGTGATCAGATTTTGAGGGGTATTTCCCGCACCAGAAAGGTGAGCGCCCCAGGTAAAAAGGCCAATGCCAGAAGTAAATTTGATGATTTGGAGGATGATTCCGATGAGGATGAACCAACTGACGCACTTATAGAAAGAAAGGAAAAAGCGCAACAGGCCCAGGAAGCTAGGAACAAAGTGGCTGATGAGAAAAGGGAAGAGCAATTAAAACTAAGGGAAGAACGTAAAAAAGCATACGAGGAAAGAAGAAAAATGCTGCTTGAAGAACGAGAAGCCAAAAAGAAGGCCAGAGAAGAAGGAGATAAATTACAAATAGAAAAAGATACTATTAATTGATAAATTAGATTAACCAAAAATTAACACTCAAATATTTTAATTAGAAATCATGAAACACTTAAAAAAAATAGCTGTAGCCCTAGTTTTGTTCGTAGCCGCTACTGGTTTTGTTAATGCTCAGAGCAAAATTGCACATATAGATGTTACGGAATTGTTATCAGCCATGCCAACCATGAAGTCTGCAGAGAATGAGTTGAAGAAGCTTTCCGAGACCTATAATGCCGATATTGAAAGTTCCATTACAGAGTTTCAAAATAAAATGACCCAATACCAAAATGAGGCGCCTTCTAAATCAAAAGAAGAAAATGACAAGCGTGCCATTGAACTTCAAGGAATTCAAAAAAATATAGGTGACGCTCAGCAAGCCGCGCAAAAAGAACTCCAAAAAAGGCAGGCAGAACTTTTCGCACCAATTTCCGATAAAGCAAAAGCTGCCATTGAGAAAGTGGCCGCGGCCCAGGGCTATGATTATGTTATCGATGCCCAAGCGGGTGGTGGTTTGATCGTTGCAAGAGGGAAAGACTTACTGGCCGATGTTAAAAAAGAATTGGGGATGTAATAAAATATTTTGCTCCCCCATGAAAGCCTTCCACCTTGGAGGGCTTTTTTATAACTTGTTTTAAAAAGTGTCACTGGGTTTTGCCATCCGAGCCTTACACAAGCTTCCGCAGTATATTTTTCCATCGCCATTGGCGAATAAAACGACCCTCCTCTTTGGATACCAAAAAAGATTGCCTGTCGCGTTGTGCAAGAATATAGCCTTCCATATTATCAAAAAAAGCATAGCTCTCCCTTCGCTTCCATGCCATTTTTAAGGAAGCAATAAAAGTAATCCAATAGCCATAACGCATCCGGTACATCGCATTGCCCTGTAGTAATCTTGACTCTGGATGGTACCCTGTGCCAGTGGGTCGAAGGTGTTTGACCTCCAAATCCGGATCTGTGTATATGTCATAGTCGTGGTAACGTGCCAGGAGTTCATCTACCGTATCCCAACCCATGGCAGGCCTGAGTCCGCCTATGGCATTAAAACAAGCTTTTGAATAGGCCTTGAAGGCACCACGTACATGGTCATTGTTCATCGGATGGTTTAGCTTCCAATTTCCTTGGGCATCTTGTTCATGGGCAAACCCCCCGGCAATGCCTACCTTGGGATTGCCTTTAATGACATAGGCAATCTTTTCAAAGTAATTTTCGGGGAGGATAATATCTGCATCCAGTTTTACTATAAAATCATATTGATCGTCCAATGTTTCGAGTCCCTTTTTAAAGGCATTAATAACCTTACTTCCAGGCATGTGCATCGTTGAAGAGTCCGTGTTCACTTTATGGATAAAGGTAGTTTTGGCTTCAAAATCGTCGATAAGCTTTTCCGTACCGTCGGTCGAATGGTCGTTGACTACCACCACTTTTTTGGGCAGCAAAGTCTGCCGTAGCACCGAGGAAAGGGTTTCTCCTAAAAAAGTTTCCTCATTATGTGCAGGGATGATGATGTAGTAATCCATATTTCGCAACAAATTAAAATAATAACGGCAGGGGACAGAAATTTGATCCCTTTGCATTGGGAATTTTTTAGGTTATGGAAATGCTACCCCATTATATCGGATTTCTCGTCCGCTCCGCGTAAATGATATAATACCTAGGTGTAAAACTTCTTAGGAGTGGCCTTAAGCCAATTTTTTTGACGGGATTAGTGAATTTTTGCCTGTCTTTTATTTCCCATCCAGACTTCTCCAAAAGCCAGTCGAACTGCCAATCCTCGAATTCATGGTAGTGCCTGTCCCAAGGGTCGGTCTTGCTTTGATAAGCTGGGGAAAACCACAAGCGCAAGGGTATGCTTGCGATCAAGGCGTCTGCCTGTATGCTTCGCAATACATTAAATGGCGCCAATAAGTGCTCGAATATTTCGAAGGCCGTCACTACTTGGGCAGGTGATTGTTGTACCGCGGTTAAGTCGATGTCCAGATCTTCTCCATTGGTATTTTGGACCCGATATCCTTGTTCGATCATAATTTTTGAAAAAGGATTTTCTACGCCCAGGTCCAAAATGGAGGCCTCTTTGCTGATATGTTTTTGTAGAAATTCTAGGGTATATTGAAAGCGTTTACTCGGATAGGTCTTCTCGTACATCCAAATTTTTATTTTGGTTCAGAACGGTCAAGTTATAAAACCGTGTGCTCAAATTTAAGATAAATACATGAATCCGGAGATAGGGGAACAGGTTAACAAATAACCGATGTTTTATTAGACGCGGTAAACGATAGCGTTCACATTCATGCCGGCCCCAACGCTTGCGAAGATAACTACATCACCTGTTTTGATCTGCTGATCTTCAATATTTCCCTTCAGTACCATATCCAAGAGGGTAGGGATGGTAGCAACGGAGCTGTTGCCCATTTCGTGAATGTTCATGGGCATAATGTTTTTGGGCATATCCATGTCGAAAAGACCATAAAACCGCTTGACAATGGCGGCATCCATTTTTTCGTTGGCCTGATGGATAAATATTTTTTTGACCTCCTTGATATCGACCCCGCTCTTATCTAAGCAGTCTTTCATTGCTTGGGGAACATATGTAACGGCAAATTCGTAGATTTTTCTTCCAAACATCTTGATGTACCTCGTATCGTCTTGGGCAATGTTATTACCGTACGATTTTCCAAAAAATAATAGATAGGCCTCATCATAGGCATGGGTGGCACTGGCATGTGAAAGAATCTCTCCTGAACCTTCCTTCGCCTCAATAATTGTGGCCCCTGCACCATCAGAATAGATCATTGAATCCCTATCATGGGGATCAACGATTCTTGAAAGGGTTTCGGCTCCTATGACCAGACATTTTTTAGCGATTCCACTTTTTATAAAGGCGTTCGCCTGTATGATACCCTCTATCCATCCAGGGCAGCCAAAAAGTAGGTCGTAAGCCACACATTTTGGGTTTTTGATGCGTAACAGATGTTTGACCCTAGAGGCTAGGCTAGGCACGGTATCAGCCTGTGATTGACCATGGGGTACATCCCCAAAATTGTGGGCAAAAATTATATAGTCAAGTTCTTCTTTATCGATACCGGCATTTACAATAGCTTTTTCAGCTGCCAAAAAAGCAATATCGGAAGCATTCAAGGAATTCTCTACATACCGTCTTTTGCCAATCCCGGTAATGGCCTTAAATTTTTCAATGAGTACACCGTTGCCATGCTTGAAAGGAGATCCATCCGAATTTAGAAACTCATGTTTTGAAAAATCGGTATTATCGATAGATATGGAGGGAATGTAACATCCTGTCCCTGTGATGGCAACGTTCATTATTACTAATATTAACTTAAGCTATAAAATTAAGGGATTGGGCATTTCATGTTATGCACGCATAGTAAGCAATACGACGTCCAAAAGCCGACTTGTATTATACAGGAGGGGCAAAATTACCGCATTGAAACTATAAAAAGGTCCGAATCGCCTTATTTCATTAGACTTTTCATGCTTCCGCATAAGCTTCGATAGGGATACAGGTGCAGATCAAATTACGATCGCCATACGCATCATCTACCCTTCTGACCGAAGGCCAAAATTTGTTTTCCGAGATATAGGGAAGCGGAAATGCGGCTTTTTCCCGACTATACGGAAATTCCCACGTATCACTAGTGACCATGGCCATGGTATGTGGTGAATTCTTTAAAACATTGTTGGCATCGTCTAACTTGGCAAAATCGATTTCTGCGCGGATTGAAAGCAATGCCTCGCAAAATCGGTCTAGTTCCGCCAGAGATTCACTTTCTGTGGGCTCGATCATCAATGTCCCGGCCACGGGAAAGGAAACAGTAGGCGCGTGGAACCCATAATCCATTAATCTTTTGGCAATATCGGTTACCTCTATGCCATTTTGTTTAAAGGGTCTACAATCCAAAATCATTTCATGGGCCGCGCGGCCTTTTTCACCTGTATATAGTACCTCATACTTCCCGGTCAATCTTTGCTTGATATAATTGGCGTTCAAGATGGCTATTTCTGTGGAATGCCTTAAGCCTTCCTCCCCCAGCATTTTAATGTAACCATATGAGATCAAACAGGCCAAAGAACTTCCCCAAGGCGCAGCCGAAATGGCTGTAATGGCCTTCTCTCCCCCCGTTTTGATCACGGGATTGCCGGGCAGGAATGGCACTAATTGTTTCGCCACACAGATCGGTCCTACCCCAGGTCCGCCACCGCCATGTGGAATCGCAAAGGTCTTGTGTAAATTCAGGTGACAGACATCTGCACCAATAGTGGCAGGATTGGTCAGCCCTACTTGGGCGTTCATATTGGCCCCATCCATATATACCTGTCCGCCATGATCATGGATCAATTTGGTAATCTTTTTAATGGAGGATTCAAAAACGCCATGGGTAGAGGGATATGTCACCATTAGTGATGATAAGTTGGCGGAATGTTGTAGTACTTTTTCACTTAAATCGGCCAAGTCAATATTCCCTTTTTCATCTGTTTTGGTAACAACCACTTGCATACCCGCCATCACTGCGGAAGCCGGATTGGTGCCATGTGCGGAAGCAGGGATGATACAGATATTTCGATAACCCTCATTTCTTGATTCATGGTAAGCACGGATGGCCATCAGACCGGCATATTCCCCTTGCGCGCCAGAATTGGGCTGTAAAGAGGTACCGGCAAAGCCCGTAATCTTCGTAAGCGCATTTTCCAATTCCTTCAAAACAATTTGATACCCTTCCGCTTGTTCAATAGGGACAAAAGGGTGCATATTGCCCCATTTCGCCCAACTAAGGGGCAGCATTTCGGTGGCGGCGTTCAACTTCATGGTACAACTTCCTAACGGGATCATGGAATGGTTGAGGGCCAAATCTTTTCGCTCCAGTTTTTTGATATACCGCATTAATTCCGTTTCGGAATGATAGCTGTTAAAAACCTCATTGTCCAAAAAAGAATCGGTTCGCTCCAAAATTTTCGGGAAAGAAAATTTCGAGGATTTTGCTTTGGTTGGGATTGTTTTCGTTCCCAAGGCTCTTGAAAAAATGTTAAGTATTTGTTGCACGTCATTTGGTGAGGTGGCCTCATTCAAGGCTATCGAAATGGTGTCTTTATCGACATATAAAAAGTTCACGCCCTCTTTTTCTGCAACAGATCTAACCTTTACGGCATCGGCCTTAATGGTTATTGTATCAAAAAATACTGAATTTGTTTGTGGCAGCCCCATCGCTTCCAAACTTGTGGCCAATTCGACCGCCGACGCATGTACTTTTTTGGCGATATATTGCAAGCCTTTTGGACCGTGATATACGGCGTACATTCCCGCCATTACGGCCAAGAGTACTTGTGCCGTACAGATGTTGGAAGTGGCCTTGTCCCTTTTTATATGTTGTTCCCTTGTCTGCAAGGCCATGCGCAAGGCCCGTTTACCATCTGTATCTTTGGTCACTCCGATGATTCGGCCGGGAATGCTTCTTTTATATTCTTCCTTTGTTGCGAAAAAGGCCGCGTGCGGCCCGCCATAGCCTAATGGAATACCAAATCTTTGGGTCGTACCGACCACAACGTCTGCGCCAAATTCACCAGGCGGTGTTAAAAGCACAAGGCTCAATATGTCCGCTGCCACGGCTACCTTGATATCCAATAGATTGGCGTTGCTTACAAAATTGGAATAGTCATTTACCTGTCCATGTTTTCCCGGATATTGCAATAAGGCACCAAAATATTCAGCGGTGAAATCAACAACCTGATGGTTCCCAACGACCAATTGTATGCCTAAAGGGGAAGCTCGTGTCTGCAGTAATGACAGGGTTTGCGGTAAGACTTCTTCCGAAACAAAGAACTTTTGTACTTCATTCTTTTTTTGATCACGGTTTCTTAAGTCGAACAGCATGGTCATGGCTTCTGCGGCCGCGGTACTTTCGTCCAACAAAGAGGCGTTGGCCAGTTCCATCCCAGTGAGTTCCGTAATTACGGTTTGAAAGTTGAGGAGTGCTTCCAATCGTCCTTGCGCTATTTCCGCTTGGTATGG
>JBBKWR010000028.1:0-12845 GCA_037969055.1 Flavobacteriaceae bacterium | reverse complement strand
ACCGTCATACCTACGTAAATATAGTTGGACGTTAGACTAGATATGGCATAAACACAAACCATTATTCCAAATTTCATCTGGCGCGCCTGCCTGTCGGCAGACAGGTCTACCAGTTCCGCCACTCCAGCGTGCTAAAATAGGACTGCAAAGCTAAAAATATTTTTGTTTCCCACCTAAAAATAAAAACATTTATCCTTTAGGAAGACAAATTAATTTTTAAATTTGCACCTCCTTAGAAAACAGGGACTTTCGTGTCGGGAGTCCAATATATAGGAGACAAGCTAGTCGTTATGCCATATCAAGTTCCTGAACCAAAAATTTTCGCCTGCACTAAAAGTAGGGCCTTGGCTGAAAAGATTGCCGCTTCGTACGGCACTGATTTGGGTAATGTGCTGATTTCCAGGTATAGTGACGGGGAATTTCAACCTTCCTTTGAGGAGTCGGTACGCGGGGCCCGTATTTTTATCATAGGTTCCACCCACCCAAGTTCTGAAAATTTAATGGAAATGCTCTTGATGCTCGATGCCGCCAAACGTGCGTCAGCGAGACATATTGCAGCGGTAATGCCTTATTTTGGTTGGGCAAGACAGGATAGAAAAGACAAGCCCAGGGTACCGATCGCCGCCAAATTGGTCGCCAAAATGTTAGAGGCGGCCGGGGCGACACGTATTATTACCATGGATCTGCACGCCGACCAAATACAAGGGTTTTTCGAAAAACCCGTAGATCACTTGTTCGCATCTACCCTATTCCTGCCCTATTTGAAAAAACTCAATCTGGACAACCTCACCATCGCCTCCCCCGATATGGGTGGATCTAAAAGGGCGTATGCCTATTCCAAGGCATTGGAATGCGATGTGGTCGTCTGTTATAAGCAACGCGCAAAAGCGAACGTCATTTCGCATATGGAATTAATCGGGGATGTTCAAGGCAAAAATGTGGTCTTGGTAGACGATATGGTCGATACCGCAGGCACTTTGACCACAGCGGCGGATTTGATGATGGCACGCGGAGCCTTAAGTGTAAGGGCCATTACAACGCATGGACTTTTATCAGGTGATGCCTTTGAAAAAATTGAAAAATCACAATTATCGGAGTTGATTATAACCGATTCAATTCCAATAACAAAAGAGAGTAATAAATTACAGGTGCTCAGCTGTGCGGACTTATTTGCGGACGTGATGCACAGGGTACACCACAATACATCGATCGCATCCAAATTTTTGATGTAGGCAGAACTCAGTCCGTAACAATACGGATGTAGCACATTATAATTAATAATCAGTAATCTATAAACAAAAAAATGAAGTCAGTTACAATTAAAGGATCAGAAAGAGAAAGCGTGGGCAAGAAGGCATCAAGGGCCCTACGTAATGCTGGAAAGGTTCCTTGCGTGATATACGGAGGGGAAAAACCATTACACTTTTCAGCTGAAGAATTAGGTTTCAGGGAATTGGTTTATACGGCCGCCGCGCACACTGTTGTAGTTGAAATGGGCAATGGCAAGAAAATCGATGCGATCATGCAGGATATTCAGTTTCATCCTGTTACAGACAAGATCATACATGTTGATTTCTTTCAGTTATTTCCTGATAAAGAGCTAACCATGGAAATTCCCGTTCACCTGAACGGCAGTTCACCAGGGGTAAGAAACGGCGGACGTTTGTTGTTCAGAAAGAGGAAGTTGGCAATCAAGGCCTTACCAGCCAAATTACCCGATTTCTTTGATATTGACATTTCCAATCTAAAAATTGGCGATCATGTTTCCGTGGAGACCTTATTAAATGATGATTTTGCAATCCTTCATCCAGAAAGCACCGTAGTTGTTCAGGTGAAAACTGCACGTGCAGCAGTTGTTACGGAGGCAGAAGTAGAAGCTCTTGAAGCCGCTGAAGCCGAAGCCGAAGCAGCAGCAGCAGAAGGTGGGGAAGCAGCAACAGAAACGCCTGCAGAAAGCTAATCAAAATTTATCCCAAAAGCAAAAAAGCATCCCATCCCGACATTTATAGGGAGTATTGGGATGCTTTTGTATTTTTACCCTATGTCAAACAAGTATCTAAATGCTTCAAATTTTTAAATCTTGGTTTGGTGGTAAACCATCGTCTCACGATGAATCGGATAACATGAAGAAATATTTAATAATAGGTCTCGGGAATATTGGCGATGACTATTCAGAGACACGACACAATATTGGTTTCAAGGTCTTGGACGCCTTATCCCAAGCCCTGGATTTTACATTTGAATCTTCAAAATTAGGCGCAATTGGAAGCTTTAAGATCAAGGGCCGATCAATACTCTGTCTTAAACCTTCTACTTATATGAACCTAAGTGGGAAGGCCGTAAAATACTGGATGGAAAAAGAAAAAATTCCGTTGGAACACCTTTTGATAATTACCGACGACATCAACCTTCCTTTTGGTACATTGCGCTTAAAATCTAAAGGATCCGATGGGGGCCATAACGGGTTAAAGGATGTACAGGAAACCCTTGGGACGACCCACTACAATAGATTGAGATTTGGGGTGGGCGCAAATTTCGGGAAAGGACGACAAGTAGATTACGTACTGGGGAAATGGGGCGAGGAAGAACTCGCCCTCCTTAAAGAAAGGTTTCAAAAAACCGGTGAATTGGTGCATTCCTTTGTGCTGGCGGGTATGCCAATAACCATGAACAAGTACAACGGTACTTGACTAAAAAACCTTAAAACTATAGATTCCAGAATCCGAGGTATTCCCTTTATTATCTTTCGTTAGGATCCTCCAATAATAAACCGCATTCGAAGAAGCACTAACCTTCAAATTGTTGGTGCCGGATCCAAGAGAGGCAATAAGTGTTGACGGGGGTGTTTCAGTTGAAAAATATACCTCATAACCTGTAATATCGTTTTCCAAGTCAGCGCCAAGCCATCTAAGGGTCACCTCGTTATTGATATCCTTAAAGATATTGGCACCCAATACTGGAGCGACTATTTCAGCTGGAAAGGGAGCATAGCTGGTCTGTGAACCCGGATTAAAAAAGAACCATGTTTCACTGGAAACTGTTTGTGAAACGGTAGAATTCCTAGATACGATAAACCAAGAAAAAGGGGCGCCTTTTTCCAAAGGCAAGGTATCGGACAACGATTTGGCACTCTTGGTCTGAACCGTTCCTGTTTCTAGATTCGTGACCCTCAATTCGTAAGTTTCGGTGTTGCTGCCAGCTAGCCATGTAAACCGAACCACACTACTGTTCGTTCCCGAACTCTGAATGGGCGTACACTCACTGTTTTTGGCAGGCGCCACCAAAGTAGCTTTTCCCGGCGGCTTGGGCGGATCTTTCTTTTTGCATCCTAGCAGGAGGATTCCTAACAATAAAATGGTCAATATCCTCATCGCTTTATTATTTTAAGCGTTCTATTTTGGGTAGCACCGATGATTCTCACTATATAGGGGCCGGCGTTCAAACCAGTAAAATCTAATTGTGTCTCCGGAGCATTCAAGTCTTTGGTCCCACTCCTTACCAGGCGGCCGTTTTCTGCGTAGATATATATCCTGACCAGCCCTCGAGTGTCAGTATGGATAGTTGCAAAGTCGATCACCGGATTTGGAAATATGACGATACCCTCCGATACAAAGAATGCTTCCTCATAGATTCCCTGACAAGTGAGGCCGGTACTTATTTTTAATGCATTAGGTCCCTTTTTTAGATCAAGCACCAATTGCGACGCTGTAGTTTGAATAAAATTTCCATTAAATTCAACGAAATATCGTTCAGATCCTTCAAGGCTAAGGACAACTTGTCCATTGTCGGCGGCGATCTTAGAACTCACGCCCAACGGGGCCGGTTCCGTCAGTACAACATCAAAACAAAGTTCTTCATAATTAAAAGCGCCTTCGGCAGCATTGATACAAACGGTGTAAGCACCCGCCTGCAGACTCCCTAGGGTATAGGTACTCGTGAAAGTATTGATCACATTTACACTCCCGCCCAAGACCGTTACCGTGTAATCTAAAGGCAAGTTTGCTTTAATATGTATGGCCCCATCATTATTGGGCCTACAAGATTCACTTTCTATTGAAATCTGAAAATTATCCTTGGGAAACTTATAAATCGGACAACCGCTGGCATCGACTTTGGTCCCCGTAACCGTTCCAGGGCAAAGGTCATCGGCATCAAAAATGCCATCGTTATCCTCGTCCGGACTAAACACACCCTCTACACAGACCTGTAATGAAAATGCCTTCAGGGAACCACCATCTGAAGCCGCGTTGTCCTCAACGGTAAGCGTCCACTCCCCAAAAATGGATTCCCCATTAAACGAGTCCAAAGCGCCCAAGGGTTTGATGGTACCCTGAATAGCAGGATCCCCCGAACAGATAAAATTAGGGGCGTCGTCATCGAAGGTAGCATCCACATTTTTAAGTTCCCCGCAGGAACTGGCAATAAGGGTTACCTGGGTTCCTAAAGGGGACGTTAATGTGACCACCAAATCGGCCAAAAAAGTATGGTCCAAGACCAGACTAACATTAAGATCGGCAATCGGAAGATCTTCGAAAAAAGCAATTTTTGACGAAATGGTTGGTGTACCAGTTGGCGAAATTGTCAATGGGAGGCCTTCAGCCGGTTTATCCAAACAACTAAATTGAATGGTCGTATAACTAAATGGTGGCCCAAAGGCTCCCTCCCCACAGGCGTTTTTTGGCTTTACCCTCCAAAAATAGGTTGTTTCATTCTCACGGTTCGATGCCATATGCGAATTTCCGACTACTGTAGTGGCTTCAATGATATTAGAAAAGGTGACATCGGTCGCGATTTCAAGGTCATAGGCAGTGTAAGATGGATTCGTTTCCCATTCCAGTATTTGCACGGTGGCAACATCGATTGCACCATCCAATGGAGCTAGCAAGGGCACATCGATAAAATTGGCGTCGAAGATACCTACTTGCAATTGCACATCTTTGATCAAACTTGCTGTGGTGGCAAGCACCCTAATATTATAAATTCCGGGAGCTACCGAACCAATATTAGAAATAGTCAGTGTTACCGGAGTATCTCCGGCCGTGGCGGTTGTGGGGAAGAAGGTGAATCCCAATCCCGGCGGGGGAGTGACAATACTAAAGGTAGCCTCTTCGTTAAATCCCAAACTGGTCTCATAGGTGAAATCAATTATTAGATCATCCGGTTGGCATACCTGATATTCCAAGGTCGGAAAATCCAATACAATTTCGGCGTCCTGGATGGTAAAATTGACATCGTTCACCGCAAAAAATATATTGCCGACACTCCTTATCATAATTCTTGCGCTAGTCGTTGGCTGTGCCGGAATAATTACATTTTGGATGCCATCATTGAGTGTCCCTTCAGCCAAAACGAGCGGAAAGGTAAGGCCCCCATCCGTAGACAATAGAATATCCACTTGTTGCACATTGACCGGCGCTTGATTGGTGTTGGCAACGTTCCAGGTGATTTGATTTACGGCCCCAGCAACGACCGTTTCATTGGTTTGTTGGGAGGTAACATTGAACGGGCCCGCACTGTTCACGACCTGAATATTGACGAGATCGGATACTACTTGGCCCCCTCCTAAGGCATTGTCCCTTACGGTAAAGGCAAAATTCATTTCCCTTTGAACATTCGATAAGGTTTCCCAAGCAGAATTGATCAACGGTACAGTCTGTGTCAAGTTACCTTGTAAAATTTCCAATAATCGCGGAAAATACCGAAATGGATTCGGGCCAGGTTTTCTGGATCTAAAATTTGCCCCGCTCGGATTGGTGGGTCCAAATGTTGCTTGTGAAACCACCCCATTGTCGATTTGCTCCCAAGTGTACGTCAGTACATCCCCTGTATCTGGATCGGTAGCATTGCCCATGAGCAAGAATGGGGTTGATTTAGGGATCACATAATCGCTTCCCGCCTCGACCACTGGCGGATTATTGATGATGGGGGTGTTCGTCCCGCAACTCTTGGATTCGAGGTTCCCAATAATCTGGACCACGCTTAAATAATGGAAATAATCATCGCCATTCGGTGCCACATCATTATTCCCAGTAATACCGGCGTAACCCATAATGGTCGTCCCACTACCTGGTTCTGCCTGTACCAGGGTGCCTTCCGATTCAAAAGACCAAGTGTGGTTCGCTCCAAGTTGGTGCCCCATTTCATGGGCGACAAAATCGAGATCAAAAATATCTCCCACGGGCACTTGTGCGGCCGAAAAGGCACTACCTTTTTGACCATTATCACAAACTTTACCTATAAATCCTGCGTTACCCCCATTTACATCCTTATGGAACAAATGTCCTATGTCATAGTTGGCCTCCCCAACCTGTGTGGTCAGGGCTCCTTGTACTTGTGAATTTAAGTTCCCATCATAAGGGTCTGTGTTACTGTTGGTATAAATGACCTTATCGGTGTCGGCGACCAATTCCAAGGTTACCGCCAAATCTGTCTCAAACACCTGATTGACCCTGGTAATGGTTGCGTTGATGGCTGCAAGGGCATCTGCAACGGTACCTCCATGGAAGGCGGTATACTCGCCCGATGCGGAAACCGCAAGCCGATATTTTCTAAGTACTTGGTCATCTACAGGTTTTAAGGCAGCACTACCGATAGTTTTTTCTATGATGGATTCCGTACTACAGATAAAATCAATTTCCTTTTTGATATGGCCTTCCCTAACATATACCATATATTGGTCTTTTGAGGCCTTTTGCATGAAGGTTGATTTTTTATCCGGATAGGTGATCATACTTTGAACGCCTTTGGGAGAAGTGCTGAAGCGTATGTTACTCTGCACATCAATAACCCCACGGCCCACAAACGATCTTATCTCAGGATATTTGGCTTGGAGTCCAGGCGATAGAACGGGCGCTTCTCTCACCCTAAATGCGACCGGATTTCCGTTTTGGTCCGGAAAATAGACGATGCTGGAGTTCCTTTTTGCAATGGTCAGGCTGCTGAGTTGCCTTACAAGCGATTTTTCATCGACCGTGAACAACTTGCCATCCGAAACATCCATCTCTTGGATAAGTAATCTTGAGTTATGATCGGATGTTGACGCCCGTTTCCAATAATTCTGCTGTGAGAACCCGTAAAAGGAAAGAAATAATATGGAAAATGTAAAAACAAGACGTAATTTAGCGACCATCAAGGGGATTTAACCAAAACCAAATATAAGCCTTTTTCCTATTATCTTCTACGTGGTAACAGTCCAAAGCATTGCGAACTTCGACGAACGGTCATTCACCGCAGTTACCATAGGCACCTTTGACGGGGTACATATTGGGCACAAAATTATCCTGGAAAGGCTTATCAATAACGCTACCTCTTTGGGGCTTAAGTCAACCGTATTGACCTTTTTTCCCCATCCGCGAATGGTGCTGCAAAAAGATACCGATATAAAACTCCTTAATACCATAGCTGAAAAGTCGAAAATATTGGAAAAAATGGGTTTGGACTATTTAATCGTACATCCATTTACTACAGCGTTTTCACGTTTGACGGCCGCAGAATATGTACGTGATATTTTGGTCACAGGCCTAAGGACCAAAAAAATCATCATAGGGTATGACCATCGCTTTGGCAGGAATAGGAATGCCGACATCACCGATTTGATCACCTTCGGAAATGCCCTCGGATTTGAGGTGGAGGAAATACCCGCACAGGAAATAGACGAGGTTTCGATAAGCTCTACCAAAATCCGAAAGGCTTTGGAAAATGGTGATGTCATCACCGCCAATAAATATCTGGGCTATTGCTATATGTTAACGGGAGCGATAAAAAAAGGCAAGGGATTGGGCCGAAAACTTAACTTTCCGACGGCAAATTTACATATCCCAGAGGCTTATAAATTGATTCCAAAAAATGGCGTGTATGTGGTCCAATCAGTGCTGGACGGGCATACTGTGTATGGAATGATGAACATTGGGTACAACCCTACAGTGCTGGGCACTGAGAAAAGTATTGAAGTTCATTTTTTTGATTTCGACAAAGACCTCTATGGTACCGAAATCCAAGTAGATATATTAGCACGCATCCGCGATGAACACAAGTTCAATTCAGTGGAAGCGCTAAAAAAACAGCTTAAAAAAGATAGGGAAACCTCCCTAACGATTATTTCAAGGTAATGCTGTCCCGTTTGCTCTATACAAAAACCGACAATGCCCCGTTGGTGGTCTTCCGTATTATTTTCGGAATTTTGATAGCTTTTGAATGCTATGGGGCCATCCTAACAGGATGGGTAAAATCTACCCTGATCAACCCCAAATTCACTTTTACTTTTATCGGTTTTGAATGGCTGCAACCGATCCCTGGAAATGGCATGTATATCTATTTTTTGATCATGGGCACTTTGGGCATCTGTATTGCCCTAGGATTCCGGTACCGGATCAGTATTATCGCCTTTACTTTAATGTGGACAGCCGTTTATTTAATGCAGAAAACCTCGTACAACAACCACTATTACCTCTTGATATTAATCTCCGGATTTATGGTGTTCTTTCCGGCAAACCGTTATTTTTCGGTCGATGCGCGGTTACGGCCTGCCATACGATCAAACACAATGCCCAGTTGGATCAAATGGGCCATCGTACTGCAATTGTTTATCGTATATACCTATGCGGCCATTGCCAAGATGTATGGGGATTGGCTTGATTTCGGAGTCTTAAAAGTACTGTTGAAGGGCAAAGCTGACTTTTGGCTCATAGGAAGCTTATTACAAGAACCATGGCTGCATGGAATGGTTGGGATTTTGGGTATTTTGTACGATCTCACGATCATTCCCGCCCTACTTTGGAAAAAAAGTCGGAGCGTGGCCTTTATCGCTTCAATAATCTTTCACTTGTTTAATTCCATTGTTTTTCAAATAGGGATATTTCCCTATTTGTCGCTCGCCCTTACCCTTTTCTTTTTTGAAGCGGAAACCATCAAGAACATCTTTTTTAAAAGGAAACCATTATACAAAGGAAACGAAATCCAGCTGCCTGCCTTTCGAATCATTTTTATAACCTGCTTTTCATTTTATTTCCTGGTACAATTGGCGTTGCCCCTACGTCATTATTTTATAAAAGGTGATGTATTATGGACCGAGGAAGGCCATCGAATGAGCTGGCGAATGATGCTCCGTAGCCGTGTAGGCCAGGTACAGTTTAAAATGGTCAATCAGAAGAATGGGGAATCAAAAATAATCGCGCTTGAAGATTATCTAAGTAGATCTCAACGCCATCGCATTGGTGCATATCCCGACTTTATATGGCAGTTTGCGCAATATCTTAAAAAAGAGGAACAAAAAAAAGGCGAAACGGTTTCGGTATACGCGCTCAATTCAAAAGTAAGTATCAATGGAAGGCCCTATAGTGCTTTCATCGATCCTAAGGTCGACCTCGCTTCTGAAAAATGGGACCCATTTAGACACCACAATTGGATATTGCCCTCACCTGTGGCCCGATAGTTTTAAGTTTATACCTTCACTTAAAACTTTTGTGTTCTTTGACACAATTGCAAGGGTATGCCCCAAGGATCACGCAACATGATCAAGTGGCTTCCATCTTCCTTTTTAACTTCCTCCACGAAGGTGGCACCTTGTCGTGTTAATCGTTTTTTGTCGACCTCAACGTTCATCGACACAAAGGCGATGTGAAATGTTAACGGATACGCCTACGTAAATTGGTAATCACCGCATCGTTACTGTGATAAAGCTCCAGAACCACCCTATTCGAAGCGTCGGCTAAAAAAGTCGTAAAGGTTGGCTCCTTCTGCCAACTTACAACTTTCAATCCTAGGTTGGCCACGTACCATTGAACCATTTGTAACACGTTCCCGACGTTCAAGGCAAAATGCTCAAAAACCATATCTTTCGCTATATCCGATATCAGCTTTAAATGTATAGGATTTTAATTATAAGATAGTTTAAATTTGCAGGTAAATAAAATAAAATGTTGCAGCTACAGGCCATCAGGGATACCAAGGAAGAAATTATCGAGGCCATGAAAAAGAGAAATTTCGATGCCACTTCCTTGATTGATAATATATTGCTTCTGGATGAAAAACGACGCGCCACACAAACTAGGCTCGACGCAACATTGGCAGATGCCAATCGATTATCAAAGGAAATCGGCGGTCTTTTTAAAAGTGGCAAGGCTGTGGAAGCGAACGCGATGAAAGCACAAACGGGGACCTTGAAGGTGGATGCAAAACGTTTGGGAGAGGAGTTGGAGGTGGCCGCCCAGGAACTGCAACAGCTGCTTTTTCAGTTGCCAAACGTACCAAACAACTTGGTTCGGGCAGGAACCACAGAGGCCGATAACGAAGAAGTCTTTAGGGAAGGGGACATCCCTATATTAAGCGCCACTGCAGTCCCACATTGGGACCTTGCCAAAAAATACGACCTCATAGATTTCGAACTTGGGGTGAAGATAACCGGGGCAGGATTTCCGGTATATAAAGGCAAAGGCGCGCGCTTGCAACGTGCCTTGATCTCCTATTTTTTGGACAGAAACACAGAGGCCGGCTACACCGAAATGCAGGTGCCCCACCTGGTGAACGAAGCTTCGGGTTTTGGTACTGGCCAATTGCCGGATAAAGAAGGACAAATGTACCATGTGGGAGAAGATGATCTTTATTTGATTCCCACCGCAGAAGTTCCGGTGACCAATTTGTTACGGGACGTGATCTTAAACGAAGGCGACTTCCCCATCTGCTACACCGCCTATACCCCTTGCTTTCGAAGGGAGGCAGGTAGCTATGGGGCCCATGTTAGGGGACTCAACCGTTTGCACCAGTTCGATAAGGTAGAGATTGTCCGGGTAGAACATCCGGACACCTCCTATGACGCCCTGAATGGGATGGTCGAACATGTGAAAAACATATTAAGGGAATTAAAACTCCCCTTCCGTATCCTACGCCTCTGTGGGGGCGACCTTGGTTTTACATCAGCACTTACCTATGATTTCGAAGTGTTTTCCACCGCCCAGGACCGATGGTTGGAAATTAGTTCGGTTTCGAATTTTGAGACCTTCCAGGCAAACCGATTAAAATTGCGGTATAAAGACCAGGATGGAAGGAACCAATTGGCCCATACCTTAAATGGCAGTTCCTTGGCCTTGCCAAGGGTATTGGCAGGGATTCTGGAAAATTATCAAACGGAAGCCGGCATCTTAATTCCAGAGGTTTTAGTGCCTTATTGTGGGTTCGATAAGATCGATTGATTTGGTATGTTATGCAATCCATTCAATTTAAAAAGCGTCCGATTTTCGTTTATCTTTTTCTATTATGGAAGCGATAATTAGCGTAGAATACTCGGCTGCATGTTGACCAATGTCTAAATTATCTTCCCCTTAACAGCTTTATTTCTCGTCCTAATGTAAATTTGGTAAATTTCCATTATGAAGGTTTTCCTGTCGATGATCATTGTATTGATTTCATGCTCCTCTTTTGCACAAGAGGATTTCTTGGCAAAACAGTACTTCAATGATGGGGATTATGAAAAGGCCGTGGTCTTTTACGAAAGGTTGGTCGAAAAAAACCCAGCCCGAACCGATTTCTTGGAAGAACTTATTGCCTGCTACCAACAATTAGAAAGGTATCAGGATGCCGAAAACTTGCTTATTACGGTATTGCAGGATAAACGGGCCTATCCCACTTTCTACATTGAGCTTGGTTACAATTACACATTAAAGGGCATGCCTGAAAAAGCCGACGAATATTATAACAAGGCGCTCTCCACAATTGATGTGAATCCTAATTTTGGTGATAGTTTGGGATATCGGTTCCAGAAATATGCACTTTTGAACCAGGCCCTCAAAGCTTTTACACGGGCAATGGAAATCGATCCAAAATTGGACCACAATATACAGATTGCGCGTATTTACGGGGAACAGGGCCAAATAGAGAAGATGTTCGGGGCCTACATGGATCTGATCACTCAGGGAAGAACCTCTAAATCCAACATCTTTCGCAACATTAATGATTTTATCACTTCTGATCCTGAAAATGAGAACAACCTAAAACTCAAAAAGATTTTGTTGCAAAGGGCCCAACAACAGCCGGATCTCATTTGGAACGAGCTTTTGAGCTGGCTCTTCGTGCAACAGAAACAATATGGGAGCGCATTTCGCCAGGAAAAGGCAATTTTTAAACGGATGGAAGGCGGCACGATCCAGCGCTTGGAGGGACTTGGCGACCTCGCGTTAAAAGACAAGGATTATGAAGTGGCCCGGGAGATATTCGAGTACATTATCGACAATAGCAATGATGGGCTTACCAACCTAAATGCCCAACTAAACCTTATTGAACTGCAACTTTTGAAACCAGATGAAAAAAAACTGGACGAGATCCAACGAAAGTACGAAGCGCTCATAACCGTTTATGGCTATCAAAGTCAAACTTTACAACTGCAAGTTGCCTATGCCAATTTCCTGACTTTCAGAAAAAATGCCCCTGAAGGTGCCATCAGCATTCTCAAAAAAAGTTTAGATCTACCATTGAACATGAGGGGGATTGCCTTTATTAAACTTGCACTGGGCGATATCTTGGTATATGACCAAAAGTTTAATGAAGCACTTATTTATTTCTCCCAAGTCCAAAAAAACCTAAAAAACGATGTGATGGGCCAGGACGCCCGTTTTAAGGTTGCACAGACAAGCTTTTATAAAGGTGATTTTGATTGGGCCTTGACGCAATTGAAAGTTTTACGGGGCTCTACTTCGCAGCTCATCGCCAACGATGCCATGCAATTAAGCCTGTTGATCTCCGATAATTCTTTGGAAGATTCTACCCAAACGGCACTTAAAAAATATGCCCGGGCCGATTTGTTGGGCTATCAGCACAAGACCAAAGAAGCCATTGCCACTTTGGATGACATTTTA
>JBBKWR010000027.1:0-4380 GCA_037969055.1 Flavobacteriaceae bacterium | reverse complement strand
GAACCCTTTTTGAGGAAAGATTTTATGAAATTGTTGGAGAATACCGCCTCGATCGATTCCTATAAATCCATTCACATAACCTCAAATGGGACCTTATTGCAAAAACACATCCCCAGATTAAAAGAATTGGGCATTACAAACATCAATCTAAGTATCGATTCTTTAGATCCCGATCGTTTTTACAAAATAACCCGTCGTGATGATTATGCAAAAGTTGTCCAAACTTTTGATATGTTGATGGCACAAGGGTTCAAGGTCAAACTCAATGCGGTGATAATGCACGGGGTCAACACCCAAGACATAATTTCCTTGGCGCAACTAGCAATAGACCATCCGGTAGATGTGCGTTTTATTGAAGAAATGCCATTTAATGGGGGGTATAAGCAAAACACCGAAATGTACAATGCAAAACAAATTTATGCTGACCTAAAGTGCCATTTCCCAAAGATGGATTCTTTGCCAGGAAAACATGGGGATACGGCCAATTTGTATAAAGTTCCCGGTCACAAGGGGAATATCGGTATCATTGCAGCCTTTTCAAGGACTTTTTGCAACACCTGCAACAGACTCCGAATTTCCGCTGTTGGAGACATTAAAACATGTCTCTACGATGGTGGTGTTTTTAACATCAGGGACTTTATGAGGTCTGGGGCGAGCGATGACGCCTTGGCCCAAAAATTCTACGACCTCATCAAACTAAAACCCAAAGACGGTTTCGAGGCCGAACATTCCAGGTCGAACCCTACGCTCATGGAGAGCATGAGTACGATCGGCGGTTGATATGGACCATACCTTCATTACATACGGGGAAGCGCTTGGTATTTTGCAAGAAAACCTGCTAGCATGTCCAGTAGAAAGTAAGCCATTGCAACATTGCAATGGGGCCTTTTTGGCCGAGGAATTGGTCGCGGATAGGGATTTTCCACCATTCGATAGGGTCACCATGGATGGGATAGCCCTTAATTTTAAGGAATTTAACCGCGGTAGACAAAACTTTTTCATTGAAAGCATTGCGCCTGCTGGGACCCCACAAACTACCCTTAAAAATATCCAAAATTGCGTGGAAGTGATGACAGGTGCTGTGTTGCCAATAAACACTGACACGGTTATCAGGTATGAAGACTTGGAGATTTTAAACGGAATGGCCAAGCTGAACGTTGACAGTCTAAAATTGGGCCAAAACGTACATGTAAAAGGAATTGACATCAAGCAAGGTAGGTGCATTGTTGATAAAGGGCAGCAAATATCGAGCGCCGAAATAAATATCGCCGCGGCCGTTGGAAGATCTTCATTGTTGGTCCGGAAACTTCCCAAAATCGTCGTAGTTTCGACCGGAGATGAATTGGTTGGGATCGATGAAACACCCGAACCGCACCAAATTCGCAGATCCAATATTTATGGTATACAAAGTACCCTACTAGAGTGGGGAGTGATGGCGGAACTTGCCCATTTACCAGATGATAAGGCCACGATGATGGATACGATTCCCGCCTTATTGGAAAAATTCGAAGTACTGATCTTCACAGGGGGCGTTTCAAAAGGAAAGTTTGACTACCTGCCCGAAGTTTTAACCGCTATTGGGATTACCAAGAAATTTCATAAGATACAGCAGCGTCCGGGAAAACCCTTTTGGTTTGGAACGGATAAGACCAATAGGAAGGTATTTGCGTTACCTGGTAATCCTGTTTCTTCCTTTGTTTGCCTATACGTCTATGTACAGTTTTGGCTCAAAAAATCAATTGGGGCCGAACCTAAAACCCTGTATGCGATACTGGGGGAGAATATTTCCTTTGAACCCAAGCTGACCTATTTTTTGGAAGCCTCATTGGAAAGTAGTCCAACTGGTAGTCTGTATGCCATTCCGGTTAAGGGAAATGGTTCTGGTGATTTTGCGAATTTGGTAAAAACAGATGGATTTTTAGTTTTGCCCCAGGACAAGCAAAAATTTAAAAAAGGTGAGATTTATCCCTTTATTCCCTATCGTCCCATTATTTAAGTTCTTGACATATTGCGTTTTTTGGATTAATCCAGAACTAAGCCCTGTAAAACTGGGTGGCCCATAAAAAACCCCATCCATGTAGTATCTCTTCGATGGGATTTATAAATTAATTCTTTCTTGTAATGGAGATAACCCTAACCTAAAATGGGCTTGTCCGCAGTTTTCCAGAAATCTGGGTTTTGCATAAAAGGTTGCTTATAGATTCTTTTGCCTGTGGCCGCTTTTAGCGCATTGGCCACGGCAGCACCAGCGGGAGGCAAGGTCGGTTCTCCCAATCCGGTAGGTGCGAGTTCATTTTTGATAAAGTGCGTTTCCACTTCCGGTGCTTCTTTCATGCGGATCAGCCTGTATTTGTCGTAGTTATTGGCCGTTGGCACACCTTCGTTAAATCCAAAATCGCCGTACATGGCATGCCCTACCCCATCAATCACACCACCTTCCGCTTGATTTTGCGCCCCTAACCGATTCACTACGATACCACAGTCAACCACGCAGGTTATCTTTTTAACCACCGGCATCCCACTCTCCATCTCTACATTGGCCACTTCTGCCACATGTGAATTGTGGCAATAATAGGCTACAAATCCCTGGTATACCCCTTTAGGTTGTTTGCCCCAGCCCGATTTGGCAACTGCGGTCTTAATAACTTCCTGCATCCGTTCCGGGGAATATTGAATGCGTTCATCGGTAGAGCCTTTTACCTTCTCCAAAAGATCTAGGCGCAATTGTATTTTATCCAC
Source organism: Flavobacteriaceae bacterium (assembly GCA_037969055.1). Classification (GTDB taxonomy): domain Bacteria; phylum Bacteroidota; class Bacteroidia; order Flavobacteriales; family Flavobacteriaceae; genus Pelagihabitans. Next base: position 1,641 of record JBBKWR010000027.1, on the reverse strand, counting down.
TTCCATCAATTCCGCTAATTCATCAAAGAAACTCTGTTCCGCATACGCCAAAAAATTGGTATACGGCGCACGCCAAGCGCCAGTTGTAACATTGCTGTCGAATGCCGCTACATCTACTTGATAGTTTTCTATGGCTCCGGCTGGAAAGAAATTGGGTATCAAGCCGTACATATTATCATTGATAGCAACCTCTTTCAGATGGTAACCCGTAACTTCCCCATCTTTTACACTTGCTTTGATGCGGTATTTGGTAGCCGGTCGATACACCCCTGTGGTCATATCGTCTTCACGGGACGACACCATTTTTACTGGTTTTTTAATAACACTTGAAATCTCGGCCGCCTCCATCACAAAATCGCCAAATAGCCTTCTTCCAAAACCGCCGCCCATGCGGGTCATTTCCAAATGAACTTCCCCAGGCTCCCTGCCCAACATTTTCGCTACGCAACCAGCGGTAGGCTCAGGGGTTTGAATCGGTCCTACCAGATGTATTTTTTCATCGGTAATATTGGCAAAGAAATTCATGGGTTCCATGCAGTTATGGGGCACAAAGGGTGACTCATACGTTCGTTCCAGCACCTTATCTGCTTGCGCAAATGCCTTTTTTACATCCCCATCCTTACGTAACGTTTCAAACTTGTTGCCATCCAGTAAGGCCAATAACTGTTTGTTCTGATAGTCGCTACTCTCAATAGTAGATCCATCTTTCCAAGTGGCTTTAAGTGCTTTTTGAGCCTTCATGGCATTCCAAGTAGAATTGGCTATCACAGCTATTTTGTCACTTTTGCCCAATTTTCCATTTAAGATTCCAGGTTCTTGTTCAAAAAGCGCACTTGCTTTTTCGCCGATACGAATGATATCGATAACCCCAGGCATTGCCCTGGCTTGGGTGTCATCGTACGAATCGAGTATTTTTCCAAAAGCGGGTGGGCGCAATACACTTGCATAGACCATTCCGTCTTCCTTATAATCTATTCCAAATAAAGGTTTCCCCGTAATTAGCTTATCTATATCTACATTGCTCTTGTCGCTACCGATAATTTGAAAGTCCTTGGGGTCCTTTAAAGTCACATTTTCAGGAACCTCCATGGTGGCAGCGTCTTTGACCACTTCGCCGTACCCTAAAGTTTTACCTGCGGCATTGCTAATGACCCCTTCACTAACAGTACATTCAGATGGGTCTACGCCCCATTTTACCGCCGCTGCATTTACCAACATTTGTCTTGCGGTAGCCCCCGTCTGTCGGAGGGGTTCCCAGGCCAATCGGATTGAGTTGCTACCACCTGCATATTGGTTCGGATAGTTATTGTCTAATATACCTTGCACTACATACACATCTTTCCATGCGACGTCTAATTCTTCTGCGACGATCATGGGCATCGATGTTTTTACGCCTTGTCCAATTTCTGGATTCGGTGCAAAAATGGTAACGGCACCATTGTCAGCTATTTTGATATAGGCATTAAAATCGTTGTAATCCAGTTGGGCCAAATCAATTGGTGGTTTGGCCTCGGGCTTGCAGGCATTGAACAGATTGAAACCGATCAATAGGCCACCACTCGCCAAGGAGGATGTTTTCATGAATCCCCTCCGGCTAAAGGATATGGATGGTGTAGTTGTAGACATTTTGTTTGTTTTTTT
>JBBKWR010000026.1:0-14099 GCA_037969055.1 Flavobacteriaceae bacterium | reverse complement strand
CCCATCACTAAACCGCCAGCGGAACCGCCCATTGCATATAAGTGTTGGGGACTGGTAAGTCTCTTTTTTATCAAATAAGCAGAACAATCAATAAAATCATGGAAGGTATTCTCCTTTTTTAGCAATTTGCCGTCCTCGTACCATGGCCTTCCCAAATATTGCCCCCCTCTAATGTGTGTCATGGCATACACAAAGCCGCGATCTAGCAAACTTAGTCTGATGGTGGAAAAATAAGGGTCCATGGTTGCCCCATAGGAGCCATAGGCATATTGCAAAATGGGTGTGCTTTTATTTAATTGGGTGTTTTTGTGGTAGACCATTGAAATTGGAACCATTACCCCATCACGCGCCTTGGCCCATATTCTTTTCTCAATATAATTCGTCTTATCAAATTTACCGCCAAGTACCTCTTGCTCTTTTTTGACCTCTTGCTCCTTGGTCCGCATATTAAAATCTATGGTGGAACTCGGAGTGGTCAACGAAGTATAGGAATATCTAAGTGTTTCGGTGTCAAAATCGGGATTAACACTTGTAAATACGGTGTATGTTTCACTTTTAAAAGGGAGATAATAGCTTTTCGTGCCGTCCCAACGTACTATTTTCAATTGGTTAAGTCCATTTTTACGCTCTGACAAGACATAATAATCCTTGAATATATCGATGTCTTCAAGAAATACATCTTCCCTGTGGGCGATAAAGTCTTCCCAATTTTCTGCACCCGTGCTTCCCAGCCCGACTTTCATTAGCTTGAAATTGAAGGCGCCGTCCTTATTGGTGAGAATGTAAAAATAGTCGCCAAAATGGGCTATAGAATACTCCAACCCCCTTATTCGTGGCGAGAATACTTTGAAAATACCATTGGCGTCATCGGCTTTTAAAATTTGAAATTCGGAAGTAAGCGTACTATGGGAACCAATGACAATAAATTCTTTCGATTTGGTCTTGTACACATAGGTAGAAAAGGTATCATCTTCCTCATAAAATACTAGATCATCCGCTTCCTTAGCATTGCCCAAAATATGTTTGTAAACTTTGTCGGACCTAAGGGTAACCGCATCATTATGAGCATAAAAGATCGTCTTGTTATCTTTTGCCCAAACCGCTCCACCCGTTGTGTTTTCTATTTTGTCGCCATATACATCACCGTTCTCCAAATTCTTTATTTGCAATATAAACTGCCTTCTGGACACGGTGTCTACCCCAAAAACCGCCATTTTGTTGTCTGGACTGATGGTAATGCCCCCTAAGTTAAAGTAGTCGTGGCCCTTCGCCATTTTATTGCAGTCGAACATGATCTCTTCTGGCGCCTCCAGACTTTCTTTCTTTCTGGAATAAATGGGGTATTGTAGGCCTTTCTCGTAGCGGGTAATGTACCAATAACCATTTTGCTTGTATGGAAGGGATGAATCGTCCTCCTTTATCCTTGCTTTCATTTCCTCGAAGAGAACCGATTGGAATTGTTTGGTATGCGCGGTTATTTCGTCATAATAAGATTTTTCACTTTGTAAATAAGATATAACCTCCTGATTTTCAGATTCATTAAGCCAATAATAATTATCAATCCTAGTATCACCGTGGTGAATAAGATTTTTTGGGTTTTTCTTACAAATAGGGGGGTTTAGCTTGGTCATGTCACTTTGGCTTTTTCAGCAAACCGCAAAAATAAGACATCCCTTAATAATAAATTAAATTATTCGACAGATGGCCCCATAATGGATTTGACCCAACTATTTATTAATTTAGGCCCAACAAATTTAAACAGAAAGGTTATGTTAGGAGATTTAATGGGCATGATGGGAAAACTTAAAGAAACCCAAGCAAAGGTAGAAGCGGCTAAAAAAAGAATGGCTACAATAAGTCTCGTTGAGAAGTCTTCTGACGATCGATTACAGGTAACCATTACCGGCAATAGGATGATAAAGGAAATTTTAATTGATGACAGTTTGATGGCGGACAAAGAACAACTTGTAGACTATCTTGTTTTAACGATCAACAAGGCCATTTCACAAGCAACTCATGTAAACGAAACAGAACTTGCGGCCGTGGCAAAAGATGGTTTGCCCAATATTCCTGGAATGGATGCGTTATTTAAGTAATCGGGTTAAACAACCACTTAATACGTTAGCGGGAATCCAGATGCTCTGATCAATGTTAAAGCTCCATGTGTTTGATCGCTTGGTATAGCAAGCCTACATTGGGTCAAGTCCTAAATTTTAATAGATGAAAAAAATATTCTTGCTACTGTTATTTCCTTATTTGTTATCCGTACAGATGGAGCAAGGAAAAATTGAGGGCGAAGGATGGTTGAAAAACTATGATACCGCTTTAACAGAGGCAGTTCCAGAACAAAGAAATGTATTGGTTTATTTTACTGGTAGTGATTGGTGCCCGCCTTGTAAAATGCTCAAACATGACTTGTTCGATACCGCACAGTTCAAAAAAGTATCTGAGGATTACACTTTGCTTTTCGTAGATATTCCAAGGAATAAAGATTTGCTGACACCAGTACAGATGGCGCACAATACAGACCTATTAAAAAAATATAACAAGAGGGGCGTTTTTCCCTTGCTGGTTATATTAGATTCTACTGGGACAGAATTGGACGAGTATTCGGGCTATAGCATGAATGGTGAAATCCAATATCATTTGAACCTTCTCAACAAATACCGGAATTGAGTATAGTAAAACCAATTATTAAAAATGGCTTGCTGATTTGAAAGCTTTTTTTATTTACTTTATACTTTTATCCGCAGTTGTTTTTTAGCGTAGTATACTTCGCTTACAAAATTTTCTATTGGTAATTAATTTGGGAGGGATTACCTTATATAGGGCATTCATCTAGCCATAAGAATTGCATTGGATTAAGGTTATAAACACCCATCACCTCTTTCAGAGCGGCCATCCATAGAAAATATAAAGAATATCCCTAACTTTATCAAAAGCGACAGTATCATGATCGAAATTAGGAAAGTTGGGGAAGCCAGTTATAGCTTTCAGGTAAAAAATGAAGTCGGAAATACCATCTTGTATAGCATTTCTTTTGCAACCCAAATAGCGGTTGATAAGACCGTATCCGAACTTATACCTTTGATCGATAAGCCAGGTGTCTTTGAGCGCAAAACAGATTATAATGGAAAGTTTTTATTCAATTTAAAAAACTTGAACGGGCAGGTCATTGGCAGAAGTCAGTTGTACGACTCCGAAGCCGGTATGGAAAATGGTATCAACAACGTAAAAAGCAGTATTGCCATGCAATCCGGCAACCATGCGTGACTACAGCCTGCTTAAAATGGAAAGGAAGGCGTCGTGTTGCTCATTGGTATAGTCCAAATGGGTCACTATTCTTAGTTTTCCTTGTCCCATCCCAATTATATGAACGTCTTTCTTTTTTAATTTTTCAACGAAGGCATCCCCATTCATTTTATTTTCATCAATCTCAAAAATGATAATATTGGTTTCGATGGGCTCTACCCTTTTGATAAATGAAAGACCCCCTAACACGTCCCCTATCTCCACAGCTTTTAAGTGATCCTCGGACAGTCGGTCGATATGGTGGTCCAATGCATAAATGCCAGCTGCTGCCAAATAACCAGCTTGGCGCATACCACCCCCTAATACTTTCCGAACACGCAGGGCCCTATCTATCAAGCTCTTGTCGCCTATTAGCACCGAACCTACTGGGCAGCCTAATCCCTTGCTCAGACAAACACTGATGCTATCGAATAGTTTACCATACTGTGTTGGGGTTTCTTTCCTGGCCACCAGGGCATTCCACAAACGGGCTCCGTCTAAATGATATGCCAGGTTATTGGTATCACAAACTTTCCGTATTCGTTCGAGTTCGGCAAACGCCCAGCAAGCGCCACCACCCTTGTTGGTTGTATTTTCTATACAAACCAAGGATGTTAAGGGGGAATGGTAAAAATCTGGCGGATTAATGGCTTCTTGAACCTGCTGGGCGGTCATCATTCCCCTCTGCCCATCAACCAATTTACAGGAAACACCACTATTAAAACTTACGCCCCCACCTTCATAATTGTATACATGGGCATATTTATCACAAATCAATTGATCTCCGGGCTGCGTATGCAATTTTATGGCGGTTTGGTTGGCCATTGTTCCTGAAGGGAAAAAAAGTGCGGCTTCCATCCCAAACATGGAGGCGACCTTTTCTTCCAAGGCATTTACTGATGGATCTGCCTTAAAAACATCGTCCCCTACTGCTGCGGACATCATGGCCGCCAACATGCCCTGGGTAGGCTTGGTGACCGTGTCACTGATCAAATTGATAGTCACTATGCTTAAATTATTGGTTAATTTTTATTAAAGGGCTTGCCATTAAATATGTACCAAAAAGTCCAGTTTACCGTTAATGATCGATTGCTGCTTAGAGGCCAGTGACCTCTGATCGTGCCGCGATCAAAAACAATCCATTCCAATAGGTGGTCCATCCGGTATCTTGGGGGATGCAATTACTTTGAACTGTTCAGGGTGTTTATAAAAATTATCGATTCGCCGCATCATTTCCATACCGATAGCATTGCCAGGCGCAGCTCCCAAACTTTGTAGGTTAATGGCCCGTAACTTGGCATTCGCGATAGCATTCACCTGAGGGTGTACATCGTCTCGTCCTGCCAAGTCCATTATATGGAACAATACCCTAAAATTTATATTGTTCTGAACTTGGGTCAAATAATTGTCTTTATGATTTTTATTTATGGTCGCGCTGATCACTGCATCCAGTAAATCGTCCAAGCCTATATTGCTAGGATCTAGTGCCTTTTGTTGGATCAATCTGGAAGCCCTTTCTGGATGCAGTAACAATTCCAAGGTCATATCCGCAGCGGTTTCTGGTGCGGAAAGTGCATCAAAGGAAACTCCCGTTCTTCCTGTAAGGGATTCCCTGGTTCGGTTAAATCCTATCGCACGTGGAGGAAACAGTTCCAATTTTTCCTTAGGAATCGCAATTATTTCGGCATCTAAAGTTCTTAATATGCCTTTAAGCGCCTGCTGTTGTGCTTTTTTATCGACCGTCTCCACTGGTTTTTGGCCATCGCCCTTTACGGCATAGTTGTAATCTAGTCCACTCACAAGTTTGGCGGCCGCCTCTGTTTGATAACGGTGGAAAAAATAGAGCGGGGCGAATACATCTTCTAAAGTGGAATATGACTCATTTTTTCGGATATTATCGATCGAAAAATTATCAATGGCGGTTTTTCTAATGTCAAGAATACTTTCCAACTCGGCAGTTGCACTTTTTCCGTTGTCCCACAAATGTGCCAGTTTATGGGCACCTCCCTTTGCCCGGGCATCTTGATCGGAAATATATCGAAGTCCTGCTTGGCGCGCTTGATCCAAAATTGTGTTAAGCGCTTCCCTTTCATAGGTACCCTCTGAAAAATCGGTATACGAATACGCAACGGTAACTTTGTCCCAGGCACCTATACCGGTAGCGTAGGCATTTGAAAAATCAATTTTATCCCCGACCCGCTCAAATTGGGGATGCGGATAATCCATGACCGAGGCCCTGTCATTTGTACTGGCGGCAAAATTATGGGCAAAACCAAGCGTATGGCCGATTTCGTGCGCGGATAGCTGGCGAATTCTCGCCAAGGCCAAATCGAGCATTGCCTTGTCGTCGTCGTCGCGTTCTACATAAGGTTTGTCCATCAGTGCCTGTGCGATTAAAAAATCTTGCCTTATCCGTAAACTACCAAGACTTACATGTCCTTTAATGATCTCGCCTGTTCTTGGGTCGGTAATACTACTGCCATAACTCCAGCCCCTTGTAGAACGGTGTACCCACTGCACCACATTATAGCGGGCGTCGAGTGGATCGGCATCATCCGGAAGCATTATTAACTGAAAGGCGTTTTTATACCCTATGGCTTCAAAAGCTTGGTTCCACCACCGGCCGCCTTCTAGGAGGGCGCTGCGAACTGGTTCGGGTGTGCCGTTATCCAGATAGTAGATAATGGGCTCCACAGCCTCACTAACTGCTGCTGTGGGGTCTTTTTTCTGGAGTCGATGACGTGTTACGAATTGTTTCAATATCGGGTCTTGGACTGGCGTCGAGTAATCATAATAACTAAATGGATAAGAACCACAGCGCGGGTCGAACTCCCGTTTCTTGTATTTTGCGTCGGGCAATTCAATAAATGAATGATGCTGCGCTACGGTTACCAACCCGGGATTTGGGGTTACAGAACGAATATTGGCACCTTTGGGCTCGCCTTTAAACGTTAGGGTCATGTCTATCTCAATATTTTTTGGGAAAGCCTTGGTGCGTTCCATATCCACCGCGCTTCTGTCCTTATCCAAAGTATAGGTCCCTTGTTCGGTCCTTTTTAGCCGTTCGGCAACACCATGTACATCCTGCATTAAAAAGTCCGAAATATCGATGATGTATTTACCCTCTTTCTCCTCCTCAATTTTAAATCCGAAAAGGATGGACTTAGCGAATGCCTGCGCCACCGATTTACGTTCAAGTTCATTGTCGGTTAGTGCCCTGAACTTGAGGTTCGGTTGCACCAATAGTAACTTATTTCCTGCTTTTTTAAAATACACAACTTGTTCACTTCCAAGTTGTCCTCTATCTAAACCTATATCATTACTTCCTATTCCACTGCTTAAGGAATATACATACAGGAATTCATTTTCCAGCGCATCCACTTCCAGAAATATCTTATCGGTCTTCACATCATAGTAGAAATCGAAAAGGCCCTCGAATTTTTGATAATCTTTTTTCTTTTCTGAAAATTGGGAAGTTATTATTTGGCAGACCGCCAAGGCGAAAATTATTGATATTTTGCGGATCATATAGTTGGTTTAAAAGTTAAAAATAGATAAAATTGGACAAACAAGTGGAGCTTGACTGGCTGGAAAAAACGGATTTGTCAAAAAATTATTGGTATTTTTATTTGTTTATCAAAATTGGTATAAAGTATTTTAAATTTCCCATACTTTAACCGCTGAAAAAAAAGTATCTTTTGGGGCAAATATTTCCGCATGCCAAACGTAAAAAGCCAAATTTTTTCTACCTACCAACGAAATCCTTCTTTGTACGACGAGATTTATGATATCAGCGGGGAGGTCAAAGAAGTGTACCAAAAATTATTCGATCTCTACGGTCAGCTTTCCATCCAAGAATATCAAAGCTTGAACACCAAGGCCAAATCGTCTTTCTTTAACCAAGGCATTACCTTTCAAGTATATAGTGATAAGGAAACGCAAGAAAAGATATTTCCTTTCGATCTTTTTCCAAGAATTATTGATACCGATGAATGGGAGGTTATTGAGAAGGGCGCTATCCAAAGAAGTAAGGCGCTAAATCTCTTTCTATGGGACATATATCACGATAAGAAAATTATTAAACAAGGCATCGTGCCCATGGAGCTGATCAGCACCTCGGCAAATTATCTGCAACAAATGAATGGCATCGATCCCCCTGGTGGAATCTACAACCATATCTCCGGGACCGACGTGATCAAGCACAATGATGGAAAATACTATGTATTGGAAGACAATATCCGTTGTCCTTCTGGCGTAAGCTACGTAATTTGCAACCGCACCGCGTTGAAAAAGGCCCTATTTGGCGTGTTCAACCATTACCAGACCCATACCGTTACCAATTATGCAGAAAATCTTCTCGACTTATTGGAATCGGTAAAACCAAAGGGTGTCGACGTACCAGTAAGTGTGGTAATTACCCCGGGAATGTTCAATTCCGCTTTTTATGAACACTCCTATTTAGCAAAAACAATGGGCGTTGAATTGGTCGAAGGACGCGATCTTTTTGTGGAGAACGATTTTGTTTATATGAAGACCATTCGCGGGCCCGTAAAGGTGGATGTGATTTACAGAAGGATCGACGATCTTTTTATTGACCCCTTGGAATTCAAGCCCGATTCCTCCTTGGGGGTACCTGGTCTTTTCGCCGCCTATAAAAAAGGCAATGTTACTTTGGCGAACGCCCCAGGTACTGGGGTAGCGGACGACAAAGCCGTATACACCTATATGCCACAAATCATCAAGTATTACCTAAACGAGGAACCCATCCTTAATAACGTACATACTTATCACTGTAGTAGGCCCAAAGAGCTGCAATACGTTTTAGAACACGTTCATGAATTGGTGATCAAACCGGTAGACGAAGCCGGTGGATATGGTATTTCAATAGGAAACCGATTGACCAAGGCGGAAATTGCCACGGTTAAGAAACAGATCCAGGCCGATCCAAGAAAATATGTGGCCCAGCCCATTATGTCACTGTCCGTACATCCCACCTATATAGATGAGAGCGAATCGTTCGAACAACGGCACGTGGATCTGAGAACCTTCACAATCTTGGGAAAAGATCGTGAATTTGTGCTCAAAGGTGGACTCACAAGAGTCGCTCTAAAAAAAGGAAACTTAATCGTAAATTCATCCCAAGGGGGTGGATCCAAGGACACTTGGGTGCTAAAAAAATAACCATACCATGCTTGCAAGAGTAGCCAACAATTTATTTTGGATGGGGCGCTATATTGAACGCTCCGAACATATAGCCCGTTTCATGAACGTGGACTATTTTTCTTCTTTGGATGCCCCAAATGATCTTTCCCAAACCAGACAATTCGTATTGAAATCGATTTTGTTCATGGTGGGTGACCCGGTGAAAGATGATCATCAGATATTAAACGAAGAAGAGGTGCTCTATAGGGTAGGATTGAACCCCGACAATAAATTTTCCATCATCAACAATGTAAAGTACGCCCGTGAAAATGCGAATAGTGCGAGGGATTTGATCTCTACTGAACTTTACGAGTCGATCAACAAATTTTATCACTTTGTGCTCAACTATCCTGTCGAAACTTTTGTTAAAAACGGCCTTTACGATTTTACAGTGAATGTTGCAGAAATGTCGTCCGTTTTACGGGGAAAAATTAGGGGCACCCTGCTACATGATAGTATTTATGCCATTATAATGATGGGCGTGAACATTGAACGTGCCACCCAAATTACACGGATTATCAACGCAAAATATAATGATGCCCTTACGTCCCAAGGCAGTTATGGGAACAAGTTCGGCAACAGTTTCGAATGGACTACCTTGCTGAAATGTGCCGAATCATACGATATGATGCGTCGACTTTATAAAAAAACGCCAACAAGTATTACTACATTGGAATTTTTGATCTTAAACCCAAATTGTCCCCGCTCGGTAATGAATTGCTTAAACCAAGTGTATGGGCATATCCAGATATTAGATCCCAGCAAGGTATATAACAAAGAGTCGACCGCTTTTTTGATAGGCAAGGTAAGGTCTGAGTACCAGTACAAACATATCGAGGAAATCGAGGGTGATATTCAAACTTTTATAGAAAACATCTTGAACAGCCTAGCTGAAGTTAGCCAGAAGATGGAAAAAGAATTTTTTGATTTTTAGTATAAAGTCATTAGCGTATCTTCGTCAACTATGCCGCTGGAATATTCTATTTGCTACAAAGCCGAAAACAGTTACGAAAATTGGGTCCATGAAGCCCATTGGCAATTTTTGGTTATACCTGAGGTAAATAGCAGTCAAGAGTTCGTCACTACCGAATTTAAAAACTCCATTAATGCTAGTAACGAGTTTTCCGTGAATGGTTATGGTTTTCAGACGATAAGGGTACATCCCAAACAGCGTTTTAAGGAAATATCATTTGAGGCTAACTTTAAATTGTTAAAGAAAGAAGTAAACCCATTTGATTTTGATGCCGGAGCATCCGTTGAAACGGATTACGCTAAAATACAAGGCCTTGATTTTAAGGTCGATTTCAATGCTTTCCTTTGTAGTACTCATTTTACCACCCTACCCGCTAAACACAATGGAATATTCGAATTTGATAAGACCAAGTCAATTTTCGAAAACCTTCAGGGGCTCAATCAATGGACTTATTTGCAGATCTATTTTAAAACAGGCGTAACTGACGTAAATACGGTTTTAAAGGAGGTAATAGAAAAAAGACATGGCGTGTGTCAGGATTTCGCCCATCTCTTTTGTGCCCTGGCTAAACGAAACGGTGTTCCAACTAGGTATGTATCGGGATATTTACACCAAGGGAACGGATATTTTGGCGATTCCCAGATGCATGCATGGGCCGAGGCCTATGTGCCCGGTATAGGGTGGGTCGGTTTTGATCCGACCAACAATTTGTTGGCAAGTACCAACCACATAAAAGTGTGTCATGGAAGGGACTACAGCGACTGTACGCCCATAAAAGGAATCGTTCTGTCGACAGGCAGCAACGAAACCAAACATTCAGTGCAGGTCTCCGGGCAACAACAGCAATAATCTTCAATTACCATTCCTTAATCCTGGAAAAGAATGGTATTTTTGTGCAAATTCAAAAAATATTATGATAACAACGGATCGATCTAAAGATCTTATAGAGCGTCTTGGTGCGTTAAGGAGGTATCTTTGACATAGATGCCAAATTGATTGAAATAGAAAACGAGCAGGAAAAAACGTTGGCCCCGACTTTTTGGGACCATCCACAGGAGGCACAGGAGCATATGCGGTTCATCCAAACTAAAAAGAAATGGGTGGACCTGTTCAATGCTGCCCAAACCTTGGTGGGCGATCTTGAAGTTTTGATGGAATTTAATAAAGAAGGGGAAATCTCCGATGAGGACGTCAATATTCAAGCGGAGAAAGCAGAATCTGCCATTGAGCACTTAGAATTTCAAAACATGCTCTCAGAAGAGGGTGATGAATTGTCTGCAGTATTGCAGATAACGGCCGGCGCCGGGGGTACTGAAAGTTGTGATTGGGCGTCTATGCTAATGAGGATGTACTTAATGTGGGCCGAGAAAAACAGTTATAAGGTAAAAGAACTCAATTATCAAGAAGGCGATGTGGCTGGCATTAAAACGGTAACCTTGGAAATAGAAGGGGAATTTGCATTTGGATGGCTCAAAGGAGAAAATGGCGTTCACCGATTGGTGCGCATTTCTCCGTTCGACAGCAATGCCAAAAGACATACCTCTTTCGCCTCGGTTTATGTTTATCCCTTGGTGGATGACAGTATAGAAATTGATGTAAATCCGGCGGATATTACTATTACCACCGCCAGGTCTAGCGGCGCAGGAGGTCAAAATGTGAATAAGGTAGAGACCAAAGTGCAATTGGTCCACCATCCCACAGGCATTCAAATCTCTTGTTCCGATTCCCGCTCACAACACGATAACCGTGCTACTGCCATGAAAATGTTGAAATCCCAGCTCTACGAAATCGAACTCCGTAAAAAAATGGAGGCCCGGCAAGAAATAGAATCCTCCAAAATGAAAATTGAGTGGGGATCTCAAATACGCAATTATACCATGCAGCCTTATAAATTGATCAAGGACGTTCGAACTGGCCAGGAAACTAGCAATATCGACGCCGTTATGGATGGCGGTATCGACGAATTTCTCAAAGCGTATTTGATGATGACAGGACAGCAAAACGAAGCTGGATAGCAAAGTGATGAAAATGAAATCAAATCTTTGAGCGGGCCTACATCATTATTAGGATATGAGTTTTAACACACATTTAACGAAACCGGTTTAAACCAAGGGTTAATTTTAGAATCAAATAGGATAGTATTATGAAAACAAATAATGGATATTGGTTCGCGATATTCGCCATCTTGCTAATTGGTGCAGACCTACAGGCGCAGTATGGTAATGGATATGGTGGCGGTGGTTATGGATATGGAGGGGGCGGATATGGAAGGGGTGGATATGGATATGGCAGGCAGCGAAGTGCTATTCCCCAAGTACAGGAAACGGAGAAAGAACCAGAACCTCAGACCGCAGAACAGATTGTGGACGGTGAAATGCCGGCTATTGCCGATGCATTGGCACTCAATGATTTTGAGACGGCTGTATTGAGTTCCATTCTTAAAAAGTACGTGCAAGAACGTATCGAAATGCAGATCTTAAAGTTAAGCCCAGAGAAAATGAGGGAGGGCTTTGAGAAAATAACTGAAAGACAGGATGCAGAACTAAAAGCTGGTCTCCCGTTGGAAAAATATGAAGCTTTTGTGGACCTTCAAAAAAATGGTTTACAAAAGACCCAAAAAGACATTAAGAAGGAACAGAAAAAGAAAAAGAAGAAAAAGAAATCAAAAACATAGCATGAAAAAACAGTGCCTTATCGCCCTAATATTCTTTAGTTTCATCTGTGTAGCGCAAAGACCCCAAGGGCAAAGGCCTGATCCCATAAGAATCACTGGGACCGTATTGGACAAGGATACCAATCAACCCTTAGAATATGCTACTTTGGTGCTGCAAAGTATTCGAAATCCAGAAAGGGTTACCGGCGGCATTACCGATGAGAACGGCAGGTTCGATGTCGAAACACTTCCAGGTCGGTATAAGGCAAGAATCGAATATATCTCCTATAAAACCTATCTATTTCCAGATCAGAATTTTACGGCCTCAACAGATTTGGGCGTCATAAAATTGGCAATCGATGTTGAACAGCTAAATGCTGTTGAGGTGGTAGGAGAGCGAACCACTGTCGAACTCCGATTAGACAAAAAGGTGTACAACGTAGGTACCGATCTTACGGTAAAAGGCGGGACGGTGACCGACGTACTTGACAATGTACCTTCCGTTTCTGTAGATGTGGAGGGCAACATAAGCTTAAGAGGGAATGAAAGCGTACGGATATTGATCAATGGGAAACCTTCCGCCCTATCCGGGCTTAGCCCAGAGGCGTTGCAACAATTACCTGCAGATGCAATCGAAAAAGTCGAGGTGATTACAAATCCATCGGCACGATATGATGCAGAGGGTACCGCAGGTATTTTGAACATCATCCTGAAGCAGAGCAAAACTGCCGGGCTCAATGGTTCAGCAAATGTATTTGCAGGTACACCCAAAACATATGGAGGTGCCGTGAGCTTGAACCTTAGGCGCGATAACTTCAATATTTTTACCAATACGACATACCGGTATAGAAGCGGGCCTGGAAATGCGTTGTTCAATCAGGAAAATTTTAATCCAGACGGTACCACCGCAAGCTTTCAGGATGAAGTCCGTGATTATCAACGACAGAACAGCGGATTTAATACCAACCTTGGGTTCGAATTTTTTATCGATTCCACCAGTAGTATCACCAATTCTTTTGTTTACGGTAAAAATGGCGGGGATGATACGACCGATATAGATTTCTCCAATTTCGATGCCGCCCGCAACCCGACCATCCAAAGAAATAGATTTACCATTGAAGCGGATGATGAAGAGGAAATACAATACTCCTTCAATTACCAAAAAAAGTTCAATAATGACGGCCACGAGCTTAAAATCGACTATCAGTATTCCACAGGAAGCGAACTTGAAAACTCACTCATTAACGAGATAGTGCTTGGGGAAACCGAAAAACTTCCAACCGAACAGACGATCAACGACGAAATCCAAAAAAGCCAATTGTTGCAGATGGATTACGTACTACCATTCGGTAAAGAAAATGCCAGTCAATTTGAGTTTGGTTACCGGGGTACCTTTAATAATTTCAATACGGACTTCGACTTTGGCATTGTTGAGAACGGGATTTTGCAAAGCGATCCTAACTTTAGCAACGACCTAAAATACAAAGAATATGTCAATGCCGTATACACCCAACTCGGGAGCAAGTTTGGCAAAATAAGCGTGCTAGGCGGTTTGCGAATGGAGGCTTCCGATATCGGTATCGAGTTGGTCGACACCAATGACATCACGAATAAAGACTATGTTAATTGGTTCCCTTCGATATTTTTAGGATACGAGTTTTCAGAGACAGAGCAGGTAACGTTAAGTTATAGCAAAAGACTGCGCCGGCCGCGATCGCGATTTATTAATCCTTTTCCATCCAGGTCGAGCAATACAAACCTTTTTCAAGGCAATCCTGATTTGGACCCGACCTTTACCGACGCTTATGACCTTGGATATCTTAAACGCTGGGACAAAGTTTCCTTGAGCACTTCTGCCTACTATAACCACTCGACCGGGGTATTTCAGTTTATTGTTCAAGAAACAGGAGATTTTGTGACTATCGAAAACCCAGGCGACCCAGCAAATCCAGTTGTGGTCCCTGTACAAGCAAGAACACC
>JBBKWR010000025.1:0-6094 GCA_037969055.1 Flavobacteriaceae bacterium | reverse complement strand
ATCCTTGTGGAAGGTAACCATGATATCATTTCTTATTTAAAATATGAGGCCTTGGGCATTGCGGTCGTTGCAGAGCTCGAACTCGACGGGTTTCTGCTTACCCACCATCCCGAGGACCGTCGCGGCTTATTTAATTTTTCTGGACATGTGCACCCGGCGATCCGCCTCCACGGTATGGGAAAACAATCCTTGAGATTGCCTTGTTTCTTTCGAACAAAAAATCAAATGATCTTGCCCGCCTTTGGAAAATTTACAGGTACACATGCCCTCAAACCCAAAGTGGGAGACGAGGTGTTCGCCATTGCCGATCATGCGGTCATAAAAATTTGAGCTATCTGTTGGGTGTCCCTTTCATAGCAACTATCTTTGCATTTCATAAAGTTAAAGCTTGACCCAGGCATCCTTCCAAGAACTGTATTCAAAGTCTCCCCAAACTGGGAAACTGCGGGAAGCTATTGCCAATTTTGTCAGACTGGGCAAACCAGTCCACCAGGGTATTGACGAAGGTGCTGTTGAAACCTACCAACATACTGAGGCCACCCGTATCGATCTTAAAGGTCTTACAGGATCATCTTTGTCCTTTGTGATTGCCGATATCTTCAAATATTCCGACTGTCCTTTTTTACTGGTATTTGACGACAAGGAAGAAGCGGCATATTACCTCAACGACTTGGAACAACTGGTAGGCACAAATGATGTTCTCTTCTATCCCGGTAGCTATCGCCGGCCCTACCAGATCGAGGAGACCGACAATGCGAACGTACTGCTTCGCGCTGAGGTGCTGAACCGTATCAATTCCAGAAAAAAACCGTCCCTGATCGTCACCTATCCGGATGCCCTGTTCGAGAAAGTCGTGACCAGAATAGAACTGGAAAAAAACACCCTCAAAATAAAATTGGGCAATACGCTCTCCCTTGAATTTTTGAACGAAGTACTTTTTGAGTACCATTTCCATCGGGTCGATTTTGTGAGCGAACCGGGTGAATTTTCTGTCCGCGGGGGAATTGTGGACGTATTCTCCTTTTCCCATGATGAGCCCTATCGCATCGAGTTTTTTGGAGATGAGGTCGAGAGTATCCGAACCTTTGATGTGGAGACCCAACTTTCCACCGACAAAGTGAAGGGCATCAGTATCATCCCGAACATGGCGAATAAGTTTTTAGAGGAAAAACGGGAAAGTTTCCTACAATATATCTCCCCAAAAACCATTGTTCTTGTTAAGAACACCACCTTGCTCTTGGATCGTTTGGATGATTTTTTCCAAAAAGCGGTCACGTCCTTTGCATCCCTCTCCAAAGACCTAAACCACACAAAGCCTGACGCGCTTTTCATGAACGGACATAGTTTCAAAGAGCAGATGGCAAGGTTTGCACAGGTAAGCTTGGAAGGAGGGAGCGGTGCTACTGCCCTTGCCTTCAACACCAAACCCCAGCCCTCTTTCAATAAAAAGTTCGACTTGTTGATCGCCGACCTCAACGGGCACCGTCAACAAGGCTACGACAATTACATCTGCTGTGCTACCGAGCAACAAGCAAAGCGCCTTAACGATATTTTCGAAGAGGTGGAGGGAGAAGTGCACTACAAAACCTTTGTGTTACCACTCTATCAGGGATTCATCGATGATGACCTCAAAGTGGTCTGTTATACAGACCACCAAATCTTTGAGCGCTATCACAAGTTCCACCTCAAAAATGGTTATGCCAAAAAGCAGGCGATTACGCTCAAAGAGCTTAATAAATTAGAGATCGGTGATTATGTTACCCATATTGACCATGGCATCGGCAAGTTCGGGGGACTCCAAAAAATCGATGTCGAGGGAAAAATGCAGGAAGCCATTAAATTGTTCTATGGCGATCGGGATATCCTATATGTGAGCATCCATTCGCTGCATAAAATTTCGAAGTTCAATGGCAAGGATGGGGCCGAGCCCAAGATCTATAAATTGGGTTCGGGCGCCTGGAAAAAGATAAAGGATAAGACCAAATCCCGGGTCAAGAAAATCGCGTTCGACCTCATCAAATTGTATGCTAAGCGCCGCTTGGAAAAAGGTTTCCAATACGATCCCGACAGCTATTTGCAGACCGAGTTGGAGGCTTCCTTTATTTATGAGGATACCCCAGATCAGAGTACGGCGACCGATGATGTAAAACGTGACATGGAGAGCGAACGTCCGATGGACCGGCTGATCTGTGGCGATGTTGGCTTTGGAAAAACGGAAGTGGCCATTCGTGCCGCTTTTAAGGCGGTCGACAATGGCAAGCAAGTGGCGGTGCTTGTACCCACTACCATCCTGGCTTTTCAGCACCAGCGTACCTTTACCGAACGTTTAAAGGAAATGCCCGTCACTGTCGGCTACCTCAATCGCTTTCGTACCACAAAAGAAAGAAGGGAGACCTTGGAAAAATTGGCTGCCGGCAAGGTGGATATCATCATTGGAACCCACCAACTCGTGAACAAGTCCGTAAAGTTCAAAGACCTTGGATTGCTGATCGTGGACGAGGAGCAAAAATTTGGTGTCTCGGTGAAGGATAAACTGAAATCGATAAAAGAAAATGTCGACGTACTCACGTTGACAGCTACCCCCATCCCGCGCACGCTACAGTTCAGCCTGATGGCGGCCCGTGACCTATCAGTGATCAACACCCCACCGCCCAACCGTTATCCCATCGAGAGCGAAGTGATCCGTTTTACGGAGACCACCATCCGGGATGCGATTAGTTATGAAATTCAAAGGGGTGGACAAGTATTCTTTATCCATAACCGCATCGAAAATATCAAGGAGGTCGCTGGGATGATCCAACGCTTGGTCCCCGATGCCAAAATCGGTATTGGTCATGGCCAAATGGAGGGTAAAAAATTGGAGACGCTTATGCTCGCTTTTATGAACGGGGAATTCGATGTACTGGTTTCCACTACCATTGTCGAAAGTGGCCTGGACGTGACTAACGCCAACACCATCTTTATCAACAACGCCAACAATTTTGGGTTGAGCGACCTGCACCAAATGCGGGGCCGCGTGGGCCGCAGCAACAAAAAGGCCTTCTGTTACTTTATCACTCCCCCATTTGACGTAATGACAGCCGATGCCCGTAAGCGCATCCAGGCTTTGGAACAGTTCACCGACTTGGGCAGTGGCTTCCATATCGCCATGAAAGATCTTGAAATACGTGGTGCCGGTGATCTTTTGGGAGGCGAGCAGAGCGGCTTTATCAACGAGATCGGCTTTGAGACCTACCAAAAAATATTGACGGAGGCGATCGACGAGCTAAAGGAAAACGAGTTCAAGCAATTATACGACGAAGTTGAAGGCCATCACGACAAAATATTTGTCAAAGAGACTCAGCTCGATGCCGATTTTGAATTGCTCTTTCCGGACGATTATATTAACAACATCACCGAACGCCTCAACTTGTATACCGAGCTTAACAAAGTAAAAAATGAAGACGGACTCACAAAATTCGAGGCCGAACTGCTTGATCGTTTTGGGGAACTGCCCACCCAGGCCGAGGATCTGTTAAACTCCGTGCGCATCAAATGGATCGCCAATGGCATCGGACTCGAAAAAATAGTGATGAAACATGGCAAGATGGTAGGCTATTTTATCGCAGACCAACATTCAGCGTTTTATCAGAGTCCCGTTTTTACAAGGGTCCTCCAATTTGTTCAAAGCCATACCCAACACTGTAAGATCAAGGAAAAACAAACCCGAAATGGTCTACGCCTCCTCCTCGTCTTCGAAAAGATTACCTCTGTCGAAAATGCCTTGCTGGCACTTGCCCCATTTGAGAAGCAATCCCACGCTGTATCGGCATAACAGACACGCATGGTATGTAGGTACTTGGAACTTCGCAATTCGTAATTGTTTATTGCTAATTACTAATGGGTGATTGGTGATTGTTCCCGTCCAGCCTCTGCGTCTCATCAAGATCTACTGCATGGTACAAGGCGGCAAAAGCGGCGTCGATCCACATGACTGCAACAAAGGCCCCAACGAGAAAACATATTAGTCCTCCAATAAAAATGGGGATGGCCAACATTGCCATACCAAAGATGCGCCATCCATGGCCCTTGGTCATTGCCCAGCTTTTTTCAAGAGCAGGCACGGGCTCCATATTTTTGTCCATGACCAAGTAGGATACAAAAATAAGCCGGCAGGCTAAAATGATGCCAGGAACAATAAAAAAGAGGAACCCGATAATAATCAGCGCGTACTTTAGCAAATTGGCCAGGACGATAGGCAAGTAATTCTTTCTAAACCCAAGGAACAGTTCGCCCAGTTCCATTTCCTCGTTTCGGATGCCGCGAAGATAGAGCAGGTCGCCTCCGTATTTAATGACGGGAAGGAGCAAGACACCATAGGCCATTCCAATAATCTGCAGTAGGACCATCCCCGCGGAGTGGTCAGACTCGTTATCCCATACTACAGAAAAGGGGCCCCCGGCCAAAGCGACGATTAGTGTAATGGCAAAAAAAGACAGAAAATATTTCCATATCTGTTGCCATCCATATCCGTAACTTCCGGAACTGGTGGCCAAGGGGACGCGAACTTGTTTGTTGTTTTCCATGACTAAAGTTTTTTGATGTAAATGAGGTATAAAAGTAGCAAGTCAAATCTAAAATTCCGTCCAACTTTAGTAGTGAATCTTAAAAACACTACCAAGGTATGGGTGGATTTCTAAGGTGTTTCCCTACTTTTAGCTATTAAAGAAACCAAACAGTGCTCAGTTTTGCTTTTATACTAAGCTTCGTATTCTGTGGTGCCATCGCGAGTGTGGGAATCTTGATCGGCCACCGATTGATCAGTAACTATGATGCCCGTTTTCTCAAAATCTATTTTTATTACCTGATCGCATTTTTCGCCTTTGCCACCATCGCAATTTGGGGACAGATTATGATGCAGACTTTACTTTCTTCCATGGATGCCCCTTCAGAGCTGCGTTGGGGCATTATGAATACAATTCCCGTTGTAGGTTTGCCCTTCTTGTTGATTGCTTGGATTATGATGGTGAAAATGGCATTTGCCCTTGTGGAAGTCCAAGGGAACAAAGGCGCTGGATGGACCTACATTGCACTGTTCGCAATGGTGGGGATTGTGGTTGCCACAGTATTAATTTTCGAACAAGTAGAAAATCGAATTTGGGGGGCGGAATTTGCCCAGCTAGAAATTGTGATGATCACGGGTATAGAATTGGCAGTGCTTGTGGTTTTGTCATCGATGGTCTTTCTGCATATTAAAAAGGTGCCACCATTCAAACGAAAATTCATAAAAAGTGTTGTCTGGTTACTCTTGGCCGGCCTGTTTCTCAGGGTGATAGCACTATCGTTTTATATGGTGGGACCTTGGCTCTTGGCCGCTTTTATTTTGGTTTATTTTTTTTCAATTTTGTTACCCCTATGGTATATAAACCATCATGCGGACCAGCAGTTCGCCCTATTGCGCGCTGAATACCCGAACAATGATAAAAAGGAACTGCTCTATCAAAAATATCACATCACCAAGCGCGAGCAGGATATTATTGATCAGCTATGTCTGGGCAAAACCAACCAACAAATTGCGGATACATTGTTCATTACCCTCCAAACTGTAAAGGACCACACCCACCGGATTTATTCCAAAATCGGCATCAATAGTCGCATGAAGCTGGTACAGCTTATCAATGGTTAAGATGATTGTTGGGTAATAGGTCCAATATAGAAATTGTTTATTGCTAATTGTTTATTGCTAATTGTTTATTGATTATTGTTTACTGACAATTGTTTATTGTTATTTGATATTTCCGTAACTTCGAACAACGTTAACCGCCAGACCAAGCACCTTCCCCCCAAACAAATATTAGGATGGATATAACCCATTGCGGCTGCTTGGCTATTGGAACGTTCAAACAAATCAATAATAAAATTTATACTCCATGAAATTTAACCAAGCCGAAAAATTGGCCATTGTAAAGGCGATCGACTCGGTGATCCTTGCCGATGGAAAGGTACACGAAGGGGAAATTAATGTGATGACCCAACTGATGCACATCCTCAAATTTGATAGTAATTTTATTGCGGATGCCAGGAATATTGACGGCAATGAAGGGCTCGCCATCTT
>JBBKWR010000024.1:0-4532 GCA_037969055.1 Flavobacteriaceae bacterium | reverse complement strand
TAAAATCTTCGAACCACCCAACAATACGTTAATCTCCCTATTTAGTTAGAGGCGCTTTACCATCGGAACATTTTCTTAGCATTTCAGAATCCCAATTTGTAACCCACCTGTCAAGTGCCATAGACACGTGTCTTACCCTAAGCTTTATTACGAGACTTAAATTGTCCTTAATAAGAAATAAAAAAGTCGCAATGATAAAATATATTCTTTGCACCCTCTTAGCTGCCATAACTGGTACTATGAGCGCCCACGAATTGAACGGCACAATCGTATCGTATGATTCGATTCCATTGGAGGGAGTTGGAGTCTATAATAAATCGACCGGAGGACATACCTATTCCAATGTTTCCGGTTATTTCGAACTCGATGATATAGCAGTTGGAAATGTAATCCAGATCTACAGCTTGGGTTATAAAAACTATGAACTGACCATAAATGAAAGTCACCTGGATAATGCTATTACCATTATTCTTATAGAATCGGCGGTGTCATTAGATCAAGTCGTACTGGTCTCAAAGGTAAATGCAATGACCCAATTCATAAATGTTGATGTCAAAGCGAATCCAATGAAATCTTCCCAGGAAATCTTGAGAAAAATACCCGGACTTATTATCGGACAGCACGCCGGTGGTGGTAAGGCCGAACAGATTTTTTTACGTGGATTTGATATCGATCACGGTACTGATATTACGATAAATGTTGATGGATTACCAGTAAATATGGTATCACATGCCCATGGGCAAGGATACGCCGATATGCACTTTATCATACCTGAAACCATTGATAATATTGATTTTGGTAAAGGGGCTTACTATGCCGACCATGGTAATTTTAACACCGCCGGTTACGTTGATTTAAAAACCAAACGGGTTATCGAGGACAATTACATCTCATTGGAGGCTGGCATGTTCAACACCCTTCGTACAGTTGGAATGTTTAAAATCTCGGAAAGCGATAATAGCAATGCTTATATTGCATCTGAACTGGTACTCTTGGATGGCGCTTTTGAATCGCCACAAAATTTTAACCGTTTGAACCTGATGGGTAGGTATAATTTCAACAATCACGAAAATCAAGACCTTAGCATCACCTTATCCCATTTTCAAAGTAAGTGGGATGCATCGGGGCAGATTCCGCAACGCGCTGTAGATCAAGGTTTAATTACCCGTTTTGGTGCCATCGATGATACCGAAGGCGGCAAGACCAGCAGGACTAATTTTTGGGTAAACCACAATAGACAAATCGATGAACATTCAAGGATACTATCCAAGGCATTTGTTACTAAGTACGGCTTTGAACTGTTCTCGAATTTTACTTTTTTCTTGGAAGATCCTGTAAATGCTGACCAGATTCGCCAAAAAGAAAACCGAACAATAATCGGTGCGGAAACCAATTATGCACACTCTGTTCATGTTGGTGACCATGATTCGCAGTTGAATTATGAAGCCGGGGTAGGTTTCAGATATGACGACGTCAATGATGTTCAACTATCGAGAACTAAGAATAGGCAAGAGCTATTGCAGCGCTTAGCCTATGGGAACGTTGATGAATTAAACGGCTACGGATTTTTTAATCTAACCTATAAAAAAAATAAATGGACCATTAACCCGGGCTTACGATTAGACTTTTTCAAGTTTGATTATGTAAATCTACTATCGGCGACCTACGATAATAAAAGCGAGACCAAATTGTTCTTAGGACCAAAGCTAAATGTATTATATGCGGCCTCGCAGGACTTGCACTTGTTCGCAAAAACCGGCATTGGTTTCCATAGCAACGACACAAGAGTGGTAGTCGCCAATGATGGTCAAGATATTCTGCCCGCTGCCTATTCCGCTGATTTGGGCAGCATAATTAAGCCCACCGATAAACTTGTAATCAATGCAGCGCTTTGGAGCTTGTTTCTAGATCAGGAATTCGTTTATGTAGGAGATGCTGCCATCGTTGAACCAAGCGGAAAGAGCCGGCGTTTTGGGGTTGATCTCGGACTCCGTTACCAACTTACAAATTGGCTTTATTTGAACGGGGATATCAACTATACCTATGCTAGAAGTTCGGAAGAACCAGAAGGTGCAGACTTTATTCCATTGGCGCCCGATTTGACTTCTTCTGGTGGACTTGCGTTCCGTGATTTGTTAAATTTTTCTGGCGGAATAAATTATCGGTATATCAAAAATAGGCCCTCAAATGAGGACAATTCAATCATAGCGGAAGGATATACCGTTACTGATTTGAATTTGAACTATAATCATAAAAATTGGACCTTTGGTGTGATTGTGGAAAATCTCTTTGACATCAATTGGAACGAGACCCAATTCGCTACCGAAAGTAGATTATTCAATGAAGCCAATTCCTTTGAAGAAATTCATTTTACCCCTGGAACACCCTTTTACATCCGTGGAAAAATATCACTTACTTTCTGATGTAAGTCTTTGGATAACAGGGTTTCTATAGTTAATTTTACGATTCGGCATGCTCCAAAAGTATGAAAATCTTATTTGTATTATTAAGTCGGACCAAGTCCCTATACCCATAATGAATCTAAAAACAACTGTTAATAGTTCACATTCCATGGGTCTAAGTGTTATTTTTGCCATGCAAAACAATGCCCGGCATCTTTGAGAGCCAAAAAAAATTGGGTCGTAGCCAAAGGACCTTTAATATACAGCTGAACAACTATGTTCCAAATTTTTAATAAGAAAAAATTTCTTGTAGACTCTTTGGACGGGTTCATTGATATGCACAACCACCTACTACCTGGCATAGATGACGGCGCAACAACCGTAGAGGACTCTGTAGCTATGATTAAAATGTTTGGTGAAATAGGGGTAAACACTTTTATCGCTACCCCCCATATCATGCATAATTACTATCCCAATGATCGAGAAAGTATAAGTGCGTCGATGTCGCTGCTAAAAAACTCCCTGTTCAAGAACGGTTTGGATAATATTTCTATTGTGGCAGCCGCGGAACACATGATCGATTCCAATTTTGAGGTCATACTTGAAAAAGGGGGGATAATGCCCCTCAAAAATAATTACCTGTTGATCGAAATGTCTTACCTGCAACCTTCGATCAATTTTGATGTTGCCATCCATAAAATTGCCTCAGAAAGATTTTTCCCTATTTTGGCGCATCCAGAAAGGTACCAATATTTACATAAAAGATTCGATATATACAAAAAATACAAAGAACAGGGTATTCTTTTCCAAATGAATATGCTCTCCCTTGGCGAATTTTATGGCTCTGAAGTGCAGAAAACCGCGCATAAACTTCTAGAGTATGGTTTAATTGATTTTATCGGATCCGATGTCCACAATCAAAATCAATTAAATTCATTAAAGGAGTTGAAAGTATCCAGTAAAACATTGGCACATGTTCTTCCTATTATCGACAAGACCATTGAATCGTTCTACTGAACATTATAAGTTACTTTTTTACTATTAATCGTTTATAATGAAATGTGGCACTCCCGGTTGTAAATTTCATAAAATATACCCCGTCTTCTAAATTACCAACATTGATTTGATATAGGTTATCGCCAATTTTGAGCTGCATTGCTCCATATTTGCCAACCATCCGTCCTGAGCTATCAAATAAATAAATTTCTTTGATGTCTTTACTTGCAAAGCCGGTAATTACCTGAACTGATATACCCGCTGGATTAGGATAAAGTTGGATGTTAAAGTTGGAATCTTCGTTAATCGTGGTATCTGTATTAACACTTTCATTTTCAATTATCAATGAACTATTACCAATTTTAGCAGGGGAGCCACCTATTCCTATTATCTCAATGGCATTGATCATCGGGTGGCGTACGCCACCATCGATAGCCAAAGATGAAAAATCGATATTGAGTACCCCGTCCGTTACGCTGGTGGTAAAGCTCTTGACCAACATGGTCTGGGCTCCCACCTCATCATAGATATCCAAATTGTCAAGAACCAACCCGGACTCCAAGCTAACATCAAAGACGCGCAATCCAGATCCTCCCGTACCTCCACCGGTGGCACCGAACCACACCTCTGCAAAATGAAGGTTTACGGTATAGTTTCCATTAACTAATGGAATGGCGTAGCCCATTACTCTACTACTGCCATAGCGGATGCTACTGTACGGTTGCGGCAATCCGGTCTGGGGTCGGTTCAAAGTGGTTCCGACATCAAAATACTGGTCGGCAATATATACCTCTGCATTGTAGGTGACCGCTGCCCCACCTGTATTGATGCGCAGGGCAAAATTGCCACTGGGTTCCGGAAGTACCGTTAGGGTGACCTCATCAAATCCGGTTTCGGCCTCATCGTCGGTCACCGTCAGGCGGAACACATAGGTTCCCTCCAACAAATTATTGGCCGTAAGATCTGCCGTGTCCGTTCCAATCAAATCAGCCGGCAGAATAATGGGACCGCTCTGTTGGGTCCATAAGTAACCCGTTATAAGCCCACCATCAGGATCTGTGCCCGAACCGTTCAAGGTAACACTATTGGTAGGCAAGGTGATATTTTGGTCTGCCCCCGCATCGGCCAATGGTG
>JBBKWR010000023.1:0-3035 GCA_037969055.1 Flavobacteriaceae bacterium | reverse complement strand
GGGAATGGTATCGAATATGGACTCATTGAAAAGAGCAATCGGGGAAATACTGTCATCGTAAGCTTTAGCGTGCGTAATGGTGATGTGAAATCATTGACGAACAAAGGTGTAGTACCCTCCTTTACGGCCAGCATGCTCAATAAAGGCACAACTACAAAAACCCGACAGCAAATCGAGGACGAGTTGAGTGCCCTAAAAACATCTGTTGGCTTTCGTGCCAGTAATGGCAATGTATATGCCAATATAAATTCAATAGAAGAAAATTTGATGCCCGCCCTGGCATTGATGGCCGATATGCTCAAAAACCCGGCCTTTGATCCCGCCGAACTGGAAAAATTGAAGACCGAGGAATTGGCATCCATAGAAAGTTATAAGAACGAGCCCCAGTATTTGGCCACCAAAAGATTTTCAGAAATTAACAATGTTTATCCAAAAGGACATCCACTCTATCAAATGGGTATAACGGAGCAGGAAGAAGCCATCAAGAAAGTGACCATCGGGGATGTTAAATCTTTTTACAGCGAATTTTACGGTCTTGGCAAATCGATTTTAGTGGGCATTGGTAACGTAAAGTCGGATGAAGTGAAGGCCTTTATCGAAAAGGAATTTACCAATTATAAGAGCAAGCATCCTTATGCGAAACTTTCAAATCCATACCATGAACTGAAAGCAGTGAACGAAGACGTATTGACGCCAGACAAACAAAATGCGATGACGTTCGGTGCACAAGCCATAAAGTTGAGCGAATATGACGATGATTATGCGGCATTGAACATTGCAGGGACAATTTTAGGGGGTGGATTCTTAAATTCCCGTATCGCAGACCGCCTAAGACAAAAAGATGGGGTGAGCTATGGAGCAGGGGCCGGATTCCAGGCCGATAGCGATCAAAAGGATCAAAATTCGCAAATTTACTGTTATGCGATATATGCCCCAGAGAACTATACAAAGGTACAATTGGGCTTTAAGGAGGAGATAGCGAGATATATCAAAGATGGCATTACAGAAGAGGAACTCAAAAATGCAGTGAACGGATGGGTACAGGAACAGAACGTTTCCAGGGCCAAGGACAATGAACTATCCAGCGTGATCAACAATAATATTTTTTATGCGCGCGACATGGGTTTCCAAAAATCTATGGAAGACAAAGTGAGGAAGCTAACGGTGGCCGACGTTAACAAAGCCATTAAAAAGTATATCCTGCCTTTTGAAAAATGGTCGGTTGTGAATGCAGGGGATTTCAAGAAATAGATATCGTCATACACTTTTTTAAGAATGGGGGAGCCACGCATATCGCGTGGCTCTTTTTTTTTAATTGGTACTTGATGATCGTTGTGATATTGCAACGTATATTATTTTGTATCTTCCTTGGAGATAACAACCTTATGAAAAGCAAAATCACAACGCTATTATTTTGTGCCTTTTTCATGGCCACGTTTGCCCAGCAAAACAAAATAAAGTCACTCCTTGTGAAGTCTATCAAATGTGATGAGGTGGTAGACCTTGAAAAGGTTTCAAATCTTTTGGAAGCAAACACCCAGTTGGAAGATATTTCCGAGCTAAATTGGACGGCTTACCCTTACAGGCCAATAGTAAAGTTTAGGATTGCCCATTGCGATAATCAAATTTGGCTAAAATTCTATGTTCAAGAAAAATATGTCCTAGCCAAACGAACCGAAACCAATTCCGATACCCATCGTGATAGCTGCGTCGAGTTTTTTCTAGACCCAAAAGAAGATGGCAACTATTATAATTTTGAGGTGAACAGTATAGGCACAATGCATTTAGCATATGGTCCAAATATTGGTAAACGATCGTTTATTGATCCCGAAACCATACGAGATCAAATTAAAATTAATGCGACGCTTGGGGATAGGCCATTCGATGAAATCAAGGGTGAACAAAAATGGGAGATAACCCTGGTAATACCTTCCGATATTTTTATCCACGATAAAGGCATCCAATTGGGAGGATTGAAGGCCAAAGCGAATTTTTATAAATGCGGGGATGATACCTCCATACCACATTATCTCAGCTGGAACCCTGTCGGTACTTCCCGCCCCAATTTTCACACGCCAGCGTTTTTTGGCACCCTGATCTTTGAGTAGGAAGTAATTTATTGTGCTCGAGCACAATTTATGTCAAACCCTTGTTTGGTATTAAAAAGAAGTTTAATTTAACTGGGTTATAGATGCAGCAAACACGGTTGATTAGGGTCTTATAGTAACATTCGTACATCGTGGACGATAAGGAATTTTGATTGATTTAACTGTCTGCTGAAAGAACTAGTCGATGCGCGCCAAACTTTCAAATTATTTTTTTTATGCGTTGATTCTTTTCGCCACTTCGCAATGCGAGGAGGGTCCGGTCAATGACGGGCTATTTCTACCTGATCATTTTAAGGCGGTGGTAGTGGTCGACAGTATTGCCGAGACG
Source organism: Flavobacteriaceae bacterium (assembly GCA_037969055.1). Classification (GTDB taxonomy): domain Bacteria; phylum Bacteroidota; class Bacteroidia; order Flavobacteriales; family Flavobacteriaceae; genus Pelagihabitans. The sequence goes on along the minus strand of JBBKWR010000023.1, from coordinate 599 downwards.
GTCAGGCATATGGCGGTTGCCCAAGATGGACTTCTCTATGCCAAACTTCGGAACGCAAATGAGAACGGTTCCATTGCAGTTCTGCAAGATACCAATGAAGATGGACGTGCAGATATCATCCAAAAGTTTGGGGGCCAAAATACAGCCGACGCGTGGAGCTATGCCACAGCGATGAGGATATATAATGGGTATTTGTATTACAGTTCGGATCTAGTAGTCTATCGCATAAAATTAGATCCCGGAAGCTTAATTCCCAATGGCGAACCTGAAATAGTCATGACAGATGACCATGAACATGGAAAACATGAGCATATCGGAAAGCCGCTTGCTTTTGATAATAAGGGGCACATGTATGTTCCTTTTGGGGCGCCCTCAAATGCCTGTCAGGAACCTAAACGAACCCCTGGGGCCCCAGGATTGGACCCTTGCCCCCAATTGGAGGACCATGGTGGCATTTGGCGTTTTGATGCCAACAAGCTCGGACAGACCCAAAAGGATGGATACAAATTTGCCACCGGAATTCGAAGTGTGGTAGCGATGGCCTGGAATCCGGACGATGAACAATTATATGTGGTCATGCATGGTAGGGATGACCTTTT
>JBBKWR010000022.1:0-3929 GCA_037969055.1 Flavobacteriaceae bacterium | reverse complement strand
AGGGCTGGGTACCTGTCACGTCCGCCTACCACATAATATTCATGTTGTACGGTTACCGCACCAGAATTTTTGTTGCCCACGGTAATTTCCTTAGGGCTATGCATAAATTTTTTGGCGATTATCGATACTTCTTTTGGCATGGTGGCCGAGAACAACCAAGTAGATTTTTCCTTTGGAGTGTTGGATAGGATATCCTTTATATCTTCATAAAAACCCATGTTCAACATTTCATCGGCCTCATCCAAAATGCAATAGTCTATTTTAGAGATGTCGACAAGCCCACGTCCTATCATATCTTTCATACGGCCAGGGGTGGCTACCACAATTTGTGCGCCCCTTTTGATCTGTCTGGCTTGATCAGTAATACTGGCTCCACCATAAATGGCGACCACATTAATGCTTTTTTCGTACTTGGCGTATAATTGGATCTCATTGGTGATCTGTAAACAAAGTTCCCTTGTCGGGGAAAGGATCAGCCCTTGCGTGGTGCGGCTCTCACGGTCTATTTTTTGTATTAACGGAAAGCCAAAAGCTGCGGTTTTGCCAGTTCCTGTTTGGGCAAGTGCCACTAGGTCAACCTCGCCCTCCAATAAAATGGGGATTGCTTTTTCCTGTACTTCGGATGGGGTTTCAAAACCCATGTCGGCAACAGCATCCAAGAGGGATTGCTGAAGCCCTAATGCTTCAAATTTTGTCATAATGCGTTTTACTTTAATCGCTAATAGGTGCGTTGCATAGAGCGATTATCGTATATAACCCATTGGACTCCGCGCAACACCTGCCATACCGGCGGCGTTTATTTTGAGCGGCAAAGATACATTTATTTATCGAGATTTAACTTTTGAAGGTAAACCAGTAGTTTTTGGATGGCTTTTCCCCTATGTCCAATCTGGTTTTTAATATCAATGGATAGTTCGGCAAAGGTTTCTTCATAACCTTCTGGCTTGAAGATAGGATCATATCCGAATCCCTTGGCCCCCTTGGGCGCTCTTGTGATTTCCCCACTAATGCTACCTGTAAATATTTGTGTTTCAAGACCTTGCTTTAGGGCAATCACTGTTTCGAAATGGGCCGTTCGGTCTGTCTTGCTTTGTAAATCGGAAAGTAGTTTTTGCATATTGTCCATTGCATTCTTTCGCTCTCCGGCATAACGTGCCGAATATACGCCCGGTGCTCCATCGAGAGCATCTACCAGAAGGCCCGTGTCATCCGCAATACAGGGCAACCCATAATTTTGGGTGACATGTTCCGCTTTTAATATGGCATTTTCTTCCAAAGTTTGGCCCGTCTCGGGGATTTCTTCAATGCAGCCTATATCGGTAAGGGAGACCAATTGGATAGGTGCAGGAAGTAATTTCTTTACTTCGTTGAATTTATTTTGGTTGTGGGTGGCAAAAACAAGTCGCATCTCACCAAAAATACTAATTTTATGGGATGAAGCTAAAAATACCGCCGCTATTTGTTACCCTTGCTTTTGCTGGATCTATGTACCTTCTTGCCAAGTTTTTGCCGGTGGGTTATTTTGATTTTTTTGGAAGACACTATCTGATTATTGGGTTGTTGTCCGCAGCTAATTGTTTGCTTGCCGTAGCTTTATTTCAGTTTTGGCGGAAGAAGACTACGCATAATCCAATGGCGCCTCAGAAATCCTCGGTTTTGGTAACCAATGGGGTGTATCGATTTACCAGAAATCCTATGTATTTGGCCTTGTTGCTCTTATTGTTGGCTTGGGGCCTTTGGTTGGGAAATGCATTCAATACCTTATTGGCAGCAGGTTATGTCGCCTTTATGAACCGTTTTCAAATTGTTCCTGAGGAAAAGGCGCTCACCGTTTTGTTCGATAAGGAATATCAGAAGTATCTGTTGAAAGTAAGAAGGTGGTTTTAGCGCAGTGATGGTTTTGCTTATACCATACAGCTATTAGCATTTAAGCTTATAACATACAAATATTAGCATATTAACTTATAAATGTATATATTAGCACTTTAGCTAATACAATTATGATAGCAATTATCACGGGCGACATTATAAATTCAGAAAAACACCAAGTTTCGCAATGGCTTGGCATTCTAAAGAAATACTTGACTTGTTTGGGAAAAACCCCAACCGATTGGGAAATATACCGGGGCGATGAATTTCAGTTGAAAATTCCTGCGGAGAAGGCCTTAGAAGTGGCCATCCACATCAAAGCGCTAATAAAATCGATCAAGGGCCTAGATGTTCGTATGGGCATAGGCCTGGGCGAAATAACTTTTGTAGGGGCAGGGGTAAGTGAATCCAATGGCACAGCATATCAGCGCTCTGGAAGAACTTTAGAAGCCGTGAAAGGCGATAAACTCACCTTAATGATTGCAACTGGCAATCAATTTTATGATGAAACTTTAAATCTGATGCTAAGACTGTCCCTCGATTTTATGAACGACTGGAGTACCGTATCGGCCGAAATCGTTGCGCTGGCATTGGAAAACCCGAATGCTTCCCAGAATGAAATTGCCAAAAGGTTAGGCATTCAACAATCTGCGGTGAGCCAACGTCAAAAACGGGCACGTTTGGATTTGGTGTTCGAGCTCTTGAAATATTATGTAGCTTCCGTAAAAACCAGTAATCTATGATCCTGTTCCTAAAAATTTTCCTGGCCCATTTGATTGGGGACTTTCTTTTACAACCCTATTCATGGGTGCTCCATAAGGAGGAACACAAAATAAAATCAAAATACCTGTACTCGCACGTATTGCTCCATTTTTTGGTTACCATGATTTTGTTGTGGGATCTATCTTATTGGAAGTTGGTGTTGATCATCACAGTTTCACATTATATAATAGATTTGGCCAAACTATATGCCAATCCCTTTTTCAAGATAAAAGCCATCCCATTTTTTATCGATCAGGTATGTCATGTCACAGTACTTTTCGCGTGTGCATATTATGGGAACCTATTGGGACCAATTATGTACTTGCTGGAGCGCATAGATTGGGCCTTGGTCACCGCAACGGTGTTCGTTACCTATCCCTCGGCAATCATTATGGGCAAAATTTTGGAGGGAATGGCAGATCAAATTGAACTGGACCACCAGTCATTGCCCAACGCGGGTAAATATATTGGGATCATTGAGAGACTTTTTGTATTGACATTTATCATCCTCGGTAGGTGGGAAGCCATTGGCCTCCTAATCACGGCAAAGTCGGTTTTTAGATTTAACGATTTAAAGGAAAGTAACAACCGAAAACTGACGGAGTATATTTTGATAGGAACATTGTTGAGCTTTGGAATCGCAATTATAACAGGACTCATGTATAAATATCTATAAAATTATGAAGAGAATTCTACTAACCATTTTAATGGTGATCGCAGCGGCATGCGCAGATAAAAAGAAAGAATCGGGCCCAACAGCATCCAAAATTTTGGCCGCTGAGCGTTGGGCGCCAGAAAAAGCTTGGCAATGGTATGATGGACAGCCTTGGCTTGTGGGCACCAATTTTAATCCGAGTACTTCGGTCAACCAGTTGGAGTTTTGGCAGGAGGACACCTTCGATCCAACAACCATTGATAGGGAACTAAAATGGTCATCAGAATTGGGCATGAATTTACATAGGGTCTTTTTGCACAACCTATTATGGCAACAAGATTCGGTAGGATTTTTAAACCGCATGGATCAATATCTATCGATTGCCGACAAGTACCATATAAAAACCATGTTTGTGCTTTTGGATGATGTTTGGTATCCTTTGCCGAAGTTGGGAAAACAGCCCGAACCGGTTCCGCATTTGCATAATTCAGGGTGGGTTCAAGCTCCAGGTGCTGAAATTTTGGGGGATACCACACGGCACAAAGAGCTTAAAGGTTACATTAAAGGTGTACTGACAAAGTTTGGGAATGATGATCGGGTACTGGTCTGGGACCTTTATAATGAGCCCGACAATGTATCAGGT
>JBBKWR010000021.1:0-3104 GCA_037969055.1 Flavobacteriaceae bacterium | reverse complement strand
ACATGGGTTCGGTTATAATTTTGTGGCCCTGGCTGCCCTTCTGAATTTGCCTTTACCAATAAGCCGCCAAAATCGGGAATGCGTGCATAAATTTCAGCTACTTTTTGGTTCCACCATTCCTGCACCGAAGCATTTAAGGGATCTGCAGTGGCCAACCCACCGATTTCGATAGGGGCAGAAAACCGTGCGGTCAAATATACCTTAATGCCATAGGGGCGAAAGACATTGGCAAGGGCCTCGACCTTTTCCAAATACATTGGGGTTAGCACCAAGGCATTCGCATTGACATTCGTCAAAACCGTACCATTGATGCCAATGGAAGCATTGGCGCGTGCATAATCGATATAGCGTTGATCGATAAATCCTGGAAGTTTTTGCCAATTCCATAAAGAAAATCCGGCATAGCCCCGCTCTACCGTACGATCGAGGTTGTCCCAATGGTTGAGCATCCTTAGGTTTATTTTAGGGACATCAACGATATTAAGTCCTTTTAGGCTTTGGCGCGTATGCATCAAGTGCAAGATCTTAAATACGCCATATAAAAGTCCAACGTCTTCGTTGGCGGATACCAATAAAATATCTTTTCCTTTAAGGGTAATGGATTTAATTAAAAATCCTTCCTTGCCAAGTGCGTCAAATTCCTTAGAAACGATTTTCACTACCTCTTGGTCGAGATTCGATTTTTTGGCAACCACCATTGAATGTGATGGGTTTTTGGAAGGGGTGATGTTGGAAGTGTTGAGCATTAACTGCAGGCCACGGGTCAGTTCGCTTTGGGCGGTCGTCAAAATTTCGCTACCGGATTCAGCATAAACCGATTTGGTCAACGCTTGATATTCCGCTAAAAGTTTAGCGTCTTCCACCTTATGATAGCCCAGCCATAGATCATAACCAGGCGGGCACTGACCTACCGTTTGGAGGGTGTACAACAGAAAAATTGAGAATAACCCTAAGTACTTTGTTTTCAAGAAAATGGTTTAATTGGTTTGGTGCAAATTAAAATTTGCCCTTACCTATAAAGTTCACTTAAGAAAAGCTATTCAAACATGCCCGGCATCGGATGCTCATAACCTTGTCGATAGGATCGTTTCAATAACTTGGTGGCCTCGGGATCGTCGATGATCGTTCTACTTTTTGGATTATATACCAAGGGTCTTTGCGTTTCCATCGAAAGGTTTGCCAAGATGCAACTGGCAGTGGAAATATGTCCTTCCTCGATATCGGCAATGGGCCTAGTGCCATTTTTGATGGCGGTGAGAAAATCCAACATATGACGTCTGGTTGCAGGTGCCGCGTTCAGTTCATTATCCTTTTCGATCAGGTCCTCTGGATATTTTTCCTTTTCATAAATCACATCAAAATGAATGGGCGCGACTTCTTTATCAAAGGAAACAAAATCGGCCTGCATCGTACTGCCCGATAGGGTGCCTTTATCCCCATACAATTTAAACGACCAGGGATATTCGGGATCAGCAGGGGTACCCCAGGTCCTATGCTGCCAAATGCAGTTCAATTCATCATATTCGAAAATAGCGGACTGGGTATCCGAAATGTTCGACTTGCCCTCTTTTTGGACATAAATGCCCCCAGTAGAAGTAATTTTTCTCGGCCATCCCAATTGCAACATCCACCGTACGGTATCGAACATGTGCACGCACATGTCGCCGGTAATGCCATTGCCATATTCCATAAACGTACGCCACCACCTTCTATGGGGCAGTCCATCATATGGCCGCAAGGGGGCCGGACCGGTCCACATGTCATAATCCAGAAATTCAGGTACTTCTTGCAAAGGCGGATTCCCGTTGGCCCGCATATGGAAATAACAGCACATCTCTACATGGGAAATTTTTCCAAGCAGACCTGCATCTACAATCTGTTTCTTGGCATCTACCAAATGGGGCGTGCTTTTTCGCTGTGTCCCTACTTGAACGACCTTGTTATATTTACGGGCTGCGGCGACCATGGCCTCACCTTCCATTACATCCACACTGATCGGTTTTTGCACATATACATGTGCCCCTGCTTTTAGGGCATCGATACATTGAAGGGCATGCCAATGATCAGGACTACCGATCAGTACGATATCCAACTTGCTTTCCTCCAATAGCTTTCGGTAATCGGAATACTTTTTGGGCATTTTTTTAGATTTCTGACGCTGTGCCACTTGTTCCGCGGTGCTCTGCATAAACTTCGAATCGACATCACATACCGAAATCACTTCTACATCGGCCACTTGAATCAATTTAAAAAGGTCACTGGTGCCATACCAGCCACAGCCGATGAGACCTACCCTTATGGGTCTTTCCTTATATAGGGTTTCAAATCCATACGTACCAAGCGAACTTAGCGTCAGTGCAGCCGTGGTGCCCTTTATAAAATGGCGGCGGCCGATATAATCATTCTTATTTTTCATATTGGTGTTCTATTGGTTATCGCTTCCTAAAGATATCGAAAAAATATTTCTGAAATCGCGAATCGGTTAATTCAGTATATTTAAACACGAACCAAAGCATATATGTTATGAAATCCCGACTCTTGATTATCCTTTTTATAGCTTTTAGCATGCAATCCATTTTGGCCAAAGTGGTGTTGCCCAGCATATTTTCGGACCATATGGTGCTGCAAAGAAATGCCGAGGTACGGTTGTGGGGATGGGGAGGTTCAGGCGAAGCAATAACGATTACTACGGATTGGGATGGAAAATCCTATCAAACAAAAACAGGGAACGATGCCAATTGGGAACTCACGATAAATACCCCAGAGGCAGGTGGACCCTTTACCATCCAAATTAAAGGTGCTTCCAATGAAGTTTTATTGGAAAACGTTTTGATAGGGGAAGTTTGGCTGTGTTCGGGCCAATCCAATATGGAATGGAGCGCCAACAATGGTATCGATGATGCCGAATTGGAGATCGCCCAGGCCAATTACCCAAATATTAGATTGTTTACGGTAGACAAACGGACCTCCAATGTTGTCCAGGATGACCTCTCTGGAACTTGGGAAACATGTACTCCGGAATCAATGCAAAATTTTAGTGCCGTGGCCTATTTTTTTGCCCGCAGAATAAATGGCGAAATGAACATACCTATAGGAATGATCGA
>JBBKWR010000020.1:0-13156 GCA_037969055.1 Flavobacteriaceae bacterium | reverse complement strand
CCAAATGGGTATTCAGGTTATTGCGGAAATGGACCTTTCGAAGTTGGTAGATTTTATCGATTGGACGCCTTTTTTCAGGAGTTGGGAACTGCACGGCAAATATCCGGATATTTTGACCGATGCGGTGGTAGGGGCACAGGCGACCGAACTTTTTGCGGATGCCCAAAAGATGTTGCACAAAGTAGTGGGCGAAAAGCGGCTTAAGGGCAAGGGGATTTTTGGTATTTTTCCTGCAAATACGATCAATGATGATGATATAGAAGTTATTGTAGGGGATAGCCCCAAGAAATATGTTTTTCGAACGCTTCGCCAACAATTGAAGCGAAAGGAAGGGGTGCCCGATTATGCCTTGGCCGATTTTATCGCGCCCATAGCATCGGGCAAGCAAGATTATATAGGTTGTTTTTGTGTTTCCACAGGATTTGGAACGGAAGAATTGGCCAAACAGTTTGAAAAGGAGTTGGATGATTATAGCGCGATCATGATCAAGGCCCTATCGGACCGGTTGGCGGAAGCCTTCGCAGAATTTTTGCACAAAGAGGTACGCACCAAATATTGGGGCTATGCCTCCAAGGAAGTCCTGACCAATGAAGACCTGATCAAAGAATCGTATGCGGGCATACGCCCGGCACCTGGTTATCCGGCCTGCCCGGACCATCTGGAGAAGTCGACCATATGGGAAATATTAAAAGTTGAGGAGCAAATTGGCGTGCGCCTTACAGATAGTCTTGCGATGTGGCCGGCATCTTCGGTGAGCGGCTATTATTTCGGAAATCCGGAGGCGCGTTATTTTGGTTTGGGAAAGATAAAGGAAGACCAAGTGGCCGATTTTGCCAAAAGGAAGGGAATATCATTAGACAAGGCCACCAAATGGTTGGCGCCCAATATAGCCGACTAGCAATGCGTTAGGGATTGAGGCATTGTTGGAGCTTCCACGACTGCCGAAAGCCCGACCGTCCTGAGCCGGAACGTTAGGACGGCGAGGGCGGGAACGCCCAAAAAATATTAAAGGAAAATAGTACAGATTAGATGAAGATTGTAGACCACCTCAAAAAAGCAAAAGGGAAAACCTTGTTTTCGTTCGAGATCATTCCGCCGATGAAGGGACGGAACATTCAAGAACTATACGATAATATCGACCCGTTGATGGCGTTCGATCCCCCGTTCATCGATGTTACCACCTCTCGGGAAGAGTACGTGTACATTGATCGTGACGGACTGCTGGATAAAAAGCTGACCCGTATGAGGCCTGGTACCGTTGGTATTTGTGCGTCGATCAAGCACAAATATAATGTAGATACGGTGCCTCACGTGCTTTGTGGCGGATTTACCAGGGAGGAGACCGAATATTTGTTGGTGGACTGTCATTATCTGGGGATTGAGAATATCATGGCACTCCGCGGCGATGCCATGCGGGAAGAAAAGTATTTTGAACCTACCAAAGGGGGCCATGTGTATGCCTTGGATTTGGTGAAGCAGGTACAAAATTTGAACTGTGGAAAATACCTGCATGATGTTATTGAAACTGATGATTGTGCACAATTTTGCATTGGGGTGGCGGGTTATCCGGAAAAGCATTTGGAGGCACCTTCCTTAAAATCGGATTTGATGCGTTTGAAGGAAAAGGTCGAGGCCGGGGCGGAATATGTCGTAACCCAGATGTTCTTCGACAACCAAAAATACTTCGACTTCGTTGCGGCCGCCAGGGCCATTGGGATAGCGGTGCCGATCATTCCGGGCATCAAGCCCATTGCGGTGAAAAGACATTTGCAATTGCTGCCCCAAGTGTTCCGTATCGATTTGCCCCAAGACCTTATCGAAGCGGTAGAGGGATGTGCCAGCAACAAGGAGGTTAGACAGGTCGGCATCGAATGGGCCATTGTACAATCTAAAGAACTGAAGGCCGCCGGGGTACCAGTACTTCATTATTATTCTATGGGCAAATCTGACAATATAGAGGCGATCGCAAAAGCGGTATTCTAAGGGGCCAGTAAAACAGTGTCTTGCCTCGATGCTATAACCTTGAATATTTTTACCTTTGAACCCCATGAACTTAAGGTTGCTTGCCCCCTTTTTATTTTTATTGGCCCGATGTTTCGCACAAGAAGTCGGCGAGATCAAAAGATACTCCTTGGATGCCAGTGTTTATTATGGTTCGATCATCTTACATAATCCCGACATATCCCATTTGATTTCCGAGCATCCAGCCGGCATGATACTGAGCTATAACAGAAGGACTTTCGGGGCCGACGAATGGGAGCAATGGTATAACTATCCGGACCTTGGCGCTTCTTTTGTATATCAGGATATGAACAATGGGACCCTTGGAAAAAACTTCGGCCTATATGGCCATTTCAATTTTTACTTGCTCAAGCGTAACTTGCAGATGAGGATCGGGCAGGGTATCGCCTATAATACAAATCCGTATGATAAAATCGAGAATTTTAGGAACAACGCCTATGGCTCAAGGTTTTTGAGCAGTACCTATTTGATGTTCAATTTTCACAGGGACAATATATATAAAGGACTTGGTTTCAGGGCGGGTATCTCCGTGATCCATTACTCGAATGCCAATGTAAAGGCCCCGAATACTTCGACCAATACCTTTGCCTTCAATGCGGGATTGATATACAACTTAGGGGACCCTGATCCCGAATACATCCGTCGGGAAAAGCAAAAAATAAGGGAGCCATTGCGATATGATATCGTTTTTCGGACAGGGATCAATGAGAGCGATGTGATAGGTTCCGGAAAATATCCATTCTATATTTTATCGGGCTATGTCGATAAACGTGTGGGACGCAGAAGTGCACTGCAAATGGGGACAGACGTATTTTTCAGTAACTTCTTAAAGGAACAGATAAGGTACCAGTCCATTGCGTTTCCGGAGTACAATGTGGCGGAAGATACCGACTATAAAAGGATAGGGGTGTTCATTGGCCATGAACTTTTTATTAATAAATTGTCGGTTACCTCCCAATTGGGATACTACGTTTATTATCCCTTCGATTTTGAGGGAAGGGTATACAATCGGATGGGCTTAAAACGTTATTTTGGAAATAAATGGTTCGCGGAAATCTCTCTGAAATCACATGCCGCTGCTGCGGAAGCCGTAGAATTTGGGGTAGGGGTCAGGCTGTAAGTGGCCAGTTAAGGATATTGAATTGAGTGTTATGCGGGAATACAATTATAAAAAAAGATTTTACGCCCGGATCGGATCGGTCTGCAAGACGATATTGTGCCTTATGCTCACGTACAGCTGTAGCTCCGATAATGCCCCAGACTGTTTCCAGAAGGCGGGCCAGGTCAGCAGGGAGGAGGTCGTGTTGGTCAATTTTACCAAAATTTCCGTATTTGAAAATGTATCTTTGGTGCTCAAAAAAGGCGATGTACAAAAGGTAGAAATTGAGACAGGAGAATTTCTAAGGGATGAGGTGAGCGCCATTGTGACAGGAGATCGCTTGATAATCCGCGATAGGAACGATTGCAATTATTTTAGGAATTATGGCATCACGAAAGTTTTCGTGACGGCTCCAAATGTTACTGAAATCCGTAGCAGTACCGGTCGCACCATTTCGAGCGAGGGGGTATTGGATTTCCCAAGTCTGACATTATTTTCGGAGAGCTTTTTAGATCCGGAATCGGAAACTACCGATGGGGCTTTCGATTTGGAATTGGATACGCAAAACCTAAGTCTGGTGGTAAATGGCATTTCTTATTTTAAGCTTAAAGGAAACACAGCGAACCTTGATCTTACGATTGCGGCTGGAGATTCCCGTATCGACGCCGAAAATTTAATCGCCCAAAACGTAAGTATCAACCACAGGGGCTCGAATGATATGTCGATCGATCCACAACTAACACTAACGGGCGTCATACGTGGTACTGGGGATGTGGTAAGTTATAACCGTCCTGCTACGGTAAACGTGGAAGTATTGTACAAAGGGAAATTGGTTTTCAAATGATGCTATGAAACCCCTCATCAGATATTTAAAAGATTTTTTTGCCAAAAATAGAATACTTGGTAATGATCTTCGGTTGCAAGGATTTACAAAGGCCGATAAGCTTCTGACTGCTTTGGTGACAGATGGAAAGGTCCCAGGACTTTCAATTAGTGTTGCCCATAAAGGGGCGACCATTTACCAAAAAGGATATGGCCATGCCGATCTGGAGAAGGGAACTCTTATAGACCCTTCGAAGACCATTTTTAGGATTGCCAGTGCCTCCAAGCCCATTGCGGCCACGGCCTTAGCGTATATGGTATCGGAGGGCATAATCGATCTGGAGGCTTCGTTTTATACTTACGTGCCCTATTTTCCTAAAAAAAAGCACGATTTTACAATCCGACAATTGGCTGCCCATACTGCGGGAATACGCGGATATCGCGGATTGGAATACGGATCAAATAAAGCCTATTCCATTAAAGATGGCATAGCAATATTCCAGGACGACCCATTGCTTTTCAAACCCGGAACAGGTTACCAGTACAACAGTTATGATTGGGCCTTGATTTCCTTGGCGATGCAAGAGGCCAGTGGTATTCCCTTTGAAGATTACGTACAGACGAAAGTTTTGGAACCCTTGGGAATGAAGAACACTTTTCCCGAGCATATCGTGCAGACGGGCAAGGGAAATGAAAATGAGCTCGAAATTGGCAATGCTCCCAGTACGGCTTCGAAGGAGATCGGCCAAACATTAAATAGGGCCACTTTTTATTCCAAAAATAAACTTGGCTTTAGAAAAGCGATACCCGTCAATAACTGCTACAAAATGGCAGGTGGTGGATATCTATCCACTTCAGTTGATATTGTCAAATTGGGTCAAGCGTATTTGGACAAAAATATTTTAAACGGTATCGGAGTCGCACCGTTCCTATCTGCCCAGACCATTGCCGATTCCTCTACTTATTACGGATTGGGCTGGCAGGTGAGCGAGGATAAAAAAGGACGACCGTATTACGGACACGTTGGCAATGGTGTTGGCGCTTATTCTAACTTTTTTGTGTATCCAGGGGAGGAGATGGTGTTTTCAATTTTGGTGAATTGTACGGACCCAAAAATTCAGGAAGCATTGGATGTGGTCGTGGATATATTGATTTGTCTAAGGTCTAAGGTCTAAGGTCAAATGTCAAAAGTCTTAAGTCGTTTGTTTTTCTTCTCTGGTCAAGTCAGTAAACAAGCTTTCCAAGTTTTTGTTTTTGCGGCTCAGTTGCAGCGTTTTAAGTTGGTTGTCGTGCGCAAAATCAAAAACTGCAGGTCTCATGTCTTTAGTGGTCTTGAAAGTGATTTCGTAAACAAATCCAGCAGTATTCTTGACTTTGGTCACGTCTGGTAGATTTTTCAAAAAAGCTTCTTCCACCCTATAATCGAATTCTACTTCAATGACTTGCGCTTCCTCGGCATGAAGATCGGATAGTTTTTTATCAGCTACAAGCACTCCTTTATTGATGATGAGTACGCGATCACAAACAGCTTCTACCTCTTTCATGATATGTGTAGATAGTATGATTGTTTTTTCTTTGCCAATTTCCCTAATCAGTTTTCGGATTTCCAGCAGTTGGTTCGGGTCCAAACCAGTGGTTGGTTCGTCCAATATGAGCACCTCTGGATCATGCAACAGCGCCGCTGCCAATCCGACACGCTGACGGTAACCCTTGGAAAGTTGCCCTATTTTTTTGTGGGCTTCAGGAGCGAGTCCGGTTCTTTCGATAATGTCCGTGATGCTACTTTTTTTTACATGGTACAGTTCGGCATTGAAAGCCAGGTACTCCTTCACATACATTTCTAAATAAAGGGGATTGTGTTCAGGCAGATACCCAATGCTTTTTTGCACTTTCGATTTATCTGTTTTCACGTCATAGCCGTTTACAAGAGCCTTCCCGCTATCGGCATCGTGATAGGTTGTCAAAATCTTCATCATGGTGGATTTCCCGGCGCCATTAGGACCAAGAAACCCAACGATTTCCCCTTTTTTAATTTCGAACGAAACGTCACTAAGTGCCTTTTGTTTACCGAAACTTTTAGTGATGTTACTAACCGAAATGGACATGTTGTGGATTTGTGCCCAAAAATAAGGAATGGTTTTAAACCTTGGACACTGTCAAACCATCTTTTATCGGGGCAATTTCAACTGGTGAACAGGGAACTGCCCTAGCTGCCTAATTTCACGGGGCATTCCCAATAGGCATACGGCATCTGATTGCAAATCTTAACGAAACGGAGCTAAATCGGGAAATAATAAAAAAATGGTTGCCAAGAATTTGATTATTAAATATAATTGCTACTTTAGCGAAAGTTTTACAAGAAAATGACAAAGCAATATTTCTGGAACGGTTTCTATTTTTACTTCTTTTTTAAAAGAGGTGTGGGACTGCTATAGTATATTGAATTAAAGATATAATATGAAGTCCCGCAAAAAGCGGGACTTTTTTCGTTAAATAATGAAATTAAAAATAGCTATCCAGGGAATCAAGGGATCTAACCACCATCAGGTGGCCAAGGAGTATTTTGGAGATGAAATTGAGTTGGTGGAATGTATGTCGTTCGATTATTTGGTAGACCGTTTGTTGGATAAGACCGCAGATAAGGGCGTGATGGCAATCGAAAATTCCATTGCCGGTTCCATTATTCCCAATTATGCGTTGATCTATCACAACAACCTACACATTATTGGGGAGTATTATTTGAACATCCACCATCATTTAATGGTGTTGAAAGGCAAAAAACTGGCAGACATAAAAGAAGTGCATTCACATCCTATGGCACTTCTGCAGTGTATGGAGTTCTTTAGGGATTATCCCAAGATCAAATTGGTTGAGGACGCGGATACGGCCGAAACCGCAAAGCGAATACAAGAGCGGCAATTGAAACATGTAGCGGCCATTGCGCCTAAAGTAGCGGCCAAATTATACGATTTGGACATCGTAGCGGATGATATCCAAACCATAAAAAATAATGCCACACGCTTTATCATTGTAAAATCTAAGAATAAGGATATTCCGAAGGAAGAGATCAACAAGGCTTCGGTACGTTTCGTGACCGACCACAAACGCGGCAGCCTCGCGGCCATCTTGAACGTAATGAGCGATTGTTTGTTGAACCTTACCAAAATTCAATCGTTACCCATTATCGAAACGCCATGGAAATATGCCTTTTTTGTGGATGTGACATTCGAGTCATATAATCATTTTTCCAAGGCTAAGTCACTGTTGGACATCATGTCTGAGGACTTTAAGGTATTGGGCGAATATAAAAATGCAAGGTTATGATACGCACCGCGGATCGCTTACATTCGGTCGAGGAATATTACTTCTCCAAGAAATTGAGAGAGGTAAGGGGCTTGATGGCCGAAGGTCGTCCCATCATCAATATGGGCATCGGCAGTCCAGACCTAGCACCCTCCGAAAACGTGCTTAGTGCCCTCCGCTCGGCGGTCAACGATCCGGGGGCCCACCAATATCAAAGTTATCAGGGCCTGCCAGAGCTGCGTGAGGCTTTTTCAAATTTTTATAAGGGCAAATTCGGGGTAACGATCAATCCGGAGCATGAAATATTGCCTTTAATGGGTTCCAAAGAGGGTATTATGCACGTCAGTATGGCCTTTTTGAACATTGGCGATGAAGTCTTGATCCCCAATCCTGGATATCCCACCTATTCGTCGGTCACCAAGCTGGTCGGAGCGGTCCCAAAATATTACCGATTGACCGAAGAAAATGCCTGGTTTCCCGATCTTGGGGCACTTCGGGAACAGGATCTTTCGAAGGTAAAAATGATGTGGATCGGGTACCCCCACATGCCCACAGGGGCGACTGCCGATCATGCCCAATTAACAGCCTTGGTCGCATTTGCCAAGGAGTATGACATTTTATTGGTCAATGACAATCCGTATAGTTTTATAATGAACAATGACCCTGTGAGCCTATTGTCGGTCGAGGGGGCCAAAGAAGTAGCCATGGAACTCAATTCATTGAGCAAGACCTTTAATATGGCCGGATGGAGGGTCGGTATGGTATTGGGAAGTGCGGGGCATATTGATGCGGTACTAAAGGTAAAAAGCAATATGGATTCGGGAATGTTTTATGGCATCCAAAAAGGCGCGATCGCTGCTCTTGAGAGTGGCCAGGATTGGTTTGATAGGTTGAACCAGGTATATGCCTCCCGAAGGGATTTGATGTTCCGACTCGCTGATAAATTGGGCTGCACCTATGATAAGAAAACGGTCGGTCTGTTTGTTTGGGCCAAGTTACCCGAAAAACATACATCGGCCGAAAAATTTATTGATGAGGTGTTGTACCAAAAGAATATTTTTATAACGCCCGGGACCATTTTTGGGAGCAATGGGGAAGGGTATATCCGATTCTCGCTTTGCGTGACCGAAGAGAAAATACGCGAAGCTATAGGTCGGTTTTAGGGCTTGGGGTGCAGCGATCGTTACGAAGTTGCGAATAATAATAAGGGCAGAAATAATGATTTCGAAACAACGTCTCGTTTTTGGTATTGTGCAAATAGAATCTAAATAGAAATGAACACATTCATCGTTGGAACTGGATTGATCGGTGGCTCTTTTGCGAAAGATATAAAACGACTGTATCCTGATTCCAAGATTTTTGGAATTGATACCAATAAGGCACATCTGGAGGAGGCGTTGGCCTTGGGTTTCATAGATTCGAAAGCTGGTTATGACGACTTGCATAAAGCGGATATGGTCATAGTAGGTATTCCGGTAGACGTACTGGTCGATGAATTACCAAAGATTTTGGATGCCGTAAACGATGATGCCGTGGTATTTGATGGGGGATCTACTAAAAGTTTGATTTGTAGGTCGCTCCAAGATCATCCGAAAAGACGAAATTTCCTGGCCTGCCATCCTATTGCCGGAACCGAGTTTTCAGGTCCTTCCGCGGCCATCGAGGGGTTGTATACAGGCAAAACGAATATTATTTGCGAGGTGGAGAAGACCGCTTTTAAGTTGCAGGAACGGGCACTGGAGCTGTTTCAAAATATTGGGATGCGCATTCGGTATATGAATCCGGAGGCCCATGACAAGCACATCGCCTATGTATCGCATTTGTCACATATCAGTTCTTTTATGTTGGGAAAGACGGTTATCGAGAAGGAGAAAAACGAACGGGATATTTTTGATATGGCGGGCAGTGGATTTGAAAGTACCGTGCGCTTGGCAAAAAGTTCCCCGGCCATGTGGACGCCCATTTTTGAGCAGAACAGGGAGAATGTTATGGAAACCTTGCAGGAATATATCCAAAACCTCCAGGAATTTAAACGATTGCTCGAAAAAGGGGACTTTGAAGGTATTTATAACGAAATGAACGATACGAATAAAATAAAGGAAATTTTGCAGGGGATGCCCCATAATAAAACAGAATCAAAAAGGTAAGACCTAAACCAACGGCCGGCTATCAATTTTTATTTGAGATAACATTTGATAGCGCCAGGTTTTAATAACAATGAAATTTAAAGAACGAAAAAATTAAGTCATGGAAAATAATAAAGAATTGAGGAGCTGGTTAGACGAGATGAATTTGGGGCATCCATTGGTAATAGCAGGGCCTTGTAGTGCTGAAACCGAAGATCAAGTGATGCGCATTGCCAACGAACTAAAAGATACCGATGTAAATTACTACAGAGCGGGCATTTGGAAACCGCGTACCCGTCCAGGTATGTTTGAAGGCGTAGGGGCCATAGGGCTCAAATGGTTGCAGAAGGTGAAGTCGGAAACTGGAATGAAGACCGCTACCGAAGTGGCCAACCGCGCCCATGTTGAGCTGGCCTTGGAACATGACGTAGATCTCCTTTGGATAGGGGCGAGGTCTACCGTGAGTCCGTTTATCGTGCAGGAAATTGCAGATGCCTTAAATGGGACAGACAAGATCGTGTTGATCAAAAACCCGGTGAATCCAGATCTTTCTTTATGGCTTGGAGCCGTTGAGCGTTTGCATACCGCTAATATCAAAAAGTTAGGGGTCATCCATAGGGGATTTTCAACCTATGAAAAAACGAAATACAGAAACATTCCGGAATGGCAGTTGGCAATCGATTTGCAGACAAAATTTCCAGATTTGCCCATTATTAATGACCCTTCCCACATTACCGGGAAGCGCGACATGATTTTGGACGTATCACAAACGGCGCTTGATCTTAATTTCGATGGTTTGATGATCGAGACACATCATGATCCTGACAATGCATGGAGCGATGCCGCACAACAAGTAACCCCTAAAAGGTTGATACAGATTATGAAGGATTTGAAGATCCGTAAAGAATCCGACCCTGAAGCGGAGTACAACAGCAAATTGAGCAATCTCCGGGCCCAAATAGACATTTTTGACCATCAATTGATCGAAACATTGGGAAAACGAATGAAGATCTCAGATGGTATTGGGGCACTGAAAAAACAAAAGAATGTTGCCGTTTTGCAGTCCAATCGATGGAACCAAATTTTGGGCGCCATGATTTTGGAAGGGGAGACCAAGGGCTTGAGTGAAGAATTTGTATTACGTATGTTCAAGGCTATCCACCAAGAATCGATCAACCATCAGGAGAAGATAATCAACTCGTAGCAACATTCAGGGAGTTGGTTATTTCATGCGCAGGTCTTGCCAGGCCTACCATATAGTGTGGGTCATACCCTGCCCGTCTGGCCCATTATCCGCCTTAATAATATGGTCTGGCAGGCATTCGGGCGGGTTCCCATCATCACATTTCGAGCCCGATGTACATCAATCTTTTTTGAATACGTATCTGGTAATAAAAATACCCTGCCCATCGCCTTCTCCTGCGTCGGCTTCCACAGCACTTGTAACGAACATCAATTGCCAGCCGTCTGCTGCCATAGCGGTTAGTTTGGAACCGATCACAGCATCGTTCGCTGCGATATTCTGAAATCGAATACCGCCAATGTTGTAGAAATTCAACAGTTTGGTTTCTTCAAAATTTTTCACCCGAATTTCATCCCTACTGGATTTGTTCCTAGAATTGTCGTCTTCGCTTTGCTCGGTGGTAAAATCCGAGAAATTTTTTTCCTCCTTGGCATCCACAAGCCGAGATCGCCCGAGTCCGCTTGGAACAATAGACTCAACACTTGTAATAACCTTGTACTGCTGCGCATTGGAATGCAACGGGAAGGTTAGCATTAAAAACAGGATACAAAAAGCATTTTTCATCATGTTGGTGTTTAGGATTATAATCATTAATTGACACAAATTCTATGGCCTGGGAACTAATTGGATTTCGGCACCCTTAAATTAGTCAAATACTATGTATCATTGGAGACCAACTTCATCAAATCTGCACAGGAATAACAATTTTTTGGAAATTGGATTGTACCGTGGTTCGATCAAAAAAGTGTTATTTTGCATCGATGCCCGAAAGAACTGCACGTCATGACAGGAACTGTTTATAAATCTACCGGAAGTTGGTATTCCGTAAAGGCCGACGAGGGCGGTTTTTACGAATGCCGGATCAAGGGTAAATTTCGAATCCAGGGCATTAAAAGTACCAATCCGATTGCGGTAGGTGATCGGGTGGCATTTGAACTTGAGGAGCTTGATGAAGTAAGTGTAGGCACTATTTTCGAAATTAATGACCGCAAGAACTATATTATCCGAAAATCGGTCAACCTATCCAAACAAACGCATATCATCGCTGCTAACCTCGACCAGGCATTTCTGATGGTCACTTTGAACAATCCCATTACTTATACCATTTTTATTGATCGGTTTTTGGCAACAGCCGAGGCCTACGATATCCCTGCGATCTTGCTTTTCAACAAAATTGATACTTATGGGGATGAAGAATTGGATGAAATTAAATACCTGGCTTCCCTTTATCGCAGCATAGGGTATACTTGCATTGAAATATCTTCCATAACTGGAAAGAATTTAGATCAGGTGAAATCATTGATGAAGGGAAAAATCAGCATGTTTGCCGGACATTCAGGCGTAGGCAAATCAACTTTGATCAATGCCCTGGATCCTGCCCTGGATCTTAAAACGGCCAATATTTCCGAACAACACCTCCAGGGACAGCACACCACCACTTTTGCCGAAATGTACGACCTTGGTTTTGGTGCTAAGATCATCGATACCCCAGGCATCAAAGGATTTGGTATTGTCGATATGGAAAAGGGGGAGATTGGGGACTATTTCCCGGAATTCTTCAAAGTAAAAGCACATTGCAAGTTTAACGATTGCCTCCATCTGGATGAGCCGGATTGTGCGGTCAAAGAGGCATTGGATGAGAATCGTATCGCTTGGAGCAGGTATAGGAGCTATGTACAAATGCTCACGGGGGAAGACGAAAATTACAGGACCGACCTGTTCGACAACAAGGAATAAAAACCATATAAATATAGCTGCTGGAAGGAGCAGCACACGATATTATGAGAGCGGTCGTACAGAGGGTTTCGAGGGCAACTGTCCAGGTTGAAGGGGAGATGGTTTCCCAAATGGGCATAGGGTTGTTAATTCTATTGGGCATTGAAATGGAAGATGGCATCGAAGACATCGATTGGCTCTCCCGAAAAATTGCCAATCTTAGGATTTTTGATGATTCGGAGGGCGTTATGAACAGATCTTTGTTGGAGGTAGGGGGCGAGGCGATCGTCGTGAGTCAGTTTACGCTCCATGCCGCTACCAAAAAGGGTAATAGGCCCTCTTATATAAAAGCAGCAAAACCGGAAATTGCCGTTCCCTTGTACGAAGGTTTTGTAAGGACCTTGGAAACCATTCTTAACAAGGAGGTCGGCATGGGGGTATTCGGTGCCGATATGAAGGTAGCGTTACTGAACGATGGCCCGGTAACAATCATCGTCGACACCAAGAATAAAGAGTAAGAAAACGATATATTTATTAGTTTAGCACAAGTATCCAGCAGTAATTTCGTTTTATTGTTAAGACCAAACCATAACGAATGCGATATTTTTACCTATTGGGTACTTTATTCTTGATTACCTACAATTGGGCCCAAGAAACTACCTATCAAGCAATTTTATTAAAAGAAGACCTTACCGAAAACGCCAATGCCATTGTCAGGTTAGATCAAATGGATATCCATATCTCGTCTACCAAGGAAATGACCTATACTGTGAAACAAGTGGTCACGGTCCTTAACAAATTGGGGGATAAAAATGCGCGGACGAG
>JBBKWR010000019.1:0-5917 GCA_037969055.1 Flavobacteriaceae bacterium | reverse complement strand
TGGTTTTGTTTAAGATTTTTCTTCCCTCTGGCGTAACGATGCCCCGAAGATGGTACTCCAAAAAATGATCTTCCAAGGCCCTGATGGGAAATAGGTCCAGCGGAAAAAGATTGTGGTCTTTAATACTAATTACTCCTGAAAAATAGATGCGTGACACAAACTCAATATTTAAATTTTGTCGATAGATACCGAGTTCAATTCCTTTAACAATATTGTCCACTACGCATTTTTGCATCATCATAAATTGCTTTTGTTTGATGCTGCCATAAATTTTTGGATAATATTTTTGCAATTGATACTGGGGAGATGATTTTTCATCTTTAAGATGTGACATTGCAAATTTTTTGATCTCGTAAATCTCCTCGATCGGGTTTTTTTCTAGGGAACAGATGTGATCAATACCACTAGAAATAAGATGAAATAAATGTTCAGTACTCTCTTCCACCAATTTTGTCTTGTTCTCATAATGGGCATAGATGGTTTTTTTGGAAATTCCCAATTCGTTGGCAATCTCATCCATAGTCACACTCTTGAACCCATGGTTCAAAAACATATCGGTCGCCTTTTCTAGTATCTGTTCCCTCATAATCAAGGGGCAAATATAGTATGGGAAACTTAAAACACAATAAAAGTTTCCAAAGTTTTACAATATTTTAACATTCTTTTGACATTTTCATAGTACCTCCTTATCCTGTCTCCTTACGTACTCGTTATAGGCACTTTTCCTTCCTACTCCCAATATATTTCATAGTACTTCCAATTTTAAAAATCACTCATAAGTACAAATGGCCCACTCGACCTGCAACGATCATGTGTTTTCCATTTAACGATACTTCTGGAATGGTCGCTTGCCAGGCCCGCAAAAAGTAGCCTCCCCTAAATCAGGATACCTACGGCCTGCCAATAGCCAATTTCTGTTAGGCCAAAGCGTTCTGGCATCAACCAGTTCCATAATTACATAATACCATAGCCGAATAGTAATTCTATGGCTATTCCAATTTTATCTTATTTGTGGATAGTACAGATAGGGTAAAAAGAGGGTCATTAGCCGATTATTAAAATTGGATGTATTTTTGGGAAAAATCACCTGGATGCTCGCCATTGAAAACTACCGCACCGAGTTTATAGACTACCTGGAAACCAAGGTCAAGGTCAAGGACCCCATCAACCTATATGAACCGATCACCTATATATTAGGACTTGGCGGCAAGCGGTTGCGACCTGTTTTAACACTTATGGCAACAGATATATTTGGGTCCAATTATAAAAAAGCGATGGATGCTGCTTTGGCCATTGAGGTATTTCATAATTTCTCCTTGGTACACGACGATATTATGGACGACGCCCCCCTTCGTAGAGGCCAGCCAAGCGTTCATGAGAAATGGGACATCAATACCGGGATATTGTCGGGTGATGCCATGCTCATTCACGCCTACCAACTTTTTGAAAATTACGAGGGTGAAATGTTCCGAAGGCTAGCGCAATTGTTCAGCAAAACGGCAATTAAAGTCTGTGAGGGCCAACAATACGACATCGATTTTGAGACCAAGGACGATGTAACCATTGCAGCCTATCTAAAAATGATCGAATATAAGACAGCCGTCTTGGTTGGGGCCGCCTTAAAGATGGGCGCCATCATAGCTGAGGCCCCACAAAAAGATCAGAACGGAATTTACGAATTTGGGCGGAATCTCGGGATTGCCTTTCAATTGAAAGATGACTATCTGGATGCCTTTGGAGATGCCAAAACATTTGGGAAACAAGTAGGCGGCGATATTATCCAAAACAAGAAAACTTTTTTGTATTTGAAAGCCATTGAAGTGGGAACGCCCCATCAAAAAAAAGATTTACAAGATTTGCGCTCTTTACGGCCCAATGATGTCACAGTGAAAATAAACAGTATCAAAGAGATATTTTCGGAAAGTGGTGCCGCCCATCATTGCCAATTGGCCATCGAGCGCCATACCAATAAGGCTTTGGTGGTCCTGGAACAACTTGACATTACGGAATCCAAAAAAGTATTGCTCCAACAGTTTGCTGAAAATTTGATGCAGAGAGCGGTTTGATATAGATTTACCGATTGCATAACCCCCAACTTACAAATTGTTTAAGTCCACGCAACCGTTTAGCACATACCCATCCAACGCTTGTAACAATTTCTTAATGGATGGTCATGAAACATCTTATCGCGGTAATGTTACTTGGGTTTGATGTAATCGCTAAAACCCCTATCTTAAACAGGGTCATTCCCATCCCAAATAAAATATAAGTCCGATGGTCGTGTCACTCATATATATCATTGGTACATTTTTCTACCCATGTTTTTATTAAAACCTTTGGCCTATATTCTTTACTTTTGATTGGCCCGTAATATAAAAGGGGATTGATTACGATACTGTTTAAATTGATTCTTTTAGAAACAAATAATTCTAAATAAAGAAGATTTTGTCATCGCAATGAACAAAAAGTCCATTTTAAAAAGCACCATTCTTTTGACAATATTATTGGTCGCAGCCTCTGTGTACTATTATAAAAACATTAGGATAGCATCTGATTATTACAGCCCCGATGTTCTTGCAACCCATTTTAACGGGGAACAGTTTGTTGGCTCGTCGACGTGTATGGAGTGTCATGAAGCTATTTATGAAACCCATGTGAAGACGGCCCATTTTAATACTTCCGCCATTGCCAATTCCGAAAATATTAAGGGCAGCTTTGAACCTGGGTCAAATAGCTTGGAGCTACAAGAGGTATCATTTGAGCTGAAGCAGGAAGGAAAATCATTGCTACAGTATACTACATTTAAAAATAGTCCCCTTAGGAAACCTCCTGCCAAATTCGACATTGTAATAGGATCGGGGGTTAGGGGGCAAACTTATCTTACTTGGGCGGATGACAAGCTATTTCAGTTGCAGGCTTCCTATCATACGCAAACAAATAGCTGGATCAACAGTCCGGGTTACCCTTCTAATTATTTAGAAAGGCCCATACGGGACGCTTGTTTAAAATGCCATGTTACCTTCGCCAAAAACCGCGATTTTTCTGGACAAGGAAATCAATATGATAAAGGGCAAATGGTTTACGGAATAGATTGTGAAAAATGTCATCGCCCCTCTGCAAAACATGTCATTTACCATAGGAAATTTCCTGATGTCAAAGCCGCGAAATTTATGATGAAATTGGATACGCTTACCAGGCAACAGCGCCTGGATGTCTGTGCACAATGCCATTCTGGATCCCGAAGTATACTGTTACAAGGCAATTCCTTCACTTTTTTACCAGGAGAAAATTTGGATGAGTTTTCCCGAACCCCTTATCTTAATGGCAATAGTATGCCAGATGTCCATGGCGATCAATACGGACTCCTAAAAAGTAGTAAATGTTTCAAGCAAACCGAAATAATGGACTGCACTACTTGTCATGACCCACATAAAAATCAGCGGGGCGATAGTGCTTATTTTAATCAAAAATGTATTGGGTGCCATAGTGATGGCAGGACAGTGTGCACAGCCGAGATTCATGAAGTGAACAAGATGGGCAATAATTGTATTGCTTGTCATATGCCCTTAACCCCTTCTCAGGCAATGAAGGCGCAACTGCCCACAGATAGTATAGAGACCTCTTTTTATATTAGGACCCATTTAATTGGTATCTATTCCCAAGAATTAGGTCTAGAGAATTAGTGCTTCATTTGAAGGTAATAATGAGATGCCGATGTAATTGAACCTTCACATTATGAAGTAAGATCCAAGCTGGTTTAATTGATCATCACTTAAAGCCCCCTGCTCCCAATTGACCAATACATTTGCGTCGAGTCATTCCCATTGCTTTCGGTTACTTTGGCCACTTATAAAAGCTAATTAATCTAAGCCAGTTTCACTGCTGTGTTGTTACACTTTTGCAAACAAATGCTATTTGACCTTCTTTTCCCCAGAAGGTATTTTTAATTCCAGCAATGGTGTTCCTGCAAAACTTGAGTCGATGGTTTTAGAAGGTTCACTTTTTAGATAAAATAGCGAGCCTTCTAGATCAGGGTATTTTTTTCTAAGCGGTTCGTATTCTGGATTTATACAATATTTTCCCCATATCCCTAGCATTAACATCAGCCCATCTTCGCTTTCAGGATATTGTCCTTTATCGCCAGTTTCAACAATCCATTCCTTTAAAACGTTGGAATATGTTTTTAACACCTCACTATATTCCGGATTTTCGACAAGATTGTTCAATTCAAAAGGATCCCCAATAAGATCGTAGAGTTCTTCTGCTGGTCGCTTGTCGGACATAAAACGATCCTGTATTGGATCAAGTTTTTTATCAGCATGCAGTTCGTGCATCACTTTAACAAATTCAACACCATCCACATCCATATAGGTAGGCTGGGTGTATGGCCTGTCGGTCATGAAATTACGGATGTATTTAAACTCTTTTGATCGTACCGAACGAATACGGTCAATGGTAAAATCACAACGATCTCGTGTTGAAATAACATACTCGCGTTGGTTTGCAGTATCACTAAACATGTTTCTGCCTTCCATATTTTTTGGTATTTGAATACCCGCCAAGGCCAAGGAACTTGTTCCAAGATCTAATCCGCTGATCAAATCATGGTTAACAGTTCCTGCTATCAACTTTTTGTTTCTCTTGGTAAAATCGGCGATGATTAACGGCACATGCAGGCCTCCATCGTACAAGAATTGTTTATTGCGGGTCATTCGCATTCCATGATCCGAAAAAAAGAAAATTATGGTATGTTCCAACACACCGGTTTTTTTTAATTTGTTCATGATTTCGCCTACTTTTTCATCTGTTATTTTAATGGCATCCAGATGATTTGCATATTCTTCCATAATTGCAGGATGATCTGGCAGATAGGGGGGGAGTTTTATTTTAGATCTATCCACAGGTATTTTAACATTATCCTTAAAATCATCAGAGAATATTTCTTTCCCCCCATACATTTGTATCTGACCAAAAAAAGGTTCTTTGTTCTTTAAGACTGTAAGATCCAACCGCACGCCGCCTTTACCATAAAGCGGATGAAGTGTATAGTCTTGACTGTACAAATCTCTCCGATCGTAATCAAAGTTATAGTCGTCTTTACCATTGTTGAACGTAAAATATCCTGCCTTTTTAAATAGTTCAGGTATGGTTTTCATGCCATCGGGCAAAGTTATGGCCGATTCTTTTGTTCTTGAGCTATGATGATTATGTGCCCCAAAAGTTGTTGACATCACACCTGTTATGATA
The DNA here is from genome assembly GCA_037969055.1 of Flavobacteriaceae bacterium. Lineage (GTDB taxonomy): Bacteria > Bacteroidota > Bacteroidia > Flavobacteriales > Flavobacteriaceae > Pelagihabitans. Next base: position 670 of record JBBKWR010000019.1, on the reverse strand, counting down.
CTCGACCGACTAGCCGAACATACTGGAGCGGGCATATACGCATTAGTATACAAAACACCTGCTTGCGCGAGACTATCAATATTGGGAGTTGAAATAAGTGTGGTACCATAACAACCCATAAGTGGTGCCGTATCTTCCAGATAAATCCATAAGATGTTTGGTTGGGATTCAGTCACTATTGTAGGCGCTTTTTCTTTACATGAAAATAAAAAAGCCCCCAATAATAAGGGTAGCATAGCTAGAATCGATGATTTTTCTAGATTTATGTTATTGATATATTTTTTCATTATCATGTTTTTAAATCTTTGTAAAATCCCTTTAGATTTTCAAATCATATTAGCATATCCTCGCCGCCCAACCCCACTAGGGGCCATGATAGCTGTATTTACATCTTGACTGGTAGTATCTTTTTCACCATTTTAAATAAGATTTCTAATTTTTCCGCGAACTATATTCTACATTAATGATCACATATACACCCAGTCATGCAAATGGCCTCATTTAAAGATAACTGATTCCAATGGCGGCAAGCCAGTGTATTTAGAAAACAGAGATCAATTCACCTTTATGAGCTGTGTCCAATCATTATTTTTCGCAACAAGAATATGCTTTGCTCCATTTTTGGTAAGTAACTCCATACCCCGAACGTCCCCAACAATTTTCAAACCGG
>JBBKWR010000018.1:0-5499 GCA_037969055.1 Flavobacteriaceae bacterium | reverse complement strand
GGCGGTCATTACGGCCCCGACCATCATCTCCGCCAATGTCTTTGGCGCCAATGACCGCATCAATGCGGCGGTATTGGGGGTCAACGGTCGAGGCCAAAGCCATATCAAGAGTTTGATGGTCCAGGATAATGTTCGCATCACTACTTTGTGCGATCCCGATATGAACCTGTTGAAAGTGCGCCAAAAATCATTTAAGGAAACTTACAATCAAGAAGTCGGCCTTGAGCAGGACCTGCGCCGGGTGATGGATAACAAAGATATTGATGTGGTGAGCATTGCCACGCCCAACCATTGGCACGCCCTTTCTGCGATATGGGCCTGCCAGGCAGGGAAAGATGTTTATGTGGAAAAACCGGGTTCCCACAATATCTGGGAAGGACGAAAAATGGTGGAAGCGGCCGAAAAATATGACCGTATCGTACAGCATGGGGTGCAATTAAGAAGTTCCCCGGCGATCAACGAAGCCATTAATTTAATGCGCGAAGGCTATATCGGGCGGGTCTATATGGCACGCGGACTCGTGTTTCGATGGAGGCCCGATATCGGGGATCAGGGATTCTCCAGCGTACCGGCGGGTATCGACTATGAACTATGGACGGGGCCGGCCCCAAAACGGCCTTTTACCAAAAACCTGGTCCATTATAATTGGCACTGGCATTGGGATTATGGCAATGGCGACGTGGGCAACCAGGGCATCCATGAAACCGATCTCTGCATGTGGGGCCTAGACGTTGGCCTTCCCACAAAGATTACCTCCATGGGCGGAAAATTCCTGTGGGACGATTGCAAGGAGGTCCCCGAAGTGCTGACCTCGGTTTACAACTATCCCGAGGAACGAAAAATCATCCAATTTGAGGTGCGCCCCTGGTGCACCAATACCGAAGATGGTGCCACCGTTGGGAATATTTTCTATGGCGATAAGGGCATCCTGGTTGTGGATGGCTATGATAAGTATAAAACGTATTTGGGTCAAAATAGGGAACCCGGCAAATCTGGAGACGATGGTGGAAATTCGGGTACTGGAATGGATCGGGGCGATGGTGGTACCGACGGGCATTTTGCGAATTTTATCGAAGCTGTCCGCAAACACGATAAAAGCATCCTAAACGGCCCAGTGGAAACTGCGCACCTGGCCTCCGGCCTGGCGCATTTGGGCAATATTGCCTATCGGTTAGATCGGGTGTTGACCTTCAATCCACATGCGGAGACCTTTGTGAACGACCCTGAGGCCGATCGCATGCTGACAAGAAATTATCGGGCAGGATTTGAGGTGCCCAATAATGTATAATTAGAAAAGGCCTGGATAGCAGAAGTTATTGAAAGGTCCGTACATAGAAAATACATTGACAAGGGTGCCCTAGGGATGGTGAAAACCGTTCATAGGACCGATTTTGGGCCAATATATAAGCCCTATAGTGGCAAGGCGAAGCAATAATAACTGTCCCCGGGTTTTGTCCCCGGCTTGCCGCCGCCGCCGGCCGCCATTACAAGGTACTGACGCCCCTCTATTTCAAAGGTGGATGGGGTGGCGTAACCTCCAGCATCCATTTGAAATTCCCATAAAAGTTCCCCGGTATCCTTGTCATAGCCGTGCATACGTTCATCCCTTGTGGCACCGATGAATATCAAGCCCCCTGCCGTCACTATCGGACCCCCGATATTAAAGGTGCCCGTGGGTGGCAATCCTTTTGCCTCTAGTTGGGGATAGGTGCCCAAGGGAACCTGCCATTTTATTTCGCCTTTATTCAAGTCAATGGCATTCAGTGTGCCCCAGGGTCTCTTGTTCACGGGATACCCCTCAGCGTCCCGAAAATCCCAGTGACCCGTACTTACATAAGGGATTTGGTCCCTCCAGCCCTTCAGTTGATCATCCGTGGTTACCTGCTTATCTAGACCTTCCTCGAAAATATAGGCTTCAAGCGCTGCCCGTTCCGTTTCATTAAGCGATTTAAACGAGGGCATTTGACCCTTGCCCTCCATAAGTAACAATTGCAGCTGATCTTTTGACATTCTATTTTTTACGCCCTTCAAATTTGGGACGGCAGAAGTAGTTCCAATCCCAGTTGCGGCCATTGAGTGACAATGGGTGCAGATGGACTGAAAAATTTGTTTTCCGAATGCCCCCATGGTCGTTTCTTTATCCGCTTTGGATTTGACCATGGAAATCCACTCCGCCTCATTACTTGCGTTTATTATCAGGGTATTGGTCTGTGGATCAAATGCTGCCCCAGGCCATTCGGAGCCCCCATTAAATTGGGGCATTATTATCAAGGGTTTTAGGCCAGGGGGTGTAAAAACACCTCCGGTCGACATTTTCCGAACCGTTTCTTTGACAAAGTCCGTCGCTTGGGGATCCAGATCGGTAATTTCATCTGTACTAAAACCTTGCTTGGCATAAATAAGCGAGGGGATTGGAATAGGTTGGGTTGGGGCACTTATTTCTCCCGGAAGTTCCGATTTGGGAACGGTCTGTTCTTCAATTGGAAAAATGGGCTCGCCCGTTTCCCTGTTCAACACAAAGAGATGCCCCATTTTGGTCGGTTGTGCCAATGCCGCTATTTCCTGGCCATTTTTGATCAAGGTTACCAAGGTGGGCGCACAAGGAACGTCATAATCCCATAAATCGTGATGAACAACCTGAAAGTGCCATGCGCGTTCCCCAGTTTCGGCATTGAGGGCCATAATACAATTGCCAAACAGGTTATCCCCTATTCTATTACCCCCCCAATGATCATATGAAGGCGACCCGGTACCAAAAAAAACCATACCGCGTTCTGAATCCAAGGTAAAATTACTCCAGTTATTGGCCCCGCCATTCGTTTCCCATGAATTCGATGACCAGGTCTCATTCCCATATTCCCCTGGTTGCGGAAGGGTGTGAAAAATCCACTTTCGCTCCCCGGTACGCACATCATAGGCCCTAATATGACCAGGTGCACCGGGATTGGGTCCTTCACCGACCGCAGACCCAATTATTAAAAGGTCTTTATAGATAATTCCCGGAGTATTGGAGGAGGCATATTGCAAGGATTCCCGACCTAAACCTACTCTTAGGTCGATTTGCCCTCCCTTACCAAATGTGGTGGCCGGCGTACCGGTTTTGGCGTCGATAGCGTGCAAATAATGGCCCACCCCATAAAACAGGCGATGGTCCACCCCATCACTCCAATAGGTCAGGCCTCTGCTCAATCCGGTACCCTCTGCCCCTTCCCACGGATTATAGACCCATAGCTCTTTTCCCGTTTTGGCATCAAGGGCCACTGCTTTAAGACCTGGGGTCGTGATATACATGACCCCATTAATAATAATGGGATTGCATTGAATGGTGGTGATCGGATTGGTCTTCATATCCCCGGTATGGTATTGCCAGGCAACGGCCAATTGCGTAACATTTTTCCGATTTATTTGATCGAGTTCCGAATAATGGGTTCCCTTAAGATCCCCACCATATACTTCCCAAGATCTATAACTATTTCGTGAATCTGTTTTATCCTTTTCCTGCACTCCTGTACAAGCTGAGTGTAGTAGAAAGATCCACCCTAAAATGGGAAACAAAAAAGCATGGGAAAGTTTCAAATTTTTCAGTCTTAAAAGTTGGTTTCCCTAAGTTACGGGGATAATTTGAATCTACAAGGATCTGGTATTCGGAAATATTTATTTGTCCAATTTCTACTTTGCAATTTCAAATTTCGGACCCTTAAGCCATTCCCAGTAAGACCTAGGAAAACCTATTGTATCCATTAAAGCTCGTATCAGCAAGAGATGAAATCCTTAATTTTTCTGTAAAGAAAACCCAAACCAGTTCATTCGGTTCGTTGATCATTGCCAGGCTAAGGCAAAATAACGACAGGGCTTATCGCCAACATTGATGATTGCATGCACTTCGTTCGATTTCATCAGGAACAAATCGCCTGCTGTTCCGCTGTATGTTTTTCCAGCTATGGTCATTTCGGTTTCGCCTTCCATCATCACAATAATTTCTGAAGAAAAATGGGAATGGGGCTCATGGCTTGGTCCTTTTTGGTTCAATTGCGTCACGTGCATTTCGAAATTTTCGCACATCGCTGTTGCCCTGTCGAAGTAATCTATTCTACCCCCTTTTTGGTTTTCACTGAAGATCAGCTCATCAAAATTGATAAACATGGGTCCCCCGGCTTTCGTGTTTCTATTGATATCCATTCCCTTTTTTGAAGTGAACATCATTATATAATAGGTCAATGGTCCGTCTCCCACATTCTCCATAGCCTGTTCCGTCATAGGTGGGATCAAGACCACACTTCCTGCCGGTAACACCTCACTTATGCCGTTCATTGTCATTTTTAGCAGTCCTTCCTTAATAATGACCATTTCCTCGATATTTTCCTGGGTATGCGAAGGCGAAGGTTTCGCCCCTTTTTCTTGTGTGGTGGCATGAACTTCCAAAAAGCTAAAATGGGGGGAACTTCCTTCCATGATTTTACGACCTATACGCTGACTGCCATCTTTGGTTGGTAATTCGGACCAGGTGTACACACCGGAATCAACTTCTTTTAGTTGCGCCGTGCCCATGCAAACGGTTGTGATTGATAGTATGAAAAGGATTATTTTATTCATCTGATTTTGTCTATATGGGATCACGATGACTAATGCCCTTTTAAAGATAAGGTAATTTTCGATATTTGAACTTTGCCAAGGGTTCCTCCGTGCATCAAGCATTCCGGCCTTCAGAGATAATGACCGTCTCCAATCACCGTTAGTTATGGGCATAGAACAATTGCTGCCCAAAGCCATCATTTAAGGTGAATTGAACAATTAACAAATCGCAGGGCATCAACCAAAAATTCTAAAAATAAGGATCCCAAGACAACCAATTAAACCCAAATAAGGCAACCAAATAGGATATGTCCTGCTACTCTTTCCAACTTTGTCCCCCCTGGTTTTTATAGTGATCAGCGCTACATTTAAGATGGCAAAAACAATGAGAATGATAAAACTGGTCGTCTCCGCCAGGCCTATTATGGGGAAAAACAATGCCAGGGCAAGGACGATTGCAGTGGCCAAAACGGTTGCCTGGATAGGGGTCTTGGTTCTGGGGTGAACTTTGGCAAAGAGCTTCGGTGCTTTTTTCTCCTTTCCCAACCCATACAAAACCCTGGATGACATCACAATTTGCACCAAGGCCCCATTGATTCCCGTAAGCATACTGATAATGATGAAAGACATAGTCACCAACAGGCCATCACCCTCGATTATTTTGGCCAAAGGTGCATTGGCCGCTGCGAGATCTGCCGGAGCAACGGTGAGGATCATAGTGGTTGCCACTAACACATAAAGTACGGTTGTGCCCGCCACGGCCCATATCATGGCTTTGGGCAAACTGGTCTTCGCCTTCTTTACCTCTTCGGCCATATTTACCATATCCTCAAAACCGATAAAGGCGTAAAACCCTAAAAATGTGCCGGAAGCAATGCCGAAAAGCGGAAAGCCATCCGCAAAGTGGGTGTCGAGATTAACAAGGAC
>JBBKWR010000017.1:0-2849 GCA_037969055.1 Flavobacteriaceae bacterium | reverse complement strand
CTAAAACACCGATTGAGCCTCTATACCGATTACCTAAGAAGGTTTGGAAACATTGATGTTGACTGGCAATTAAACGTAGATCTTCGCGTAAACGAGTATATCGTAACCTCCATAGGAATACACATGATCTACGACGATGATATTTTGTTCAATGCGGTAAAGGATGCCAACGGAATAGTGATAGACCCTGGGGAACCCCGTTTGCAATTGAAGCAATTTTTAGGGGTTGGGGTCTCATACAACTTTTAGGGCAAGCGCTAGGTTCGTTGAACAATGGCTAGCAACATGTGTTCCATCTTTTTGAAACGTTAAAAACAAAAGCCCAACCAGTTACGGGAGGGCTTTCATCTTTCACAGCAATCTTAATCCCAATAGCATTGCCTAAAGTGGCCAAAGAACCAGGTAGATTTGGGGTACTCACTACACAACCTAGACTATTTTTGTTTTTTTATTTGAAAGGCCCTTGAAATATTAAAGCCAAAATGAATATCGCCACTAAAGAATGATCCGTTTGTTTCGGCGATAAAACCCTTTTCAATCATAGATCGCGAATTCGTAAAGACCAACTGAAATATATGCCCTCCAGTTTCGATATCCACGCCAAAGGCAAGGGAATTCTTCGCCTCGATCGATTCAAAAGGATTTAGGTTATAATAATATTCAGCATTTAGCGAAACCCGCTTGCTTATCTTCATCCTGGCGCCAAATCCCAACGCCACCATGTCATGGGGGTCTTCGGGCTCTGTTACGGTATTAAAATGGACAAAGGTCGGCGCAAATTGCAATGAAAGGTTGGGACTGAATTTCCGCGCCAATAAAACCTGACCTGTATACGTTAGCCGATCGGAGAAACTTGGTTTGTTTTCCGGCAGATAGTCCTTCAGTGTTTTCTCGGTAGCACTACCAAAAACAGTGAGACTAAAGGGGAAGGGTTTATCTCCGGTCTTTTGGTGCAACAAGCGGTATTTCAAATAACCGTCAAAGGTTTTTTCAAAAGAACTCCGACCCAATGCCAAGGTAAAATCATCCGTCAGGGCATATTCAAATCCGAATCTAATATTGGAATCGTCGAGACCGAACAACTCATCAAAGCCTGAATTCACCCGCCCAAATCGATGCGAGATCAAGAACTCCAAAATTCCGTTTTTCCGGGTTTCCACTGAATGACCATTTAATAATCTCGTTCCATTAAAAGTTCCCGCAACTTGTAATGTTGTGTCTGGGGCTTCCTGTTCTAAAATGGCCTCCAAGTCTTGGGCAACACCAATTAAGGGAAGCATGAAAATGAGTACGAATAAGTTCTTCATATTATTGAACATAGGGTTTGTGGTGCAATTCAAAGCTCACTTTGATGGTTTTTGCAATATTGTTTGCAACTATCGACGGTATCTTAATGTTAAAATCGGCTACATCAACCTTAAAGCTTCCACTAAGTTTAATTTCGTTCAGCGTCCGCTCCACTTTTACCATGGTACTTATTTCTTTTTCTTTCCCATGAAGCTTGAGGGTTCCAGTTATTTCAACTTCTGAGTTTTGAGCCTCGATTTCGTTAAAATTAACGATCTCCCCTGAAAAAGTTGCTTTTGGGTATTTATACGACTCTACATAGTTTTCATTAAAATGCTCCTGCATCAGGGCCTTTTTGAACATGAAGGATCGCATCAGAAGCTGAATAGCGATTTTGCCATTAGTGGCATCCACGATACTCAAAACTTGATTGTTATCCGCTTTGATATCTTCCACGATCGAATGCGAAAAAAAAGAAACAAATCCTTCCTTAGTGATATATTTATCCTGGGCATTCAATGCGTTCAAAAACAAAACACATAAAATGCTACAATAAAATTCCTTCATATCCTTATTCAACTAATGTGCATTTTACCATCATAACATCCAACAAAAACCCGGCACAGATGCCCTTAATCATTATCTCTTGCCCTTTTTTCAGCGATATGGTGCGCGAATTTTGACTTGGTAGCATGTGACAGATGATACTCGAATCAAGGCTGCCATCATTTATGGTAATGACCCCATTGCCCTTCAACGTAGAGATCTCCGTTATTTTCCCCCTTACCTGGACAATGCTCTCCGAATACTTTTCATTGGTAATGGCCTCATTTTTTTGATATTCTTCAATAAGATTTTGAGCGGTTAATACATAATCTGCCGGAGTATTTTCCACATCCAAGTGCGGCTTGTTGTAAAAATAGACCGAAGCGACCAAACCAAGCACAACTATTAAGAAAAACAGTGTGATTATTTTAAATTTCTTGCCGTTCACTTCTCTAATTATTAGTTGTTTAATGCCCCATTATCGACCCAACATTTAATGGCAGCTATTTCGGCATTCGTTATACTACCCTCTTTTGGCATAGCCCGCGATTGGGTAAGCGCCTTGACCAATAGTGAAACGCTTTCAACCCCTTCATAGGTAGTTAAATTAGGCGCCAAGGATTCGTTCCCATCACCATTATGGCAAGGCATACAATTATTGTCTATCAAAGGCCTTATTGTGGCACTATAGGAGACGGTCGTTATACATAAATCATCCACGAATACTTCTTCATTCTCTACATTATACTCGCAAGATGATAATACCAACATTATAAGCAGCAAGGTCCAAAACAGGCGTAATCTATCCATATGACAATCTTTGTCCAAATTATTAAAGATAAACATTACTAGGCACTAGTTTAAAGTGCTGCGGTTATGTCTATATTGGCAATAGGCCAAACACCGGGGACCGGAAAGCTGATGCCTTTATTGTCACCACGCGCTGCATCCTGTCCGAAGTAATATAAGGGCCAGCCTTTATAGGTCAGTTGGGTCCTGCCAAATACGTCAATTGT
>JBBKWR010000016.1:0-3911 GCA_037969055.1 Flavobacteriaceae bacterium | reverse complement strand
ACACAAAAGGGTTAAGGCAACTAATAAATATTTAGACATACCGGTTCATTTGATGGTTAGCGCAAAATTGCGCCAACATTATTGCTTTGGCCAATCAAGATTACCGAGTTGTTGATTATGGGGGGCGAACTGAAAACATAAAATAAAATTTAGGAAGGGGGTATAAAATTGACTTTTGGGTTCAACCAAATCTAACTTTATGGTGAGCGGGCTATTATTTAGAGATCTTATTTTGATGCCACTAGGGAATTAAAAAAAAGGGATAAATAGCCCTTAGGTGGTATAAGTTTTATTGATAGTTTTACTTATTTTTATATTTCAAAACTATGACGAATGACAATTACCCAACTTCAGTATGTTCTTGCCGTTGCCGAGTACCAAAATTTTACCCTTGCTGCACATAAAAGTTTTGTAACGCAACCAACCTTAAGTATGCAGGTTCAAAAATTGGAGGACGAACTTGGCGTACTTATTTTTGATCGTGGTAAAAAGCCTATTGCCATTACGCAAGTTGGCCGTAAGATTGTTGCGCAAGCCAAAAACATTGTCAACGAAGCCGGGCGAATCAAGGATATCGTGGACCAAGAAAAGGGTTTTATCGGGGGCGATTTCACTTTGGGCATTATTCCAACGGTGATGCCGACCTTGCTTCCCATGTTCCTCAAGAACTTTATCAATAAATATCCTAAGGTAAATTTGATCATCAAAGAGCAAAGTACGGAGACTATGATACGCAATATACAAGATGGACATTTAGATGCCGCCATTGCTGCCACGCCCTTAGAGATAGAATTTATTATTGAAAGGCCGCTTTATTATGAGCCATTTGTAGGTTATGTTCCCAAAGACCACCGCTTGGGAAAGTATGACAAGTTAGATCCAAGCGACCTTGAAATCGGTGATGTCTTATTATTACAGGACGGCCATTGCTTTCGAGACGGGGTGATTAATCTGTGTAAGTCCTCAAAAAATCAAAAAGACGAACATTTCCAACTACAAAGTGGAAGTTTCGAAACTATGGTGAATCTGGCCGATGAGGGTTTGGGCATGACCTTGCTACCATTTCTAAACACGTTAGAACTGGATAGCGAAAAAAGTAAGAATATTAAATATTTTAACGAGCCAACGCCCGCAAGGGAGGTAAGTTTGATCTATCATAAAAGCGAACTTAAAATCCAAATAACAGACGCATTGAAAGACGTCATCTCCGGTGTGGTCAGGGGAGCGATCGCCTTTCAGGACGTAAAGATAATTAGCCCCTTGAGCAAAAAATAAAACCCCGACATTGCTGTCGGGGTCTGTTTATGCCCTTAAATATACGAGGCTTTCTTTTAGTTCTGGTTTGTCTGTCAAGAACTGTCGCAACCAGAGCTTTAGTTCTTCAATTTCTTCGGGTAGTAGTCGCTCCACCGCTTTTTTTACCTCTTTGCAAAACAATTTTGCATCAAAACTCACTTTTTGTAGTACCATTTTCGTGTACTCCAGCATAGCTCTAGCCATATTTATAAAGTGTTTTATTTGGTTAGGTAATACCAAGTTAACCAAAAAATCCCAATTTTTATTGTGCCATTAAAGTTAAAAAATAATTAATTTCGATACAACAGTAATGAATATTGGTATTTCGAGACTACCATTTTTACCTCATTTATGAAACAATACTTACTTTTCATCCTGTCTTTTTTGCTTTTCGTCGGTTGTGCTTCCACAAAGCAAAGGAAAATGGTTAAGGAAATTCGACATGGCCTGAATTCCAAAATACTTACCAATCAGTTTACCGGTTTTTTTTTGATCGATGCGGCAACTAGGGATACTTTATTTGATTTAAATGGACAGAAATATTTTACACCTGCCAGCAATACAAAGATCTTTACCCTTTTCACCGGTTTAAACCTTATATCTGATAGTATCCCATCTTTCCGATATTTGGTCCAAAACGATACCTTTTTTCTAGAGGGAACTGGAGATCCCACCTTACTGCACCCATATTTTCACGATAGTACAGCTATAAAGTTTCTAGCTGCCCATGAGAATATTGCCCTTTATACCAACAATTTTAAAATGCCCAAATATGGCCCGGGCTGGGCTTGGGACGATTTTGCATATTATTATCAAACGGAAAGAAGTGGGTTTCCTATATATGGAAATGTCAATACGATCTATCATGGCGATTCCCTAGTTATTGTACCCTCTTATTTTAAGGAAGATGTGATTGATCTCGATTATATCAACGCCCGGGAAGAAAGCAAGAATACCTTTTATTATGGTTCCGAAAGAAAGGATACGTTGGAGATACCTTTTCGAACAGACAGTACATTGACACGAATATTGCTAGGAAAAGCCATGGTAAAAAAGATAACCATAACCAATCATATGCCGATAGGTAAACAGACGACTGTTTATAGTATTCCTTCCGATTCACTTTTTAAACGGATGATGTTGGTCAGTGATAATTTTCTGGCAGAGCAAATTTTGATATTAGCGGCCGCTACCCTTTCCGACACCCTCGATGGTTCCAAAGCGCAATCATTTGTCTTGAACAATCAATTGGCCGATCTCAATCAAGCACCCAGATGGGAAGATGGATCGGGATTGTCGCGATATAATCTGTTTACCCCTGAGTCTATGGTACATGTTCTGTATAAATTGTACACCACCATCCCCAAGGAACGCTTGTTTAATTTTTTTCCGATCGGAGGTGTCAATGGTACCTTAAAAGACTGGTACAGCAGCGATATACAACCATATATCTATGCCAAATCTGGTAGTTTGGGGAATAATTATTGTTTGAGTGGCTATCTGCTCACCAAATCTGGAAAAACGCTAATTTTTAGCTACATGAACAATCATTTTGTTCAGCCTTCCGGTCAGATCAAACAACAAATGCAGCACGTACTGGAAATTGTCAGAGATGGTTATTGATCAGTGAAATTTTAGGAAATCATTTGTTTTGAAAATTTTTCTTGGAGAAATGCCAATTTAGGATCGATATATTTTTTACAGAAAGGTTTGTTGCGATTGGAATAATAATAATTGTGGTACTTTTCGGCCGATGGCACAAATGCTTGGAAGGGAAGTATTTCGGTTATCAACTTAGCATCGAAACTGCTCTGTAATTCGCCCCACATCTCGTTCAAGCGCTGCCCATCGATCGGATCGAAGGTATAGATCGCCGACCTGTATTTGTCCCGCATCGCGTGGTTGGCCATACTTTCGTGGGTCTGCAAGTGAATCATTACCAACGCTTTAAGGGTGATTTGATTCCTTAAATAAGTAACAATGACCGCCTCTGAAAATGATTCGTTTCCATTGGTGGAGCCAATGAACCCTTGTTCCACTAATTTGACACCTCTTAACGATTGGAATATCGCCTCGGTACACCAATGACAACCTCCGCCAAAAGCTATTTTTTTGAGATTTTCCATGTTCTATTGGTCGTAAAATGGTCATTTAAATAACGCGTGCAACGACGCATATTGTAGGAGCATAATGGTTTTGGCATCCTTGATCTCTCCGGATTGCACCATTGCCTTAGCGGTATCAAAAGTATATTCCAATACTTCTATATTTTCAGTCTCATCTTGGGCCCCGCCCCCTTCACCTAGCTTCATATGGTCTTCATACGCCCCAATAAATAGATGAAGTATTTCGGTTACGGAGCCTGGTGACATGTAAACCTCAAATACTTTTTTTACATTCTTAATCTTATACCCCGTCTCCTCCTCTACTTCCTTGCGAATACAATCTTCGGGATTATCTCCGTCCAAAAGGCCCGCGCAAGCCTCTATCATTATACCGTCCTTATTGCCATTTACATAGGTTGGCATGCGGAATTGTCTAGTCAGCACCACGCTTTCTTTCTTCTTATTATATAATAAAATCGCAGCACCATTGCCCCTATCGTACGCCTCCCG
>JBBKWR010000015.1:0-11237 GCA_037969055.1 Flavobacteriaceae bacterium | reverse complement strand
TGGACAAAAGATCGCTTTGGAGCCCTTAAACAGGTTTGAATCAGATTTGGTGAATACGGCAGAGGATGTATTACGATTGGTACAGGATATTAACCATCCCAATGCAAAGGTGCTGCTCGATAGCTTTCATATGACCATAGAGGAAAAAAATATTAAGGAAGCCATTAGATCGATAGGTGATAAACTAATCCATGTCCAAGTTTCAGAAAACCATAGGGGCATACCCGGAACAGGACTCACCCCTTGGCAGGACCTATATGAAGGACTCAATGATATTGGTTATCAAGGGGCAATGGTTATCGAGAGCTTTACGCCAGAAATAAAAGAACTGGCCGGTGCCGTCTGCATATGGAAACATTTGGCCGAAAGTCAGGATTCGTTCGCGTCGGAGGGACTACGATTTTTACACAAAACATTCAAAAATTAATTAATAGTACTATCAGTGCCCAATTGGCAATTACAAGCCCTACTAGCCTTGGTTGGGGAAATGCCAAGTACCAATTCGTTGAACTATCTATTGATTGCGTACAATTTTCGAAGATCAATAAAACTTCGATAGGAATCCACTTAATTACAACCCATCCTTCTAAAACTACAATTCGGTTTCTCCTTTTTCTGGAATTATGCTTGATCTAACATCTTTGTGATAGCAAATATGATATAAATCAAACTAAAATAAAATAACATGAGAAAAGCACTCCCATTAGTATTGTTTATGATTACCACTTTCGCGGTGGCGCAAGACCCCTATACCAAAGGAATGCAAAAGGCTTTCCAATTATGGGGCGAGGGAAATACGACAGAAGCTTCCAATATGTTTGAGCGTATCGCGGCTGCCGAAACCGACAATTGGCTTCCTTATTATTATGTGGCGCAGATCAACACCATAATTTCGTTTGGAGAAAAAGACAAAGAGAAGCTGACCCGGCACTTGGAAAAGGCACAAGAGTATGTCGATATTGCCAAAGCCATCTCTCCCGAAAATCCTGAGATACTGGTGCAGCAAGCCATGACCCATACGGCTTGGATCGCCTTTGATGGGGCCACCTACGGCATGGAATTGTCTGGTGTGGTAACCGCACTGTACCAAAGGGCGTTACAGTTGGCGCCAGAAAATCCAAGGGTCGTATTTTCCAAAGCAGAATGGGACATGGGCTCTGCAAAATTCTTTGGGCAGGATACCACGGCGTATTGCAAAGATGTGGAACACGCCTTGGAACTTTTTGCTAACTTTAAACCTGAAGGACCCTTTTACCCAAATTGGGGACAGGACCGGGCCGAAATGACTTTGGAAAATTGCGGTAAATAATTGAATTGAATGCAACGCTTTAAGAAACATCTCCTGAGTGCCATACTGATAGGTACTTTGCTCTATTTTGTATTTTTGGGCATTTACTATTTCACGGGAAGGTTCGATAATAATTTTTATTATCCCAGCTTGTGGCAAGAATATCTTGAGAACATGATTTTTGCCGTGATCCTGTATATGGTAAACGCCTATTGGCTTCAATACTTACTCATTAAATATAAGAGCCAGATTTTTACTGCAAAAATATTCGCCCTAGGCATCGCAGGAAATGTAGTGCTATCGCTGATTGGTGTATTCATTGCGAGATTTATATTATTCATCGCAATTCGACGAATGGGTCTTAGTCAGTTCCTGGCCAACGAAACCCCTCAAGATTACAGTATTTCGATGCTTATTTCTGTCATTATCGCTTTGCTGTTCTATAGTATTTGGTATTACAAACACCGACAAGAGAACAAGGTCATAGAGCAAAAAATTATAGCTGGGACAGCTTCTGCCAAATTCGATGCGCTCAAAAATCAATTAGATCCGCACTTCTTGTTCAATAGTCTTAACGTATTAACGAGCCTGATCGAAGAGGATCCCATACAAGCGCAAAAATTTACTACGTCATTATCAAAAGTTTACCGATATGTACTGGAACAAAAAGACAAAGACCTCGTATCGGTCGATGAAGAACTGGATTTTGCCCGAACCTATGTCAGGCTATTGAAAATGAGGTTCGAAGATAGTATCATTTTTGAGGTTCCGGAAAAAGCCAGTGACCCTGAGGCCAAGATCGTGCCCTTGTCCTTGCAACTTTTGTTGGAAAATGCGGTAAAGCATAACGTGGTCACAAACGCCAAGCCCCTCCATATTTCCGTTGTTGAAAAAGACGGATCGTTGTATGTAAATAATAATTTACAGGAAAAGCAAGTGGTTAAAAAGAGCAGTGGTGTGGGCCTACAGAACATCCGGCAACGTTATGGAATCCTGACCGAAAAACAAGTAAAGATCAATAAAACGGAATCTACCTTTAGTGTGCAACTTCCTATACTCACAAAACCGATTTCATTACTCAATACCCAAAAAAGCTACGTCGAGGATAAATTATATGAGAAGGCACAAGAGCACGTAAAGGCGCTTAAGGGGTTTTATGGGAACCTAATGGCATATTGTATCATAATACCATGCCTTGCGATATTGAATTATAATACATCGGGCTTCCCCTGGATTCTTTTTCCCTTGTTGGGCTGGGGATTTGGTGTTACGATTCATGGGATGGAAACCTTTGGCTACAATCCCGTTTGGGGCAAACGCTGGGAGGAACGCAAGATGCGCAAGTTCATGGAAGATGATGATTTTTAGAAAAAGGAGTGGGAGCGTTTACCTTCAGCCGACGGTTCATCCCTTAAAAACAACAATTGAGGATATCACTTTTAGTGGAACGCTTCCAGATTCGGAAATTTGAAGCAAATAATAAAACTAATAAAATGGATTTTTCAGATAATGAAAGCAAATACTTAAGGGCCAAAGAAAGGGTCATAGAAATAAAGAAATTTTACACTGGCCTTATTTCCTATGTAGTAATTATCACCTTTTTGGCCGGATTGAATTATTATATCGACCAATGGAGCTACCCTTGGTTCTTGTGGGCCGCTTTTGGATGGGGTATAGGGCTGGTGTTCCAAGCCATCAAAACATTTGGACTTAATCCTTTTTTTAGCAAGAATTGGGAAGAAAGGAAAATTAAGGAATTTATGGATGATGATCACAAACGCCAAAGATGGGAATAATCCAAACCTTCAAAATTTTCTAAAGATCTAAGACAAACATGGGACATTCAAAAAATATAATTGAAGATGGAAACAAGTAATTTTGACAAGAAGGAAAGGGCCAGAAAAAGGGTCGACGAACTGAAAGGATTTTATTGGCATCTTGGCATGTATCTATTGGTTAATTCAGTATTGACTACACTAAAAATTTCACGAAATATCGCCGATGGTGAATCGTTCATACAGGCATTCTGGGATTTCGGGACCTTTGCCGTATGGTTTTTCTGGGGTATTGGGATAGTATTCCATGCCGTTAAAGTGTTTTCGTACAACCCGTTTTTCAACAAGGAATGGGAAGAACGACAGATTCGAAAGTACATGGATCAAGAACGAAGGGAATCGGAAAAGTATAAATAATGAAAGCTGAAAAGAAAGACATGGAAAGTTTTATCAAGGCAAGAAACCGGGTTAACCACATCAAAAGCTTTTATGCCCATTTGGTACTCTTTGTCCTTGGCACCGCAACATTATTGGTGTTTAAGGCAAAGATCATAGATTATTTAATCGCTAAAGGCGCTACGGGTCAGGGGTTTTTGCAATGGATCGAGTGGCAGTTTGTATTTATTCCCATGCTATGGGCCTTGATATTGATCATAAGCGGGATATACCTCTTTAGGCTTAGGTCCAATTTCCTAAAAAAGTGGGAAGAACGGCAGATCCGCAAATATATGAAGGACGAAGAGTTAAAGCAGTAGGCAGTCCTCCTTCGCCTTCGGCTATGGAGGATAAAGCAGTGGGCAGTCCTCCTTCGCCTTCGGCTATGGAGGATATAACAGTAAGCAGTGGGCAGTCCACCTTCGCCTTCGGCTATGGAGGATATAGCAGTAGGCAGTAGGCAGTACCGAACGATTGCAACCTCAAGGTTTCATAAAAAGCACCGATAAATTCTTAATACCAATACATGAACGTAATTATAATAGAGGATGAAAAACCTGCAGCCAGAAGATTAGCGAGACTTTTGGCTGAATTGGGTGTTGAGGTGTCCACCATGATTCATTCCGTCGAAGAAGCGATCGGATGGTTCCAGCAAAACCCACAGCCCGACCTTATATTTTTGGATATACAGTTGTCGGATGGACTCTCTTTCGAAATTTTCGAAGTAGTAGAGGTGCAAAGTTCCATCATATTTACGACCGCCTATGACGAATATGCTTTACAGGCGTTCAAATTGAACAGCATTGATTATTTATTAAAACCAATTGATGATGAAGAGTTGGCAACTGCTGTCAAAAAATATCGAACGTTAAAACCGAAAACCCAAAAATTAACCTTGGATTTTGAGGACATCAAAAAATTATTGGTCGATCCGTTGGAGCGGGAGTACAAAAAGAGATTTACCGCAAGGGTAGGGCAGCACCTCAAAATCATTAATGCCGAAGAGGTAGAA
Source organism: Flavobacteriaceae bacterium (assembly GCA_037969055.1). Lineage (GTDB taxonomy): Bacteria > Bacteroidota > Bacteroidia > Flavobacteriales > Flavobacteriaceae > Pelagihabitans. Next base: position 6,727 of record JBBKWR010000015.1, on the reverse strand, counting down.
TGTTTTTATAGTGAAAATAAAGGAACCTATGCCGCAACTTCTGAAGGTAGAAATTATTTATTGGAAACAACTTTGGAAAATTTGGAAGCAGAACTTGAACCCAAAATGTTCTTCCGCATCAGCCGTAAATTCTACGTCAATATCAAGCATATAAAAGACATTATTTCCTATACTAATTCGAGGCTTCAAATTAAGCTAAATCGGTTTTCGGAACAAGAAATCATCGTAAGTCGGGAACGTGTACGAGACTTTAAGTTATGGTTGGAGTAAAGTATATTAAATATCTGATATTAAATTAATTAGACTATGCTATAGATTTTTCTTATACTGAATATTTAATAAGAAATAACTTACTTTTCGATTCGATTTTCATCGAAGGAGGAAGGCAATAACTTAGGGATCAATTTAATAAAAATCGGCAACAAAACAGCACCTCCCGGCAATATAAAAATGGCTAACGATGGGATGCTTTTAAAAATATCCACAAGCTGATTTTGGACTTTCTTTTTTTCTTCCGGACTAAGATCCTTTACAGTAGATTTTGAAATGAGCGCGACCAATTCCTTACTTTCCGAAAACTCTTTTTGCAAGCGTTTGCTGTTCCGGAGAATAAGTTTATTCACCACTTTTGACATACTGTCATAGAACTGGACGGCCAGATTTTTGTCTTTTAAAAACGGGATATCTTTTGAATTTATCTTAAAAAATGAGGTGATTTCTTCTAAGGCACGTGCAGTGTGCTTTTCATCAAAGCCCATATCTTTTCCAATACCGAATATAAATTCTGATTCCTGATAATCCAAAGAATGATCCTCCCAAACGGTTAAACAGGCCACATCCAAGAAGTAATTATTTTCCCATATCGCAGCTTGGTTTTCAAGTAACCTGTCACGATATGAACCATCAAAATTTTGTGAATCACTTTCGATAAAAGATAATGAAGAGGCAAATACTTGGGCCAGTTTTTCATCACTTTTATGTCTTTCCTTTGAACTAAGTGCGTGATACGTTATGTTGATAGTTATGTATTCCAAAAACTGGGCATGATGCCGAATTCCCTTCGGCTCTTTCAAATATCTCTTAAACAACAGTACATCGATGAACAACAGCGAATTAGTAATGATACTGTTAAACGTTTTGCTTATTAAATTATCTTCAAGATAAACCCTGGAATCAATCAGTTTTTCAAGCTGCGAAGAAGTCTTTTTACCTACCAATAATTGGCTTAGAAAAGATATCTGACTAATATTTAAATCTTTATAAAATCGAAATATTTTATCCAAAAAAGATTTAAAGTCTTCGTTACCTTTCTCCAAACAATAAGTAAAGTACAAGGCCGAAAGCAAGTTGATCTTCGCCTTTTCATCTTCAGAGAGTTTATGTTCCGCGTTAATAAAACGGGGGATCTTGGCATTTATACCATAGACAAATCCGGTCTTTTTCAATTCGTTGTACAAATCCCCAAATTCGGAATAGTTGGGAAGATTTTCTTTTACAAGAGATCCAAATTTGTCGATCCAACCTGATGCGGAGGGGTTCATTGGTAAATTATTTTGAGGGTCAAATTAACGGAAAATTAAGGACTTAGGACCCATTCTTCCCATTATCTGAATGTAATTCATTATACGAGAGGATGTTAAATTTCATTTTTTTTGTAGGAAATTACGGGTTGGTGTTATATATTTATCTATTACTGATGTTCTGAATGCCCCAAGTATTACAGAATTAGAATGGAATTTAACCTATAACCTACCACTAATCCCCCAAAACTATGGTGTACTTCCTATTTTTCATTTGGATTGTAATTATGTCACTTTTGGTTTATCAAGTATTTGCTGCACGCAAAGCGCTCCGCAAGACCAAGAATGGGAAATAATTGTAAGGTATGCCCTTTCGATTGCTGGAAAGCCCAATTCCATTATTAATTGCGTAGTGGTATTTGTTCTTATAACCAAATTTCGAAGTTAAGCGTCCTATGATGTCGTATAATGTGGTGTCGGTCATCTAGCTCAACTGCCTTTGTGCTTAGTTTGGTGTGGCCACTAGAGATGCCTGCACAAAATACCTTTAGCACTATTAATATAGGCCTCCCATAAAATTTCAATTTTTTCTAGATATTAGAGCGTTGTCCAATTATCCAAGTCAAGGGTCCAATCATAATCTTTAAAGGTGAGTTCAATATCTTTGGTCGTAGGAATCAACCCTTGCCCCTTTAAGATCTTTTTTATACCGCTTTTGCCGCCAAAATCGCCCCTAAACCAACTAAAGAGCGACGTAATGGCGGTTTCTTTGCTTAGGTCATTATAGTGTGTAGTTCGCTTTAGGTACAGTTTTGTGCCCTTCGTGAACTGCTCTTCCAATCTGGTGGCTTCGTAAATGGCCACAGGGGGGCAATCCTTCGCACCACAGTTGAGTGCAAAATGTACCCTGTAATCCCGTTTATGCACCCTAAGTTTGCGCTCAAATTCATTCGGAAACCATTTACGGACCTTGCCAAGTCCTAATGGCCATTGGGATTTACGAATAATCCCATGTTCTATTTTTGAGAATGATACTTTTTCACCGGCGATCATGATCCTATCCTCATTGAAAAATGCCCGGCGGTCATCATATAATTTGGGATTCTCCGACAGTATCACCTGAATATAAGCATTATAAATATTGACCCAAAATGCCAACTTTTCATGATCCGCGCCCAATCCTTTTTCCAGTGCTTCCAAGGTAGTTGAAGCAAGCTTATCCTGTATTTCTTGGGTATTTTTACCAGCCCGTATGTCGTTTAAAAATTGCTCTGAGAGCCTATTGTAATTACTGTGCGGATTAGGGTTGCCCTGTGCGAGTGTATCATTAAAGCAGAGCAGTATTATAATGGGCATGAATAATTTAATAATGGGATATTTCATAATTTGCTTAAAACGTATCTAATCTACAATGTCAAATAACTAATTGTGAAGATAGGTCGTAATTATCGGGATTACCCTACACAACTTTTTAGGATAAATATTGTTAGGGTTTCGCCCAAGTGTAGACTATAGATAAACAATTACCAGTAATTGTTTATCTTATTCACAAACCGAAGTTAACTTTTTATGACGAGTATTATTATCCCCGCTCATAACGAAAAAGAAAATCTGCAGCTTCTTTTGGAATACTTTGAGGATTTGGCTAAGGACAATGATCTGGAAATCATTATTGCTTTATCCTGTACCAACAGTGATGGGACAGAAAAAAGGGCATTTCAAAAATACGTTCGGGTTTTGAAGTGTGAAGGGAAAAGCCGAGCCCTGCAAATGAATATAGCCGCGGCAGCTGCACAGGGGGAAGTGCTGGTTTTTTTACATGCCGATGTGAAGCCCCCTCAAACATTTATAAGTGATATTCGGCAAACGCTCGATAATGGTTATGAGGCTGGCTTTTTTTCTTACCGTTTCGATAAAGAGAATTTCTTTCTGAAAATTAATGCTTCCTTTACCGGTAGTGATGGGGTGTTCACCGGGGGCGGTGACCAGTGCCTTTTCATCAAAAAAGAGATCTTTCAAAGGCTTGGCGGATTTAATGAAGCTCAGGTGTTGATGGAGGACTTTGAATTTTTCGATAGAATGAAAAAACACAGGATTCCCTATAAGATCGTAAAAAACGATTTGCTCGTATCGGCCAGAAAATATGAGCATAACTCTTATATTCGGGTTAATTTATCCAATTTTCTTTTGTTGGTCCTGTTTAAAATGGGCTGTTCATCAGATAAATTGAAATCCATCCATAACAGACTAATTAGGACTTCTAACCCGCCTAATTCCCCATCCAATTCCTGATGCAGAAAATCACTAACGGCAGACAACAGAGTGGAAATGGCGCTGCAGTTGCTAAGTCAGTTTTTAAGTGGTATCGATAAAATTCAGGGTTCGATATTTTGGTTTTTGAACATGAATCAATGGCAGAACCAATGACGATATATATCCATGAGGTCGCCGGTAGCCTATTTGCGCTTTTGGTCTTTAACAGGAAATGTATTGGCTGCAACTGATCTTAGCATAAAAAATTCATGGATGCACAAAAAAAAGCCGCTATTGAATATAGCGGCGTTATAATATTTATGGGTCTGGATTATTTGATGATGCCTGTACAGCTTACGCGCCCGCCTGCATCCCCTGTGGGTTGGGTGGTGAAATCATCCTTCCCTTGGTGGACGATGACCGCCCTTCCAACAATGTCCTTATTGGTATCCCCACAACCTATACACCATTCATCGGTATCGAAATTGACAGTTGCATTGCCCTCGGCATCGGCCGTAAAGTTTCCGATATCTCCTTTATGGTAGCCAGCTGCCACACCCCATTTGCCATGTGGTTGGTTGGTGGGGTTCCAGTGCCCTCCGGTTGATTTTCCATCAGCTGATGAGCAATCCGCGGTTTCGTGTATGTGGATGGCATGTTCCCCAGGGGTGAGCCCAGTGAATGTGGCCATCATCTTAACTTTTCCGTTTTCATCCGTAAAAGTTACATCGCCTTTTACCTTACTGTCACTTTTGGGTTCCATGGTGAATTTTATGGGTTCAACATTTACTTCTTCCTTTATTTCCTTCATGGCCTCTTTTACTTCTTCCGAGGCATCTTGGGCTTCTTTTTTGACTTCTTTACATTGGTACGACAGTCCTATTACAAAACATAATACCAATACTTTTATAGTTTTCATTTTATAGTGATTTTAAATATTTGATTTAAAGTTAATGATTTTCAAGCGGATTCAATTTAAATGTTAAAATGATTTTAACAGCCTCTAATCATTGCGGATACCAAGTTCCAACCCATTGTCTTTGGGTAAGTCTTAATCAACGAAAATTTCGACGGATTTTTTATCAGGCCATCCAAACCGAAGCGATGAATCGGATATTTAAATAATGGAAGCCATTGTGTCTAAATCATTTACCAAGTGTCTGCGGCCCGTTAAACCATTTTCACGGATATGCATTACATTTCTTCCTTAATCTTTTACTGGGGGGGGCTTAATCAATCAACTTGGTTATTATTTGGGTCGGACTGTGCAGGGTTCTATGAACGGGACATTTATCGGCAATTTCTAAAATACGCGCTATCTGTTTCTCCTCTAGATTACCAGTTAGTTTAATCGCTCTTCGGAAGGTATCGATTTTGGCATTTTCGGATTCACAATCCTCACAATCGTTGGCATGTGATTTCCCATAAGAGGTATGCACTTCAATGTTTTCTAAGGGCCAGGACTTTCTTCGCGCATACATTTGAACCGTCATCGCGGTGCAGGCCGATAGACCCGCCGATACCAATTCATACGGTGAGGGCCCAAAATCATTACCGCCTACATCTATTGGTTCATCTGCTGTCAAAAAATGCTTGCCAAGTATCATCGAGGTGGTAAAAATATCGGATGCATCCAGACTGGCAACGACTTGTTGTTCGGAGGCCAACACCACTTCTTGGGGTGTTGCTACATATCGCTGCACCCAACCGGCAATTACCTGTCCTACATAGCGCGAATCAGCCTCTTTCATTAACAAATGATCAGCCCCGTCCAAAGAGATAAAACTTTTTGGATGATGTGCCGCTAAATAAATTTCCTCGGCGTTTTTTATACCTACCGTATCATCTTGTGGGGAATGTAAAATCAAAATGGGTTTCCGCAATGCTTTTACCATTGCAGGCAAAGATTTGGTCTTAAGATCTTCCAAGAATTGCTTTTTGATGGTAAAGTCACGCCCACTTAAATTTACGATAGCCTTCCCTTTGGCATTTATTTCATTTAGGTCACTTTTGATCAATTGCTGAACATGGTTAGGGTCGGATGGTGCACCGATGGTCGCGATCGCTTTTATGGAAGGGATTTTTTCTGCCGCAAAAATCGCCGCCGCACCTCCCAAGGAATGCCCGACCAGAAGGGTAGGGGCTTTGTAGTTTTCTTTCAAATAGGAAGCTGCCGCCACCAAATCGTCTACATTGCCGGAGAAATTGGTATTGGAAAAATCCCCATCGCTCTCGCCCAGTCCAGTAAAATCGAACCGTAAGACCCCAAACCCCTTAGTGGTAAGAGCCTTCGAAATATTTCGAATTGCCGATAAATTCTTGTTACAGGTAAAACAATGGGCGAAAATCGCATAATTGTGGGGAAGGCTGTATGCGGGCAGTTCTAATCTACCTACCAAAGTTTCCCCTTCTTTGTTCTTGAAAGTTACTTTTTGGAGACTCATTTGAATTGGTTTTAGTCGGTACAACAAGCATGGTAGTAACGGAACGCTATTTTTGCCCTGCCGCCGTAATGTTTCTTTACTTATTCCTTAAGTCGGGATTTTAGGTAACAATTACTTCTAAGTGCTTAAAATGAGCACATTTCCAGCAGTTTTACCAAAGATTTTGACATTAGCACCTAAAATCTATATTATACTGTTAAAAGTGTGCCGCTTAATCCAAACTAAATGTTTTGGTTTCTTTAAATGGCGAAACTTCCAGCTTTTCAAATGCTTCTCGATAGCCCTTCCATTGTGCATTAAAAAATGCATTGGTCTTATCCAAGGCTTTTTTCAGTTCTTCCTCCGCATAGGTGAGGAGTCTTTTTTCGGTCTCTGTAATTCCAGATTTCCTGCTCCCAACATATCGATTGGCCGTTCCTATGCGCTCCATCACCGTAATTTCGGGGTTCCGGGTTATCCCTTGACGCTTATCCTCTTTTCCAAGATAAAGGGCGATAACCGAATCGATAT
>JBBKWR010000014.1:0-3440 GCA_037969055.1 Flavobacteriaceae bacterium | reverse complement strand
CCGTCCAATGCAGGAGAGAAATATTCAGCCATACGAGGGTCGCTGTATCCTTCAAGAATACTCTCCATGGTGGCGCTCATTCTAAATTCACCCCAATCGGTGATGGTTTCCAGTGGATTCCTATTGGTATCGTCAACTGCAACGAGGGCATTGTCAGCATTGTCAGTAAAAACACCTGCGGCAACCGCTTTTTCCGCTTCTATTTTGGCTTTTGGGCCATCAACATATTTTATTCGAAGTGCCAGTCGCAACCTTAAACTATTGGCAAATTTCAACCACTTGGCCGCATCACCACCATAAATTCGATCACTGCCAGCATAGGATGACCCACCACCGCTCAGTTTTGCAACGGCATCATCCAATGTTGTAAAGAAATCTGTATATATAGATTCTTGGGAATCGTATGGGACGGAAAGTTCACCGTTGCCAAAGGCAGAGTAGGGCACAGGGCCCCAATAATCGGTAATCCTATGATAGGCATGAACCTTTAATACCTTGGCCATACCATTGCCCACATTATTTCCATTGGCATCAGAAAGATCCTCCACTAGTTTGATCTGCGGGGCAGCTTCACCGTAAAACGATCCCCATGCCAAATCTGCCCATCGCCCAACTTGAACGTAGCGGTCCGAATCGAAACCGGCCGCAGTGGTGGCATAGTATTGGCACCAAATATCTGAAAAAAGATTCTGGGAAATCTGGAACCTCCAGTGAAGTCCATTCACAGATACGTACTGGGCCTGAGCAAAAGCTTGACCCTGTAATACCTGACTATCTTCCAACGCACCAATATCGAGGGCGAGGGGATCCGTGTTCAATTCATTAAAATCTTCGGTACAACCAACAACCAATGTTGCAATGGCCAGACCAAAACCTATTTTTGTGAGTAACTTCTTCATGTTTTTTCTTTTAAAATTACAATTTTTTATTTAAAATCCAACCTTCAAATTCAATCCAATACTTCTTGTGGACGGGGGTGCGAAGGATTCAAATCCGTCTGCTGCCGTACTCGTATTGGTAATGACTTCGGGGTCTACAGTCGCTTTGTTTGATATGAAGAATAGATTCCTTCCAACCAATGAAAGTTTAACATTTTTAAAAGGCGTACCTTCGATCACATTGTTGGGAATGCGATAGCCCAGCGTAATTTCACGCATCCTTATGTTAGAGGCATCTTCAACGAATGCTTCCCCAACAGGAGAGTTCCTACCGCCTACTTTTGCCCAAAATTGTTCAGAATTGACCTGAATATTGTTCGCCGACCCATCTGCCTGAACGACATTAAGTTCAGGAAACACATTCGTACCGAATACTAGTGTACCGTCCCTTCCGGCAACAGTTTTAGCAAGGGCACCGTCTGAAGCCAAAATGGCATTTGTAAAGGACCCTACTTGTCCCCCTTGTCGAATATCGATCAAAAATCCAAGCGTAAAATTCTTATAGCTGAAATCATTGCTGATACCCCCAAGCCAATCTGGATTAAAGTTAGCAACCAATACCTCCTGCCCTGATGTTATTTCAGGTGTTCCATCGGCTGCGACCAAAACACGACCTTGGGCATCCCTGGCAAATCCTCTTGAATATACATTCCCCCAAGGATCACCAACATTCAATTCGAACCTACGGAAAAAATCCCCGCCAAAGCTTAAGGTTTCCAACCCTTCAGCCAGTGCTAGCACCTTACTGGTGTTCTTTGAAAAGTTCACGGTAATATTCCAATTGAAATCGGCAGTACTTACAGGACTACCTGTTAAAATAAGTTCAACCCCTTTGTTTTGGATATCCGCACCATTAATAAATTTGGTGGATACCCCAGAACCTTGAGGAACTTGTTGTCCGAACAATTGATCGATACTATTCGTTTTATAGTAAGTGAAGTCGATACCCAATCTACTGTTTAGGAAACGTGCATCAAAACCAAATTCCAAAGATTTTGTTCTTTCCGGCTTAAGATCAGGATTTGGTAGCACCGTGCCCAATTGAATAAATCCTCCTGGTTGTAGGCTTGCTATTCTGGTCAATCTAAAAGGATCGGTATCATTGCCCACCTCGGCATATGAGGCCCTTAATTTAAGATAGGAAATGGCATCGGGAAGTTCGGCCAAATCGGTGATCACACCACTCAAACCTGCAGAATAGTAGTCGAATCGTCGGTTTTCTTCAGGAAGCGTTGAACTCCAGTCGCTTCGATACGTGAGATCAAGGAATAAAGCATCTTGATGTGCAACTTGTCCAAAAGCATATAGGGAATTTACCTCCTTGCGATTAACATCCTGGCTTGCCGTTAAATTTTGGGCGTTGCTTATCGCAAATATATTTGCTGCATTCAGACCCCCGTTGTTCGTACTCACAAATTTATCGTTTGCTTGCCGATTGTTTCCGCCTACGTTAATGCTGTACGATAGATCATCATTCAATACGTCAGTATAGCTCAATAAGAAATCGGTGTTCCACTCTAAACTGGAAGAATTGTTCGTTGCGTAATTTCCGTTATCGGCAATGATGTACGAATCGTTGAATAGCCTGTCTTCCCTTGTATCGGAAGTTTGATCGATCGCAGTCCTTACCAAAAGATTGAGCTTATCGCTAAAATTATACTTTAACGACATATACCCAATGACCCTATTGCTAACGATTTCCTTCAAATTCTTATTGATGGTCCAATATGGGTTGGCACCACCGTTATCGCCTGGCTTCCAGTAATTTTGTCTTAAATTACCACCTGCATCAATATAGGTATAATTTTGCGCATCTACCGAACGGATGTTCCTCGGCAATCGGTAAGCATGCCGCCATGGATTGGAGAAAGATTCGCCCGTGTCCAACAAATTGTTCAAATCGGACCTAATATAATTGACCTTTGTGCTCAGTTCCAACTTGTCATCTAACAATTTATTGTCAATTTTCAAACTAACGTTGTGTCGTTTAAGATCGTTGTCAGGAACAATGCCATTTCTAAGTTCGTGGGTGTATCCAAAAAAAGTTTGCATTTTTTCGCCCCCAGAATTAATCGAAATATTGTTAGCCAAATTAAACCCAGTTTGCATAAAATCTTTCACGTTGTCCGGTTGTGGGCTAAAAGGTATCGTACCAGTAATGGCTGGATTGGGCGACCAGTTCGCCACTGGGCCGCCATTTAGGGCAGGTCCCCAAGAGCCGGTGGAGGCAGCATTGTAAATACCCCCACTACCTTGTCCGTATTGGTTTTGGTAATCGAAAAGGATGTTACCCGTTTGTGCGGCAATCGTTGAACTAAAATCAACGGTCATCCTTCCGGCAGTACCTGATTTGGTTGTAATTATGATAGCACCATTGTTGGCTCGAGCTCCATACAAAGCAGCTGCGTTGGCTCCTTTCAGTACATTTATGGAAGCTACATCATCTGGACTTATGTCCGATATGTCGCCACCAAGAGGTACCCCATCTACAACATAGAGTAC
>JBBKWR010000013.1:0-4668 GCA_037969055.1 Flavobacteriaceae bacterium | reverse complement strand
CTCCAGCACAAAAACAGTATATAACCAATTATGTCACTGCGTTCGAGACCGCGCTTGCTTCCGAAAATTTTAAGGACCCACAGCTCGGTTATGCAAACTACATCGATGTGGACAGTTTTATGGATTTTTTTATTTTGAACGAACTGGCCAATAATGTAGATGGCTATCGGTTGAGTACTTTTATGTACAAGGATAAAAATGGTAAATTGAATATGGGCCCCATCTGGGATTTCAACCTGGCTTTTGGCAATGCCGATTATTGCAGCGGGGGGGAGACCGGGGTTTGGGCCTACCAATTTAATGAAAGATGCCCCGATGATTTTAGGCTGGTGCCCTTCTGGTGGGAGCGATTGATGCAGGATCCCACCTATACCACCAAATTAAAAGAGCGATGGGTTGGTCTACGGGATGGGGTATTGGCGAATAACGCAATACAATCCAAAATCGATGGCTACGTTGCCAGGATGGAAGCCAATGGGGCGATCCAGAAAAACTTTGATACTTGGCCCGTTCTGGGTATCTATGTACGGCCCAACAAATTTATTGGTTATAGCCATACAGCGGAAGAAGGGTACCTCAAAACATGGATCAATGACCGATTGGCCTGGCTGGATGGCGCCATAGATGCATTGTAGGGCCTTTAGATATTGGGATAATTTAGGTAAACATTTCAAACAATGGGAAGAAAATTATTTTTTGCCTTGGCAATTACGTTGCTTTCCTACCCTTATGTAGGAGCGCAAAAACTCTCTAGAACAGAGAAAAAATTAGTAAAGTCTATTGAACATAACAATCCTGACGCCATCGCGTTTTTGGAAAAGGTAAGCAATATTAATAGTGGCACCCTGAACACCAAAGGTGTCCAGCAAGTGGGCAAGGTCTTTATGGAAGCTTTTGAAGCCATCGATTTTGACACCAGCTGGGTAGAAATGCCCGAAGAGATGAACCGCGCAGGTCATCTGTTCGCTGAAATTAAGGGTAGTAGGGGCAAAAAAGTACTACTTATTGGGCATTTGGATACGGTCTTTGAGGAGGATAGTCCATTTCAAAGATTCGAAATGGTAAACGACAGTATCGCCCATGCCCCCGGGGGAAACGATATGAAAGGTGGGGACGTAATTGTGCTCTATGCGCTAAAGGCACTCCGGGAAAACGGCTTATTGGGCAACGCCCAAATAATTGTAGCCTTTACAGGAGATGAAGAAAGCACGGGGAAACCATTGGACATCAGTAGAAAAGACTTGATAGCGGCGGCGAAGCGAAGCGATGTGGCCCTGGGTTTCGAAAATTCAACAGGTTTTAACGATGCCACGATTGCCAGAAGGGGCGCTTCAGGATGGGAAGTTAAGGTGACCGGGAAACGGGCACATTCATCTGGCATATTTGGTGAAAATACAGGTGCCGGGGCCATCTTTGAGATGTCACGCATACTCAATGAATTTTACGGTGAAGTACGCGGGGAAGAATTCCTGACCTTTAATCCTGGCATCTTATTGGGAGGAACTTTTTTGGATTATGATCCCAAAACAGGGAAGGGCAATGCCTTTGGCAAAAGCAATGTTGTCGCCCAGACAGCCTTTGTACAAGGAGGACTTCGTTTTATTTCCGAGGAACAAAAGAACAATGCCCGGGACAAAATGCGGTTGATCGTTGCCAAAAGTTTGCCGAATACTTCCGCCGAGATTAGTTTTACGGATAGCTATCCTTCAATGGGCCCAACGGAACGAAACAAACAGTTACTGGGGCAGTTGAGCCAGGTGAGCCTCGATTTAAATCAAGGAGAAGTTATAGCTTACGACCCAGGAAAAAGGGGTGCTGCGGATACTTCGTTTGTGGCGGAATATGTGGCGTGTCTCGATGGGCTGGGAACTATGGGCTCAGCGGCACATACACCAGAAGAGACCGTGAACCTAAATACGATAGCGGCACTCACCAAGAGGGCCGCAGTTTTGATCTATAGACTCATTAACCAAAAATAATAATGGAACTATTATCCTTAGGCAATGCCATCGTAAAAATTGATGAGGGCGAACTGGTCGGGTATGTGGTAGGGGGCCATGAATACATTCACCAGAAAGGAAGCCCGGGATGGCGCAGTTCGGATACCGAAATGTTCCCGATCATTGGCCCCACCGCTGACGCAAAATACCAGGTAGAGACGCCCAAAGGCATTGCCATCCAGGACCAGCACGGATTGTTGCGGGAGCTTGCCTATGAACCAATATCCATAACGGAGGACACGGCCATTTTTCAAAAAAAGTATATGGCTAGGACCCAAATCAAGAATTCAAAATATCCCGATAAGTCGCCCAAGGCATTATTGTACTGGCCCTATGATTTTAAGTTCCAAAAAAAATTCCAACTCTTTAAGAACAAACTTGAGATTACCTTTCTCGTCTCAGGCGACAGGGATACCCCATTTATGTTGGGCTATCACCCCGCTTTTAAATTGTATGCCAAGGATCCAACGGTAATCACAAACGACCGTACCATTACATTACCAGAAATTTTAGCGGTGGGGAGCCGCGCCTTGCAGGTACCAAATTGCACAAAGATCATTTTAATGGACCAAAAAGAGATTCATATTGAAACGGAGGGCTTTGGAAATTTTATGCTTTGGACCGAAGTTCCAAATATGCTGTGTATCGAACCCATAACCTATTACCCTTATGCGGAGGGGCAAAAGCAACTCCATGAAGGTTTTCAATATTTGTACGAAGCACCCAAGGCGTTCAAAGTAAGTATACAAACGAACAGTTGACTTATCATTTATGAAAGAAACGCTACAAAAAAACTATGGATTTCTTTTCGAGAACGCCCTGCTGGAGGAGATCGAGGCCGTTGGCACCTATAAAAAGTTAGGGCAAGGCGAACTGGTGATGGATATCGGACAGACCATTACTATGATGCCCTTATTATTGTCGGGGGCCATCAAAATTTTACGGGAAGATGAACAGGGGGATGAACTGTTACTCTACTTTTTGGAAACTGGGGACACCTGTGCCATGACCATCTCCTGCTGCATTGGAAATAAAAAGAGTGAAATCCGCGCGGTTGCCGAAAGCGAAACCGAATTCTTGATGGTCCCCTTGGAAAAGATGGAAATATGGATGGGCAAATACCATAGCTGGCGACAATTTATATTGGACAGTTACCATTCCAGAATGATGGAACTCCTCGAGACAATAGACACCTTGGCTTTTATGAAAATGGACGAGCGTTTGCTCAAACACCTTCAAGATAAGGCCATGGTTAACCAAGACGAGATGGTCCAGACCACCCATAAAGATATCGCATTCGACATGCACACTTCTCGGGTGGTGGTTTCCCGCCTGCTCAAAAAATTAGAAAATGAGGGAAAGATCAAGATGCACAGAAACCAAATTCAAGTATTGTCCCTATAGCAGGCCGCATTATTATTTTTGAACAAGATCAAAAATGCCATGTTAACATGTTATTTTTACGCTCAATAATAATGTTTTAATGCCCCTTTGGGCCACCTTTTATGCCACAATTATTTGTATATTTCTACTGCTTAAATGGGCAGTAACCTTTAATTATAACCCTCTATGATAAGACGCACCTTTGCTTTGATCACCTTCATTTTTTTACTATTTATCTCTCCTATAGCCTTATCACAAAAACAAGAAGCGCCACTCCAGATCGCTGATATCTTAAACCTCAAAACCGTCAAAGATCCCCAATTGAGTCCGGATGGGAAATGGATCGCGTATACCGTCTCTGAGATGGATCTGAAAAAGGACAAATCAGAAACACGGGTTTGGATGGTACCGGCAAAAGGAGGGGAGGCACTTCCGATGACCGGTAAAGGCTATTCCGCTAGCCGGCCGAGATGGAGTCCGGATAATAAGTACCTGACCTTTTTGGCCGCCAAAACAGAAGAGGAAAAGCCCCAAGTTTGGAAACTAAACCGATTGGGAGGGGAAGCCGAGCAGGTCACCAAGGTGGTGCAGGGTATTGCCAGCTATGATTGGTCGCCCGTTGGTAATAAGCTTCTGTTGGGCATTAAGGACCCCAAGCCCGAGGAGTTGACCAAGGACAAGGAGGATGATAAAAAGGCCAAACCCTTTGTCATCGATCGCTTGCAGTTCAAACAAGATTATCAAGGTTATTTAGACCGGTATCGGACACATTTATATGTAATAACGCCAGGGGATTCCATTCCCGTGCAGATCACTTCCGGGGATTTTGACGACAGTGATGCGGTGTGGAGTCCGGACGGTTCGGCCATCGCATTTGTGAGCAATCGGACCCCTGATGCCGATAGCAATTCAAATACCGATATTTGGATCGTATCGCCCGAAAATAAGGATCAAGGGAAAACGATGCGCCAGTTGACCCACGAGCCGAATGCCGATGCAGAGCCAGCTTGGAGCCCTGATGGAAAGCAAATTGTCTACACTACCATCACCGATCCCAAGGCCATTTGGTACGCTACCAATAAATTGGCGGTAATCCCAGTGGCCGGGGGCACCAGAAAATTAGTCCTCGAGGATCTGGATAGGAATGTGATCGACCCACAATTCACAGACGATGGTAAGTCGATTTATTTTAGGCTGGAAGATGTAGGAACGCAAGTTTTAGCGGGGGTAGATGTGAACGGTAAAAATTTCAGGAAGGTGGTACAGGGCGATTTCAGTATTGCCG
>JBBKWR010000012.1:0-3826 GCA_037969055.1 Flavobacteriaceae bacterium | reverse complement strand
CCTGTCAGAATGGGCACAAAACTTTCCCCATCCACCTCTTGGATGGTCTTTAGACTGTCGATCCCCGCCATCGCCAAGATGGTGGGATAAAAATCTTCGATGATTACCTGATAGTCGGTAATTGATTTGGGCTTGGTCTTTCCAGGCCATTTGACCATCATCGGCACCCTGATGCCCCCTTCGTACATGGAACCTTTGCCACTCGCCAAGGGCCGGTTATGGGTATTTGGCTCCCCTCCGCGTGCATGTGCACTAAGTCCACCATTGTCAGACGTAAAGAGAATGACCGTATTTTCTTCAAGGTTGTTTTCCGCCAAGTAGTCCATGATGTCGCCCAGGCTTTTGTCCATACCTTCAATCATTGAGGCATATTTTGCTTCTATGGAGTCCAGTCCCTTTTCTAAATATTTTTGTAAAAATCTATCATCACCCATAATCGGAGTATGTATGGCATAGTGGGCCATGTAAAGAAAAAAAGGCTGTTTGGTGGTCAACGCGGAGTCAACGGCTTTCAAGGCTTTTTGAGTAAGGGCCTCTGTTAGGAAGATATCTTTGCCATGGTATTTTTCAAGACCAGGAACCGCCCATACCTTGCCATCTTTCTTATCCTGCCCAAAATTTTCCATACCAAGATAGCTGCCCGGTGCGCCTGCCGCATGGCCTGCGATGTTGATGTCAAAGCCTAAATTTAACGGATTTTCCCCCAGTGTACCAATGGCCCCTAAATGGGCCTTCCCAGCATGGATCGTAAAATAGCCTATGTCGTGCAAAGCCTGGGGCAAGGGCATGGCGTGTACCGCCCTTGGGTCGCCTGCCATCGGACTCATTCCATTGACATTCCACAAAGGAAATTCCAGATCGGGGTGGTCTTTTTCCATGGGCTGTATGCTGTCTTTGATGAGCGTCCAATTGGTGACCCTATGCCGTGCCGCGTTCATCCCGGTCATCAGGCTAACCCGGGTAGGGGAGCAGACGGGTGTCGCATAGGCCTGGGTAAATTTGAGACCTTCCATCGCCAAGCGGTCCATGTTGGGTGTATGATAACGGTCGTTGAAGGGGGTTCGTTTATCCCAAAAAGGCGCAGCCGTATCCTGCCATCCCATGTCATCCACTAAAAATAGTACCACATTGGGAGGGGCATCATGAAGTGGGTCCGATTCACAGGAAACGAGTCCTTGCAATGAAATAATTATGCATACCCAAAGTAAGTTCTTGATCATCTATGTACAATTAATTGACTATAATTTTTTCAATTTGGCCCCATTTATCACCGTTAAGATGTAGGGCTGAATTTGTTTGTTGTTCTCCAGGAGTACTTCTGCCATTATTGATATAAGAGGCCATTATTTGTTTCAGTTCGATAACGATTTCTGGATGCTTTGCGTATTGATTCTCTTGCTCCTTTAAATCGTTTGCGAGGTTGTATAATTGAAAGGGCTCCAACTTCGCTACTTCTTCCGATTGGGGCTTTGGGTCGCTCCAACCTCCCGAATCCGGACAGAAAATAAGTTTCCAATACCCTTTCCTCAACGCAAAACTGCCATTGATCGAATGGTGTACTGTAGCTTCCCTTTGGTATGGTTTTGTTGGATCCATATCCAATATTGGCAACAAAGAATAACTGTCCTCCCCTTCATCAGGGGCCAAAGGTCTGTTTGTCAACTCGGCGCAGGTAGCCATCAGATCCGTCAAATTGATGGTTTTGTCAGAAATAGAATTCGGTGCCACGACCGCTGGCCATTTCAATATAAAGGGGATTCGGTGACCGCCTTCAAAAATATCTGCTTTATGCCCCCGTAAGTTGCCACTGGGATCATGTCCTTTCGAGCCCAAAAGTTCAAAGTCGGCTTCAGGGGAACATCCATTATCGCTGGTAAATATAATTATCGTGTTTTCCGAGAGGCCCTGATGATCAAGCGCTTTGACCAGATCTCCTACATAGGCATCGATCATCATCACAAAATCAGCATAAGGGTTTAGTCCGCTTTTTCCCAAAAAATCTTTAGTCGGCAAAATTGGGGTATGGGGTGAGGGCAGGGCCAAATAAAGAAAGAAAGGTGCTTGCCCTGTCGATCTCGCGTCTATAAAATCGATTGCTTTTCCAAAAAAGTTAGGCGTAACTTCCCCATGCACAAAATCGGAGGCTGTTGGCCCTTTGCGCCACCAGGTATATTTTCCAGTGTCTTCTGTTAGGTGATCAACGGCAGCGGTGGTATATCCGTTTTCAACATACACATAGGGCGCCATGTCAAGGGATCCAGAATGTCCGTAAGCATAGTCAAAGCCCAGATCGTTCGGTGTATTTTTTATGGCCTGGTCAAAGTCGATGTTTCCAAAATCCTCGGGATTCCAACCTTCCCCACCAAAGTCAGTACTATCTTTTAAGCTCCAATCCCAGCCCAAATGCCATTTACCGATAAAGGCGGTTTCATAACCACTTTCCTTAAGTAAGGACGCCACAGTCTTTCTGGTTTTTGGGATCAAGGCCCTAGATTTTCCGGTCAGCACCCCACTTTTTAATTCACTGCGCCAGGAATACCTGCCGGTTAGAATACCGTATCGGGTAGGGCTGCAAACCGCAGACGGACTATGGGCATCGGTAAATTTTATCCCTGAGGAGGCCAACTGGTCAATATGGGGTGTATGGATCTTCCCTTGTGGGTTAAATGCTCCTATATCACCATAACCCAGGTCATCCGCCAAGATATAGATTATATTGGGTGTTCTTTTTTCTTTAACAAGTTGCGCCTTTCGATCTCCACAAGAAAGGAGGCACAGCAAGAAGAGCAGCGGAAACCATTTGTAAATTATAGGACTACTCATGAAAAAGGGATGCTTTGATGGCTATCCTAAATGTACATAATTCAAAACTAAATTCTGATGATCCTTGCTTACTTGATCTTTTATTCCAACACAAGGCAACTAACGGTTGCAGCTTGTATTTTTCTTTTGCCCAGAATTGAATAGTAGTATCCAGCCATCGTAATTTATGTGATATTTATACATAAATGACACCGAACTTAGAATGCTTTTTGGGAAAAGTGGCTACCTTTATAGTCCTTCAAGAAAAAAGCGCATTGTATACCATCATCGACATAGAGACTACGGGAAATGGAATCAAGGGTAATAAGATAACCGAAATCTCCATTTTTAAGTATGATGGCTATTCGGTGGTGGACGAGTTTACTTCCCTTGTAAACCCCGAATGCGAAATTCCCTATTTCATTACCGGATTAACGGGTATTGACAATGAAACCGTCCGGGATGCCCCCAAACTGTATGAAATCGCCCCTAAAATTTTGGAGATCACGGAAGGGACCATCTTTGTTGCCCACAGTGTTAATTTCGATTATAATGTAATCAAAAATGAGTTCAAGGAACTAGGACTTGATTTTGTTCGAAAAAAACTTTGCACGGTCCGTCTCTCCAGAAAATTGATCCCGGGCTATAATTCCTATAGCTTGGGCAAGCTCTGTTCTGCGTTGGATATACCATTGACCGATCGGCACCGTGCTCGGGGGGATGCCCATGCCACCGTATTACTTTTTCAAAGATTATTGAGTTCGGAGGGCGCCGAACCTGTTTTCAAATCATTTTTGAACGCACGCTCACAAGAGGCTACTTTACCACCTTCATTGCCCAGGGAAGCTTTTGAAAAATTGCCCTCAAAACCGGGCGTCTATTACTTCAAGAATGCCGTGGGCAATATCATCTATGTGGGCAAAGCTATCAATATTAAAAAAAGGGTTCTGGGACATTTTTACGATAGGGCGTCAAAGGAAGTGCAATTGTGTAACAAAACGGCAGATATCGATTTTGATCTTTC
>JBBKWR010000011.1:0-6421 GCA_037969055.1 Flavobacteriaceae bacterium | reverse complement strand
CGGGAGCATAAATGGAAACTTTCTGAATTTAAAAAAATTCATGGCGATTGGGATGCGGTCTTTGCCAAAAAAGGTTGGGGCAGTCTGTTCCTAAACAACCATGACTTTCCCCGGACCGTCAGTCGGTGGGGCAATGACACCATATCGAATTGGTATAACTCGACGACCATGCTCCAAACTTTTTTATTGACGATGCGGGGCACTCCCTATTTTTATTACGGGGAAGAAATTGGGATGACGAATATCAGGATGGATAAGATCACTGATTATAAAGATATCAACACGCTGAACCGCTATCAATCTACCAAAATTATGGGTGGGGACTTGGAAGCCTTTGTCGAAAACGAAAAACATACCAGCCGGGACAATGCGCGAACTCCAATGCAATGGGACGATACCAAAAATGCCGGATTTTCCGAAGAAAGACCCTGGATCAAGGTCAACGATAATTATAAAGAGGGTATCAATGTCGAATTCCAAGAAAAAGACGCCAGTTCGGTACTCCACTATTTTAGAAAAATGGTGCGCGTACGCAAAACCCATTTAGGACTCGTTTATGGCGCTTACAGAGTGCTTCAGGAAGATAATGATGAAATCTATGCCTACACTAGGACCTATGGCGAAGAACGGTTTCTAATAATGTTGAGTTTTGTGGCGAGAAGGGCCAACATCACTTTGGATGAAATTGATTTTGAAAAGGCTACCCTGCTGATTTCCAACGACGAGGATGCCGCCATAAAAAAGGGCTTGACGTTCGAACTGGCGCCTTACCAGGCGAGTGTTTATAAGTTGGAGTGACTTTACGTTTTACCGCCCTTTAATTTGTAGCGATTAAATATTGGGCCACTTTTTTGGGGATATTGGATAGAGGATCTGGTCGTATTGCCCAGTGACCTGCATGGATTTTAGCTTAGTTGCAGTAATCTATAATTATTGTCACGCTTCAATTTTTTGGAAGTGGCTCCTTAACAGTAAAATATTTCTTTTTAAATGGTCTTATGATCAATCTCGCCTCCCTATCGAAACGGATATAGTTATATACCCAGTTGATAAATACCACCATGCGGTTCCTAAAACCGATCAGGAAAAATAAGTGCACGAACATCCACACGAACCATGCAAATACGCCTTGAAATCTAACATTGGGCAAATCTACAACCGCTTTGTTACGCCCAACTGTGGCCATGCTCCCTTTATCGTTATACACAAACGGTTCAAGCGCTTCGCCCTCCAACAGGCGAACGAAATTTTTACCCAACCTTTTACCTTGTTGAATGGCGGGCTGGGCCATCATCGGATGTCCATTGGGCCAGTCTTTTGTGATCATGCAGGCGACGTCGCCTAGGGCAAATATGTTTGTGTGGCCCAGTACCTGATTAACATGATTGACACCGATACGCCCACCCACTAAGAGGTCTTGGGCATTTAGACCTTTTACCAAAGCGGCCTCGACGCCAGCGGCCCAGACCAAAGTGGCAGACTCAAAGACAAGATCGGTTTTTGTGGTCACCGTGATGCCATCATAGCCCGTAACCCTGGTGTCTTTCCAAATCGTTACCCCTAGGCTGGTTAAAAACTCTTCCGCTTTATTGGAAGCGTTCGCACTCATCATCGTCAAAATGCGATTACCCGATTGGATCAGATTGATCTGGACCCGTCCGGTATCTAGATCTGGGTAATCTTTTGGAAGGATCCCTTTTTTTATTTCGGCCAAGGCCCCTGCCAGTTCTACGCCAGTCGGTCCCCCGCCAACGATCACAAAATTCATCAACGCATCCCTTTCCTTAAGATTGTCGGTCAATAAGGAACGCTCAAAGTTTTGCAGGATAAGGCTTCGAAGATTAAGCGATTGCGGGATGGTTTTCATCGCCATGGCATTCTTCGCAATCTCACGATTTCCATAAAAATTGGTCAACGATCCAGTGGCCAAGACCAAATAATCATATGAAAGAGGCCCAATATTGGTCTCTACCTTATTTTCGGCCACATTGATTTTACGAACTTTTGCCAGCCTAAAATAAAAATTCGGATAGTCCTTCAAAACCTTGCGGATTGGATAGGCAATGGAGTCCGGTTCCAATCCTCCCGTCGAAACCTGATAGAGCAAAGGTTGGAAGGTGTGATAATTGTGTTTGTCCAACAGTACTACCTGCACTTCTAGGTTACCTAGGTTTCTGGCCAAAGAAATACCTCCGAATCCGCCTCCAATGATGACGATACGCGGATAACTGGACTTAGGAATGTTCATAGCAAAAAATTGAGTGGTAAAAATAAACAATGCAGTCGGACCATGGCAAATGATTCTCGGTTTTCATTAAAGTATTTTAGCATGCTGGATAGCGGGCAGGAAACAAGACCCATCACCAATTTTTCAGAAAAATAGCATTTCGTTTACCTCTGAATATATTTTTATTGGCCATAGGTTTGACTATATTTAAAACCTAATTAAATATTAAAGACAATGAAGCGTAATTTCATCCTGACCCTGTTATCGGTCTTTTCTTTATCTGCCATCCATGCCCAAAAAAAAGTGGATGATGTCATCAAAAACCTCGATCAAAAGAGCGAAAATTATGGAACCATTGCCCAAACCATTTGGGAATTTGCCGAAATGGGGTATCAAGAGGAAAAAAGCAGTACACTCCTCCAAAATACATTAAGTGATGCCGGGTTTACCATTAAAAAAGGGGTTGCAGGGATACCTACCGCATTTATCGCCGAATATGGAAGTGGTGCCCCGATCATTGCAATTCTCGGTGAGTACGATGCGCTGCCAGGACTTTCACAAGAGGCGGTGCCGGAAAAAAAATCTGCGGGAAAAGCTGCCGGTCATGCCTGTGGGCACCACCTGTTTGGGACTGCGTCTACTGCAGCCGCCATTGCAGTGAAAGATTGGATGACCGCAAATAACACCAAAGGTACGATCCGATTTTATGGAACCCCCGCTGAAGAAGGCGGATCTGGAAAAGTATATATGGTCAGGGAAGGACTTTTTGATGATGTGGATGTGGCACTTCATTGGCATCCTGGGGATGACAATGAGGCCAATGCCGGGGCGGCTCTGGCTAATAAATCGGCCAAATTTCGTTTTCATGGCATTTCTTCCCATGCCGCAGGATCACCAGAAAAAGGGCGCTCTGCCCTAGACGGTGTCGAAGCTATGGACATGATGGTAAACATGATGCGCGAACACATTCCGCAGGAAGCGAGGATACACTACGTAATCACAGACGGGGGAAAAGCACCCAACGTCGTTCCCGATTTTGCGGAGGTCTATTACTATGCCCGGCACAATTCCAGGGAGGTGGTCATCGATATTTTTGATAGGATCGTGAAAGCGGCCGAAGGGGCCGCCCTTGGTACGGGAACTACTATGGATTACGAAATGATCGGGGGTACCCATGAGTTACTTCCCAATTTAACCCTTCAAAAAGTAATGTTTGACAACCTTAGCAAAGTAGGCGGTATAGCGTATACCTCCGAGGAAAGGGAATTTGCTGATAAAATTGCAATTAGCTTAGGCTATAAAAATGCAGATTTGGCCGTCGCCAAAAATGTAAAACCTTATAAAACAGAATCAAAGGCCTACGGCTCTACCGATGTGGGCGATGTGAGCTTTACTGTGCCCACGGTAGGCATGGGCGCCGCCACCTGGGTCCCTGGCACCCCAGCACACAGCTGGCAGGCAGTGGCAGCTGGCGGAACTTCCATTGGAAAAAAAGGGATGATGGTTGCGGCAAAAACACTGACCTTAACGGCCATTTCGCTTTTCAAGGACAAAGATCTTATAACTAAGGCCAAAGCGGAACTCTTCGAACGCAGGGGCGCTGAATTCAAATATATTCCACTTCTGGGAGATAGGACACCGGCCTTGGATTACAGAAACTAAAGGTAATATATGGGCCGAGTTGTAATGGCAGCAACACGCTTTAACACTATAGATGCTTAAAGGATTGATTCCTTCGTTCTCCATAAATAACGGAACAATTACCTTTACTTTTTTTACAATGAATCATTAATTTTAAAATTTTCCTTCGGATTGTAACAAATCTGGGGAGAAGTATACTAACCTATCGACAATCCACCGACCCGAAAGTGAACAAAGAACTGGAACATCAATTCGTGACGGAACTGGAGAACAATCAGAATATTGTTCATAAGGTATGTACACTTTACACAAATAACAGGGATGCCCATAACGATCTTTTTCAAGAGATTACCATACAACTATGGAAGGCGTACCCCAAATTTCGTAACGAGAGCAAATTTAGCACTTGGATGTACAGGGTCGCATTGAACACGGCCATCACGCTGTACCGGAAATCTAAAAGGAGCGTCCCTACCCAAGACTATGAATCGGTAATTTTTAAGATAAAGGCCGATGAATATGATGGGACGGAAGAGCGGCAATTGAAACTGATGTACGATGCGGTAAAACAGTTGGGGGACATTGACAAGGCTTTGGTCTTCTTGTACCTGGAGGATAAGGATTATAAGGAAATTGCAGAAACCTTGGGTATTACAGAAGTAAATGCAAGGGTAAAAATGAATCGCATAAAAACAAAAATACGAACGATAGTGAATCCCTGACCCTATGATGGACGAACTTGAACTATTAAAAAAAGATTGGAAGAAACGGGAGGATCAACATCCCAAACTTTCCTATGAAGAACTGTATAAGATGATCTGGAAGCGCTCTTCCTCGATCTCTAAATGGATATTGACCATCAGTATCCTGGAATTTGTGTTGCCGCATTTATTATATCTCGTCCCAGGTGCACAAAACAGTTTGGAAGTATATGATAAACTGGGTATAAAAAACGCGGTGACCATACTTTTCTCGCTGAGCTATTTGGTCATAATTTATTTTATATATCAATTCTACAGGCGTTATCGGGAAATATCAAGCTTAGACAGTTCTAAAGAGCTCATGGAAAAAATAATTAGGACCCGCCGGACTGTAAAGCATTATGTGATCTTTAGCCTTTCGGTACTTTTCGTTACCTGTATGATGGTGTTGGTGGGTATTTACCTCACCAATGATTTAATGGCCGTTTTTGAGATACCTGCTGGGACCAAAGACGTATCCCCTGAAAAATTCAAATACACAGTGATGGCTTCGATGGCGGTCGTAAGTGTGTTGCTGGTCGTGGTAATGGGCGGAATATATTTTTTATTATACGGGCTCCTTTTACGTAAATTAAAAAGAAATTACAACGAGTTACAACGATTGGAAGTTTAGGGTTTACGCCATTTTCGCATTTTGTTCTCCTCTTCATAAGCCAAGAGTTCAGCTTGGGGAATTACCTTAAGGAATGATGGATGTTGCTCAATGGCATACTCCAATTTTTCAATGATCGCATCAAACGATTCGTTCTCATAATCAATTTCCAAGGGTTCCTTGATCTGCATTGATTGAAGGATTCCTTTTTTCTTGATACGCAATCCTTTTTTGTCGAAGGAACGACGAAATCCGTCTATCACTACCGGGACCACGATGGGCCTATATTTTTTAATGATGTGCGCAGTGCCCTTCCTAAGGGGCTTCCAGGGGGTAGTCGTACCTTGTGGGAAGGTGATGACCCAACCATCGTTTAGAGCGGCCCCGATATTTGAGATATCGCTCATTTTCACCTGTCTGTTAACATCTTTGCCCTCCGCCCGCCATGTACGTTCAACACTGATCGATCCGGCATAGGCCAAAATCTTGGTCAACAAACTCTTTTTCATGGTCTCTGCCGCTGCCACATAATAAACGTTCAACTTGGGGTTCCATAAATAGGCCAAATTGCGGATATTATCGTCTCGGCCCTTTAAGCTGGCGTTGAATACGTGGAACATGGCCACCACATCGGCAAAATAGGTTTGGTGGTTGCTGACAAAGAGTACATTGTTATCGGGCAGGCTTCTGATCACTTCAGATCCGTCAATTTCCAATTTATTGAAACGCTTATACCTCGCATGTGTGATGACGCCCAAAATTCGGATGAGCCATTTCTTCAGAAATAAAATATGTCCGAATGGATTTTCCTTAAATATTCCCATAGGGTGCTAAAATACGAAATGAGCGGTAACTTTCAATTGGATGGGAAATGAATGTTAAGCGAAAAGAAATTTAGGTCAGGAAGTTTCAAGTACCCTATAGTACTTGCTTCAACAATTCCCTGATCTCGCTCATCATCATCGCGGTTGCACCCCACACTGTATGTCCGTTTAACTTAAAGGCGGGAACTTCAACATTTTTGGCATAGGAGGTGTTGAGTTTTTGTGAGAGGATGTTGGCATCGTCCATGAAATCGGTCAGCTGCACTTCAACCAAAGCCTCCACTTCGCTTTCTTGAAGGATAAACGATAAAGGGGTTCGACATATTCCGATATAGGGCTGCACTTCAAAATTACTCGGGGGAATATATACCTCGCT
>JBBKWR010000010.1:0-13677 GCA_037969055.1 Flavobacteriaceae bacterium | reverse complement strand
GGATTTGAGTGGGTTGATCAAATAGTGCGCGGTTTAACCGAAAATCCCGTAACAAGTGCCCTGTTGTTTTTTGCTATCATTATGATTGGAAGCGATATCGTTACCTTGCCTTTTTCTTATTATGCGAACTTCGTGATCGAAGAAAAGTTCGGCTTTAATAAAATGACCAAAAAGCTGTTCTTTGTTGACAAGTTAAAAAGTTGGTTGATGGTTGCGATTTTAGGTGGAGGGATGTTGGTCGCTGTGATGTGGTTCTACCAATGGGCGGGTAATAATTTTTGGCTTTATGCCTGGGCTCTTGTAGCCATCTTTGCCCTATTCATGAACCTATTCTACAGTCGTTTGATCGTTCCCTTGTTCAACAAACAAAAGCCTTTGGAGGAAGGAAGCCTTAAAAGTAAGATTGAGGGCTATGCTAATAATGTGGGTTTTGATCTTAAAAACGTTTTTGTAATCGACGGTTCAAAAAGATCTACCAAGGCAAATGCTTATTTTTCAGGGTTTGGAAAGGAAAAAAGAGTAACCCTTTACGATACGCTGATCAATGATTTGGAAGAGGAGGAAATCGTGGCGGTTTTGGCGCATGAAGTTGGACATTACAAACACGGACACATTATCTTTAACTTAAGCTCGTCAATATTATTGACTGGATTAACCCTTTTTATATTAGGCCTTTTTATCAATAATCCCGAGGTTTCATTGGCCACTGGGGTAACCCAACCAAGTTTTCATGCCGCGTTAATTGGGTTTGGTATTTTATACAGTCCGATATCCGAGATTACAGGTTTGGTCATGAACCATCTGTCCAGAAAATTTGAGTTTCAGGCCGATGATTATGCCAAAAAGACATATGCCGCATTACCTTTGATCAGTTCTCTCAAAAAGCTCTCAAAAAAAAGTCTGAGCAATCTTACCCCGCACCCCGCATATGTTTTTGTTCATTATTCGCATCCTCCATTGGCGGTTCGGATCAGGCAATTGAGTCGTACTTCTTAATCGGGGTTGCCCAAAAACAATGCTTCCTCTAGCTTAGTCGTTAATTTGATATGGTATCTTGATCGTGTTTTCCCCAACAAACCACAGACTACGGTATGATTACGGGTTAAGGCAATATCCATACCCCAGGGAACACCGAGCTGGGCACAATTTTTGTTGTATAGTCTTAAGGATTATGCTACTTTTAATTAGCTATGACACAGACTGCTTTAGAATTAGAAAACAAGGAAATAGCCAAGCAATATAAAGAATTGCTTCGCATTAGTTACCAAACACTCACCACAGAGGATAAAAAACTTATACGTACTGCGTTCGAAATCGCATTGGATGCCCATAAGGGCCAACGCAGAAAATCAGGGGAGGCATATATTTTCCATCCCATCGCGGTGGCCAAGATAGTTGCCTCCGAAATTGGCCTGGATGCCGTTTCCATCGCCTCTGCCCTCTTGCACGATGTGGTCGAGGATACGGAATATACTTTAGACGATATTGAACGCATGTGCGGGGAAACGGTAGCGCGTATAGTGGACGGTCTCACCAAGATCGCCCATTTAAAAAAAGATATGAACATCTCCCAACAGGCGGAGAATTTCAGAAAAATGTTACTTACCCTTCATGATGATGTAAGGGTTATCATCATAAAGATTGCCGACCGCTACCACAATATGCTAACCATGGATGCCATGCCCGAGCACAAACAGGTTAAGGTGGCATCGGAGACGCTGTATATTTATGCCCCGCTCGCCCATCGAATCGGACTCTACAATATCAAGACCGAATTGGAAGACCTCAGCTTAAAATATACCGAACCAGAGGTATATGCAGATATTCTAGGCAAAATGGAGGACTCCAAAGAGGAGGCATTGGCTTATATAGATGACTTTAAAAAAGTCATAGAAAAATCGTTGGATGAGGAAAAGCTGAATTATATTGTTAAAGGGAGGATGAAATCCATCTTTTCAATGCGGAGAAAAATGACTGCGCAGAACGTATCTTTCGACGAAATCTACGACAAGTTTGCCATCCGCATAATTTACAAGTCGGACAAGCATAACGAAAAATTCCTCGCCTGGAAAATATACTCCATAGTTACGGACCATTTCACCCCCAATCCGGTTCGTCTCAGGGACTGGATATCTTCGCCAAAATCTACTGGCTACGAAGCCCTGCACATTACAGTTATGGGACCCAAAGGTAAATGGGTGGAAGTTCAGATCAGGAGCGAGCGCATGCACGAGATTGCTGAAAAGGGCTATGCCGCGCATTTTAAATATAAACATGGCGATCAAAAAGAACAGGGCATCGAGATTTGGCTCAACCGACTCCAGGAAGCCCTTGAAAATGCAACAACAAATGCAGTAGACTTTGTTGAAGAGTTTAAGTTGAACCTGTACGCCAAGGAAATTTTTGTTTTTACTCCGAAAGGCGAACTAAAATCCCTCCCCAAAGGTGCCACTCCCCTAGACTTTGCTTTCAACATACATACTGAGGTCGGTATGCGAACAAGGGGGGCAAAAGTGAATGGAAAATTGGTGCCCTTGAACACCACTTTGGCCAGTGGGGACCAAGTCGAGATCATTACTTCGGAACAGGCCAAACCCAACCAAAACTGGTTAGATTACGCTACAACCGCAAGAGCAAGGTCCAAAATAAAATCGTCCCTTAAAGAGGAACAAAAATCGGTTGCCATAGAAGGCAAGGAAGTTTTAAGAAGAAAACTGAAGTCCCAAAAAATAACTTTAAGCGAGGACACCATCAACAAAATGGTGGTCTTCTTTAAGCTAAAAACCAGTTTGGACCTTTATTATCGAGTGGGCATTGGCGCGATCGACAACCAAATGATCAAAGATTTTGCCTCTTCGTACAGCAATGCCTTCATCAGCTTTTTTAAAAATAAAATCAGAAGGAATCCAGTTCCTGAAGATATCAACCGCGAAGAAATTACCGCCAAATACGATATGTTGGTATTTGGGAAGGAAGAGGAAAAACTTGATTACAAGCTATCAAAATGTTGCAACCCCATTCCCGGTGATGATGTTTTCGGATTTATAAGTGTAACGGAGGGGATAAAGGTACATACCAAAAATTGCCCCAACGCGATCGCCTTGCAGAGCAATTACGCATACCGAATCATAGGTGCCAAATGGGTAGATTCCTCACAAGAAGAATTCAAGGCGGAGATCAAGCTTACTGGGATCGACAACCTTGGTTTGGTGAGTGATATTACAGGAATTATCTCTGATAACATGCACGTGAATATGCGCAATTTGAACTTTAGCACCGATGGTGGCACCTTTACGGGAAGGATCACGGTAGTGGTGAAAAACAACAGCATCTTGAAGAAGTTGATCTCAAACCTAAAGCAGATAGATGGCATCGATAAAGTCACCCGGATTTAGCTTGTGTTTGGAAATGAAATCAAAATTTAACTGTACATTTGCAAATTGATGAAGCGATAAGCAATCTCATGGCAAACAGCAAGAATCAGGAAATCGTAAAGAACGTCTTCACCACTTTTTTGGAGGAAAACGGTCACAGAAAAACGCCCGAACGATATGCCATACTTCAGGAAATTTACGATAGCGAAGAACACTTTGACATCGAATCGCTTTACATCAACATGAAGAATAAAAATTATAGGGTCAGTCGCGCCACCCTATACAATACCATAGAATTGTTGTTGGAATGCAAATTGGTAAGAAAGCACCAATTTGGGAAAAACCAGGCACAATATGAAAAATCATATTTTGATCGTCAGCACGACCATGTAATCCTAACAGATACAGGAGAGGTTATGGAATTCTGTGATCCCCGCATTCAATCCATAAAAAAGACTATCGAAGAGGTTTTCGATATCAAAATAACCAATCACTCCCTTTATTTTTACGGCGTCAAAAACACGGGGGAAAAATAAAAAACTAACCAAAAAGCAGCAATATACAATGGCGGTAGATCTACTACTAGGATTACAATGGGGAGACGAAGGAAAAGGTAAAATCGTTGACGTACTGACTAAGAATTATGATATTATCGCCCGATTTCAAGGGGGTCCCAATGCCGGGCATACCTTGGAGTTTAATGGTATAAAACATGTTTTGCATACCATCCCCTCAGGTATTTTCCATAAAAATGCCATTAATATAGTCGGTAACGGGGTGGTAATCGATCCTGTTATTTTCAAAAAGGAACTGGACAATCTTGAAAAATTCAATATTGATTTCCAATCTAAGCTATTGATTTCAAGAAAGGCCCATCTGATCCTGCCTACCCATAGGTTGTTGGATGCCGCATCGGAAGCCTCAAAAGGCAAGGCTAAAATAGGCTCTACCCTTAAGGGTATTGGACCTACCTATATGGACAAAACTGGTAGAAATGGGATGCGTGTCGGAGATCTTGAAATGAAAGATTGGAAAGCCAAGTATAGGGCCCTGGCGAACAAACACGAGTCGATGATCGATTTTTACGACGTAAAGATGGAATACGACCTGAAAGAATTGGAGGCTGACTTCTTTAAATCGGTTGATGAATTGAAAAAGTTGGTTTTTATCGATAGCGAGGAATATCTCTTCCAAGCCCAAAAGGCAGGTAAGAAAATTTTGGCCGAAGGGGCCCAAGGATCGATGTTGGACATCGATTTTGGGACCTACCCCTATGTTACTTCAAGCAATACTACAGCCGCTGGAGCATGCACTGGCCTTGGTGTTGCCCCTAGCCAGATTGGGGAAGTATTCGGTATTTTTAAAGCGTATGCCACGCGAGTGGGAAGTGGCCCTTTTCCGACTGAACTATTTGATGAAGATGGTGCCACTATGGGCCGTGTAGGCAAAGAATTTGGCGCTACGACCGGACG
Source organism: Flavobacteriaceae bacterium (assembly GCA_037969055.1). Taxonomy (GTDB): domain Bacteria; phylum Bacteroidota; class Bacteroidia; order Flavobacteriales; family Flavobacteriaceae; genus Pelagihabitans. The sequence goes on along the minus strand of JBBKWR010000010.1, from coordinate 8,831 downwards.
ACCACGCAGATGTGGTTGGTTGGATCTCGTGGCCTTAAAATATGCAGTACAGATCAATGGGGTCACTGCACTGATGATGATGAAGGGCGATGTGCTGAGTGGCTTTAAAAAATTAAAAATCTGCACGGCTTATCAATACAAAGGTGAAACAATTACCCATCTTCCATACAACATAGAACCCGCAAACGTTACCCCAGTATATAAGGAAATGGATGGATGGGCCATGGATTTGACACAATTGGATTCCCCCGAGAAATTTCCAGCGAGTCTAAATGCCTATATTGATTTTCTCGAGAAAGAACTTTTGATACCTATAAAAATCGTTTCGGTCGGGCCTGACCGAACCCAAACGATCCATCGTTAAAAATGATCATTAAGGTTGATCATACGAACCTTGCCAATGCAGAAAACATATGGGAACTATTTCAAGCCTCCTATTCCGTTGAAGCCAATTTGCTCAAGGCTGTTGCTTTTCCTCCTCTAAAAAGATCCGCCGAGGCGATTTCAAATAGCAAAACCGACTTTTTTGGATATTATTTATGCAATCAATTAACGGCGATACTGGAAATCAAAAATGATGTAGGTTCGACCCATATCCAAAGTTTGGCGGTCCACCCCAATTATTTTCGCCAGCGCATTGGCCACAAACTCGTCAATTTTGTGCTCACGAACTATACTACTGAAAAATTCACGGTGGAAACAGGGATAGGCAATTCGCCTGCAATTACCCTCTATAAAAAAAATGGTTTTATTGAAACTGTCCAATGGAATACTGACCATGGGGTTAGGAAGGTTCGATTGGAAAAAAACAAAAACTAGGTGTTCTTTTCCAGTATTCCCAAACTCCTAAAATTCTACCACAGTTAAAGCGTTTTTTTGTTATATTACAACATGAAAAAATCGACCTCGATGAAGGTTTTCATCGTATTGTTGGCCACGTTGCCCATGCTCTTATGCAAGGCACAGCAAAATACATCGGAAACCGACTTCCTTACCCTATTTAATGGTGCTAATTTAGAAGGATGGGTAGGAAATAAGGATTCTTACAAGGCCGAAGACGGCATGATTGTGGTGGATCCAAATGGAGGTGGAAGTGGTGGTAATTTATTTACGGAAGGGGAATACAGCGATTTTATACTTCGTTTTGAGTTTCAACTCACACCCGGCGGTAACAATGGGCTAGGAATTCACGCCCCATTGGAAGGAGATGCCGCCTATGTTGGTAAAGAATTGCAAATACTTGACAATACCGCAGAAAAATATGCCAATCTACAACCCTACCAGTACCACGGCTCGGTTTATGGCATCATACCGGCCAAACGGGGGTTCTTGAAACCAGTTGGGGAATGGAACCAACAGGAAGTTACTGTCAATGGCACCAAAATTGTTATTAACCTTAATGGTACCGAAATTCTTAATGGCGACTTCATGGAAGCCAGTAAAGGCGGTACAATGGATAAAAAAGACCATCCAGGCCTACTTCGCACCCGAGGGCACATTGGATTTTTGGGCCATGGCGACGTAGTACGATTTAAAAATATTCGAATAAAAGACCTTTCCACCAAATAGCAACCAATTATAAACTTAAATCGATATGAAAACATATTATCTAAATCGTCGGGAATTCGCAAAGAAAAGTGGTTTGGGCTTGCTCGGCGCTGCATTGGCACCCTCGTTGCTAGGAAAGATTGGGGAAAATGGCCGCTTGCGCACTGCACATATTGGTGTTGGGGGCATGGGAGGGGAAGATCTTAAAGCCATTTCGTCGCATGACAAGGTAGATGTTGTGGCATTATGCGATGTAGACGCGAATAATCTTGCCGCTGCAAGTGCATTACATCCCAAGGCAAAAACCTATTCCGATTATAGAAAACTCTTAAATGAAATGGGCAACAATATTGATGCGGTGGTGGTGTCTACCCCCGATCATACCCATGCACCCGCTTCCATGATGGCAATGATGTTGGATAAACCAGTTTATTGTCAAAAACCCTTGACTCATCACGTATCCGAGGCAAGGGCCATGCGAAAATTGGCGGAAGAAAAAAATTTAGTGACCCAAATGGGCATACAGGTGCATTCGTTTTACGATTACAAACTGGCAACTTTGTTGATCCAGTCCGGGATTATTGGAAAGGTAAATTGCGTAAGGGCATGGTCCCCAAAAAATTGGGGCTCAAACAGTGGTGCCCCTGAAGGGAGTGATATAATACCAACAACTTTAGATTGGAACCTATGGTTAGGTACCTCGGCAGAAAGACCCTATAAAGAAGGGATATACCATCCGGGCAACTGGAGGAAATTGGTGGATTATGGTTGTGGTACCTTGGGCGATATGGGCGTTCATATCTTTGATACCCCTTACAATGCCCTAAAATTAGACGTGCCGCGAACCATCACCAACCAATGTAGGGAACCAAATGGATTTTCGTACCCTGAGAACAACATCGTAACGTATGAGTTCCCTGGCACCCAGCATACCACGGAGACTTTGAAATGGGTTTGGTATGATGGACCCGGAGCGCCTGAGTCCCATGAAGACCTCCAACTCCCCAACGGAGAACAATTACATGATCAAGGCGCAATGTTCATGGGGGAGAAAGGCAGGTTATATTTGCCACACTTCATGCTGCTTCCAAAATTGATCGTTGATGGGCAATATCAAGAACTAGATATCGAATCCTTCAAAATGGGAGCCCCTGTCAGGGACTATGATTCTGAAGGAAAAAAACATTACCACCAATTTGTGGATGCCTGCTTGGGAAAGGATAAGACTACAGCACCATTTTCCTATGCCTCAAGGCTTACCGAAACCATTCTCCTTGGGGTTATCGCCGGGCGTTTTCCAAATCAGACGCTGCATTGGGACAATGCTTCGGCAAAATTCGAGGAAGAAGAGGCCAACGCATTTTTAGAATCGCCCTATAGGTCTTTTTGAAATGCCATTGGTAAGAATTTATTAAAGCTATAAAAAATTTCCTATGAAGTTATCACGAAAAAATTTCATCCAAACCATGGGTTTGGGCGCAGTGGCGGCCGGTGCCTCTTCATTTAGGACCCTGGCCGGCAGCCAAAGCACGACCGTCAACGATCATAACCTCAACCTTGGCCTAGCTTCATATACCTTAAGAAAATATAGCTTGGATGAAGTCATAGAAATTTCGCAGCGTCTGGATATCAAAGATGTGGCCTTAAAAAGTTTTCATTTGCCTTATGAATCGACAGATGAAGAATTGCGATACATCCGTGATAAGGTAAAGGCAAGGGGTATCAATATATATGCGGGTGGGGTCATTTATATGAAAACGGAAGAAGAAGTGGAAAAATATTTTACTTATGCCCGTACCGCTGGCCTCAAAATGATTATAGGCGCCCCAGATCATGCGCTATTGCCCCTTATTGAAAAGAAAGTGAAGGCCGAAAATATTAAACTGGCCATACACAACCATGGCCCGGAAGATGAAATTTTTCCCTCCCCCAAAAGTGTTTATGATCGTATTCAACATTTGGATAATAGGATTGGTCTATGCATAGATACTGGTCACACATTTCGACTGAATTTAGATCCTGCAACAGAAATTATAAAGTACCAAGACAGACTTTTTGATGTGCACATCAAAGATATTGACGCTCAAATACCAGAAGGTAAAAGTGTAGAAATTGGCCGTGGTAAAATGGATCTCCCAAGTATTTTGAAGGCCCTTCAAGAAATCAAATACCAAGGGGTATTGGGGTTGGAATATGAAAAGGATGGCGACCATGCCATTTATGGACTTTCGGAATCCGTTGGGTTCCTTAGGGGTATTTTAAAAATGATTTGAACGAAGTGTTCTGCCTGAATTTGACAATTGCCTGGTATAGGGATAACAAGTCCTAAAACTATCCCAATCTATACTATTCTCTATTGAAAAATCCTATTTTTGGGCAAAATTTGATGATTTGCACAAGTGCTACCTTATTCTGATTTTTTTACTGGGCACCCAAATCGGCATCGCACAGCCAAAAGTATTGGGGGATAAACAGGTCTTGACCGATTCTGCACAAAAAAGACCACCTGGTTCTAAGCAGATCAATATTGTCTATGGCGCCAATTTCACAAAAGATGAGTTGAGATTTCCTGGGGCCTCTATTTTTAGCAAGGATAGCCGACAGGTGCAATTTGAGCACCAAGGTGCAGACCTGTGGTGCGATATTGCAATTTATTATCAGAAAGAAAATCGATTAAGGGCCATTGGAAACATACGCTTGCAACAAGGAGATTCTGTAGAATTAACAGGAGGCAAAATAGATTATAACGGTGAAACCAAGTTGGCTAAAGCTTATGAAAGCGTATTGCTGAAAAACAATACGATGAACCTCAGTACCGATACACTATATTTCGATCGGGAAAAACAGGAATCGTATTATAACAGTTTTGGAACCGTGGTGGATTCTACCAACACTTTGACCAGTGAAATTGGGCGTTATTTCTTAGAGCTTAAAAAGTACCAATTTTTAGACAGTGTTCATCTTAATAATCCAGAATACATTCTTGATTCTAAGCAGTTGGATTATTATACGACTTCAAAAAATGCCTATATGTATGGGCCATCAACCATTACGGGAGAAAACTATAAAATCTACTGCGAACGTGGGTTTTACGACACGAATATAGAAAGTGGTTATTTTATAAAAAACACCCGTATCGACTATAATAATAGAATAATCCAAGGCGATAGTGTCTTTTTTGACAAGGCAAGGGAATTTTCATCGGCGACCAATAATATTAAAGTGACCGATACTATCAATAAAGGCATTATCAGGGCGCACTATGCTGAGGTTTATAAAGCCAAAGATTCCGTTTTTGCTACTAAAAGGGCAGTTTCTGTTAGTTTGATGGAGCAAGATTCCCTCTATATGCACGGCGATACCCTGATGATAACCGGAAAACCTGAACACAGGATCCTAAGGGCCTTCCGGAATGCCAAATTTTATAAGACCGACCTCAGCGGCAAATGCGATTCTATCCATTCTTCCCAAAAAATGGGTCTGACACAATTGATAAGTAATCCCGTTATCTGGAATGGGGAAAACCAAATGACCGGTGATATAATCCATCTTATTTCGGACTTAAAAACTGAAAAATTGGATTCCCTCAAGGTACTTGAAAATGCCTTCATAATTTCCCAGGACACCATTGGTAAAGTTGGTTTTAACCAGGCCAAAGGAAAAGATCTTTTTGGCAAATTCAGGGATAATGAATTAAAAATCATCGATTTGGTCAAAAATACCGAGGTCATCTATTATATGTATGATTCCGATGATGCCCTCCTGGGAATAGATAAGACCATTTGTAGTGCCATACGGATCATTATGGCCAATAATGACGTGGAAACCCTGGACTTTATAACCAATCCAGATGGAGATATTTTTCCTGAAAAAGACCTGCCGATAGAGAGCAGAAAGCTCAAGGGGTTTATATGGCGTGGCGAGGAGCGTATCTTAACAAAGGACGATATTTTTGATGAAGACGATAATAATATAGAGTTGGTAGTAATAAAAGGTATAAATAACCCTATAGATATCGATGCAGAAGAGGAACAAAGGTCGTTGAACGAAGGAGATCCGGTGAATAAACTGTCCCCTTCCGTACCAAATCCAGGACCTGCCAAAATCCAAATGAAGCCATTAAAGTCCACAACTAGGCCAAAGGTCGAAAAGGTCAAGACAAATTAAGGCCACATAAAATGAAAGACGACTTTTTCAGATACCAGGCGCAGACTACTTCGCATCCATTGGCCATGGAGATTTCACATGCATCTGGTAGTTATGTCTATGACACCCAAGGAAATGCCCATTTAGATTTTGTCGCTGGTGTTTCTGCCTGCGGATTAGGACATTGTCATCCAAAAGTAATCGCCGCTATTAAGGAACAAATTGATCGTTACATGCATGTGATGGTTTATGGGGAGTACATCCAACAACCTGCGGTAGACTATGTAAAATTATTGGCCTCACTTCTTCCGGACCCCTTAGAGACGACGTACTTGGTAAATTCAGGGACCGAAGCCATCGAAGGGGCATTGAAATTAGCAAGGCGTTTTACCGGGCGTTCGGAGATTATTGCTGCAGACCTTGCCTACCATGGGAATACCATGGGTAGCCTAAGCATCATGGGCTTTGAAGAAAGAAAAAGTGCCTTTCGCCCCTTACTTCCCGATGTGCGGTTTATTCCATTCAATGAGGAGGACGCGCTTGACAAGATTACCGAAAAAACCGCCGCTGTTATTTTGGAGACCATCCAAGGTGGGGCAGGTTTTATCCTGCCAAAGGACGGATACCTCAAAAAGGTCAGACAACGCTGTGACGAGGTGGGCAGCCTATTGATATTGGATGAAATACAGCCAGGTTTCGGGCGAACGGGAAGCTTGTTCGCCTTTGAGCATTATGACTGTATTCCCGATATTTTGGTAATGGGAAAAGGTATGGCGTCTGGACTTCCCGTGGGTGGGTTTACCGCCTCGAACAAGATGATGTCCAGCTTTCAAGATCATCCAAAATTAGGGCATATCACCACTTTTGGGGGTAACCCAGTAATTGCCGCGGCATGTTTGGCCACCCTGAAAGAATTGACCGAAACTTCGCTTGTCCCTGCAACTTTGGAGAAAGAAAAATTATTTCGACAATTGTTGTTACATCCAAAGATCTTAGAGGTTCGGGGCAAAGGTTTAATGCTTGCCATAATCATGGAATCTCCTGGGATTGCGAACTTTTTGATCTTGGAGTGTGCCAAAAAAGGCCTGATCTTATTTTGGTTGTTATTTGAACCAAAAGCGGTAAGAATCTCACCGCCCTTGACGATATCCGAAGAGGAGATAAAGAAAGGGTGTAAGGTCATTATTCAAATTTTAACGGCGTACAAACAATAAAATGTTAACTAATTTGTTAATAAACAAGCCCCAAACAGGAGTTGAAAGTAGGTTCAAAATACTATTTTTAGAACCATAGTTTAACCAAAAAGTTCCTATGGCGTTAGAATCTGAGGAAAGACCAAGTGAGTCCATTACCAAGTTCGAATCCATGCTAAAAACTGATGACGTCTACTTCTTCGACGCAGAGGATTTTGAGGAAATCATACACCATTATCTCAACAACGGAAAAATAGGATTGGCTAAGAAGGCCATTAAGATCGGCCTACAGCAACATCCGGCCTCGGTTGAACTAAAATTATTGGATGTCGAGGTACTTGTCTTCGAAAACAATCTGGACATGGCCGAACGTATTTTAGACGAATTGCAATTGGTCGATAGCAACAATGAGGAAATCTACATTCAAAGGGCCAATATATATTCCAAAAAAGACAACCATGAAGCTGCAATAGAATTGTTATATAAAGCCCTGGCATTCGCAGATGATGGATTTGACATCCATGCGCTATTGGGCATGGAGTATTTATTCATGGACGATTTTAAGCTCGCGAAGGATAATTTCATGAAATGCGTCTCCTATGACGAACAGGATTATTCCTCCTTGTACAACGTGATCTATTGCTTCGAGTTTTTGGAAGATTTCGATGGGGCCATATATTACCTTAATGATTATTTGGAAAGTAACCCCTATTGTGAGGTGGCTTGGCATCAATTGGGGAAACAGTATTGTGCCAAAAAGATGTATCCTGAAGCCTTGGCGGCATTCGATTTTGCGATAATATCGGATGATACCTTTATGGGCGCTTATTTTGAAAGGGGCAAGGTCCTAGAAAAATTGGGACGATACGATGAAGCGATCAGTAACTACGAGACTACATTGAAATTGGAAGACCCTACTTCACATGCCTATCTGCGTATAGGCCGTTGCTATGAAAAAAAGGGCAATGATGATATGGCCAAATACCACTATTACAAGACGGTGCACGAAGACCCGTTATTGGACAAAGGATGGTTGGTAATCACAGAATTTTACTACAGAAAAGGCGATTATAAAAAGGCTTTGCACTATATCAACAAGGCGCTCAATATTGATGGGGACAACCCCGATTACTGGAAAAAGTGCGGGAAAATCCACACGGCCCTTTTGGATTTGGATAACGCCGATTTTGCCTATAAACATGCCATAGATATGGGCAATTATGATCTTGACACTTGGCTGAGTTGGGCGGATGTATCGCGCATGGACAACAATTTGGATGCTGCTTTGAAAATTTTGACACAAGGCCTAGACTTCTATCCCAAAAGTGCGGAAATACGATATAAAAAAGCTGGATTCCTTCTTTTGAAGGGTGACACCATCAACGGACGAATTAGCCTTATGGAGGCACTTAAAGACAACTATAAAAAATTGCATCTTTTCCAAAATGAGTTTCCACAATACAGCAGTATCGATTGGGTTATGCAATTGATATCGGCTTCCAAAAATACCTCCAAATAATGTAGTTAATTTTATCTTTCCAACTTTGCGCAATGGCGCCGAAATGGTCATATTTGTAGAAATTGATCAAACCAATTTGTCTCAAATCACAGAACCAACTTATACTTATTCCTACCTTTTGTTATGAACAGAAACTTCTTGCATTACTTTATCATTACGCTGAAAGGCATGGCCATGGGAGTGGCAGAATTGGTCCCAGGGGTATCTGGCGGCACAATAGCCTTTGTGTCAGGTATTTATGAAGAATTCATTACCTCGATCGATAATGTTAATCTAAAGACGCTAAGCATATGGCGTAAGGAAGGGTTTACGCGATTTTGGGAACAGTTGAACGGCAACTTTTTAGTCGCGCTTTTTTTGGGAATGGTCATTAGTATCTTTTCCTTCTCAAAAATTATCAGTTGGCTCCTTGAAAATCAACCGAT
>JBBKWR010000009.1:0-3421 GCA_037969055.1 Flavobacteriaceae bacterium | reverse complement strand
TCAAATTTGAATTTTCCATGGCAAAATGTTTTAAATTATCTAATAAAGTTAGGGGTTAATCGATGAAATACCCTTTTAATTAACAGTTTTATGCCATTTTTGTTGCCAAAATGTAATTTTTAGTGGTGTACTAAATGCGAACTGTGGTGAGGAAATCAAATTTTTTAACGTTTAATAGCACATTTGAGACCACTTTTTTGCCTTTTGCAGCTTCATTGCGTTTATAATCAGGAGGTTGTAATCCCAATTTATTGCAGGAAGCCACATAATAATTTTCTTTTGTAGCATGGTAAGGATATACCCCGTTTAATATGTCATCTGACCATAGTTGTTCAATTGCGGATTTTATAATGCGAATACAATCATCCTGATGGATAAGGTTTATATATTCATTTCCATTGGTCAAGTCCTTTTTTCCCGAAAGCATTCTGGCCGGATGTCTGTCCGGGCCAATGAGCCCCCCGAAACGAATAATGGTCGTATTCAGTTTGGGATCTTCTAAAAATATTGATTCCGATGTCAACAATTGCCTTCCAGATGCTGTATTGGGTCGGGGTGGAGTGGCCTCTGTCACTTCCCCTTCTAATTTACCATATACCGAGGTACTGCTAACAAATATCAATTTTTTGATATTTCCTATGTTGAGACTATGGTGTAAAAAGCGCATTTTTAGTACATAGTCTTCTTGGTTGGCGCCCCTTAATTTGGGGGGCACATTAACTACCAATGTCTCTACCTCCTCCAGAAAATCCGACATATTTCCAGTGATTCCGTCTTCAGAAAGGATAACCAAATAAGACTTTATCCCTTTACTATTTAGGGTATGTAATTTTTCTTTAGAGGTCGTAGTACCGTGTACCTTATGGCCCGCCTTGATTAGCGATTCGGCGAGCGGGAGACCCAACCAACCGCAACCTAAGATGCCTATTGAATTATTCAAATTTGATGGTTTTGGTGATCAATATGGCGTCGTTCAAAACAAAGGGCATGGGGATACTATTTTCGGGCCGCTCAGGAATGGTAAATTGCGGATTTTCCAATAGATCGTTAGAGGCCTCATATAAAGTCAGTTCCAATTTACCATCCTTAGGGATGCCCAAATGGATTTCGGTATTGTCATTATCACTGATATAGTGGGTAATCAATTTGTAATTTTTTCGATTCTCGAGATAATAGCCACTCAAGGGCACTCCATTGATTGAAGCGGATACCACAGGTGACCCAGTGGTATAAACCTCTAATCGGTTCACCTTTCGTTGTTGCTTGATGCACATTTCGATCAATCGATCATTACCAATAATAGTGTCCTTGGTGGTTTCAATCAACGGGGGACTAATTTTCTTTATGGGTGCTTCGGCCTCAAAAGAAAAGCCGGAGCTATATTTGCTACCGATCGTCTTGGTTGAAAGCGCATCATATTTCTTATCGACATTGCCCAAAAATTGTTCGTTCCAAGGAATCAAGACCTGATCATAGGTGGCCCATCGTGCCTTATTCTGATTTGCATCCAACACATAAAGTAGACTACTGGGTTTGGCCCTTTCTTTGGTAAAGTCGGAATTGAAATGTGCCACGACCATGCAAACAAAGAATAACATAAAACCCAAAAAGGCAAAGCTGTTCTTCTTTTTGTAAAAGCCGAAGATGGGCAACAACAGTAAAAATAAATTGGTCACGGAAAGCGTGGTGCCCACCAACATTTTTAATCCCAGCCCGACGGGAAGCATTTTGATAAAAGGGGCATGTATCCAGAGTGCCGGAAGCGCTAAAAAAACCAATAAATACGGGCTAGGTACTTTTTGATTGAGGATTACCAAAAACGAGGCCAATAATCCGAAAACCGGGATAATCAAGAAGCTTGCCCCTTGGAGATATATCGAGACCGTACCACAAACCAATAACCAAACCAATATTGGGGCTACTAATAAATTTGCTATGGCGATACTTTTAAATTTATGATAGGCCCAAAAGCAAATTGCCGTTGATAGGAGGGTGAAAGCCGCAATGTAGGTATAACCATTGTAGGTAAAACCATGAAGGATATCATCATACTGCGGATACAGCCACTTCAACAATGGCCATGCAAAATAACCAATGGCGCCATTGATCGAAAACGCTATCAACCAAGGGAGAAAGCCCAGTAATATTTCCTTGCCATTGAGAACCTTTTTTTTGAATCCATGGATCATCAGCAATACAAAACAAACGACCGCCAAACCGAACATGGCCCAGATCCAGTCATACGGATAGGTAACCAATTTAAAAAAGGGCACATTAAAATAAACCTGGTCGTTCAGGCTTTTTAGATTTCCAAGATCTGCATTGCTAAAATGTAAAAGCAGTGGCATCAGATAGCTACCCTGATGGGCAAGGGTGTTTCTATCCAATCGATCATAATTATCGCGAACGGTGTGGTAATCAAAATGGTCGTCGATAAAGGCAAAATTAAAACCTTCAATATCCGCATCTTCCCTGAATATCGTTAGATCGGTATCGTTAGGCAGCATTTTATATATGCTGTAGGCCAAAGAGTTGGCTACGGGATAATCGGGATCGGCCTTGGTAAATTCTTCGATGAGCCTTGCATTGCCCCTATTGGTCTCGATCAACATGTAACTAGGCCCACCACTGCCCCTGGCTTCGAAGTTTAGCACAAGGCCCACTTCCTTTATCCAGGGATGTTGGTTCACAAATAAATCTGCGCCATTAAGGCCAAGTTCCTCAGCATCCGATAAGAGAATGATGATATCGTTTTTAGCGGATTTATGTTGCGTCAAAAAGGCCCTAACCGCTTCAAGGATCGTGGCTACCCCACTGCCTGCATCACTGGCGCCCAAGGATGAATGTGGACTGCTATCATAATGGGATAGCAGCATTAAGGCTTTCCCATTGCCAGTTCCCTTAATACGGGCCAATATATTGGTGGCCTTGCTAAAATTGCCCCAATCTCCCGCAGTATAACCTTCTTGAAGGGTGGTTTCCAAACCCATTTTTTGGAGCGCTTCAACAATGTATTGTTCGACTTCCGCGTGGGCAGCAAAACCCACGCCATGCGGTTTTTGGGCGATGCGCTTCACATGTTGCAAAGCCCTATCGGTCGAGAACGAATCTAGTGCCACTTGGCTATTTACTTTGTAGTTGGGCATAGTGGACCTAAATACCCAATAAATGGCAAGTAAAATGAGAAAAAGGGAAAGGATGACCGGAAATCGTTTCATACCAGATTGTTGTGCCCTAAAAGTATGAAATTCCAACAGGTGCCTGTATTTTAGCGACTTTTATTACCGTATTCACATTATTTCCCTATCTTTAGTAATCAACCTAAAACCAACCATATGGGTATCAAAAGTTTTCAAGGCGTTAGAAAGGCTGTTAAAAAGGAATTTGACGCCCCTATATTGGTGACCGATTATATGACTCG
>JBBKWR010000008.1:0-2562 GCA_037969055.1 Flavobacteriaceae bacterium | reverse complement strand
AACTCGGCATGCTAGATTTTTCGGAAGCCAAAAGCGCTGTCGCCGATAAAATTGTAGAAAATTATCTACACAGCAAAAACAAGGAGCCAGGCGGTCATTGCCTTACGGTAAGCAAAAAGCGTTTTGAAAAGGCCTATGAGGGAGTTCACGGTCATTCGGTGTATGAAGATCTTCCTGATAATATGGCCACAACATACTACACCCCTAGAGAGGTGTTCGATTATCTTTATGTGTCAGCCTCGGGCACGCATAAGGGATGGCGAAGCCTGCCAAAAAAATACAGGGGCAAGGGCAATGCCGGCGCTATCGCATACGCTGGTATGGGGACGTTGGTCGATTGGTTCGGGATATGGCGAGGCGAACTCAGGACCGGTGCCCTGATGCAAGTTTGGAAACATAGAAAAGACTATAAACAAGTGATAAGGGGCGTAAGCAAAAAAGATTTTGATCCTTTTGGCCATTCCTTCATTTTCATGGGATATGTACGTGATGAAAAGAATGAAATTATCGGCATAAGAATTGCCGACCAAGGGTATCAGAGCAATCGTCCGCTAGTTCCTAATGACTATGAAGTCTGGTGGGCCGCCAACCTTAGCGTCTGATATAGGTGCTTACCAAAATACCGGTATAATTTAACGTTCCTGATGAAATTTGTTTTCGAACAGTTCGTTAGTTTTATTAAGGATGATCATCCATTTATAAAAAATTTGCCATGTTGTTATTTTCCTTGTTACTGCTTTTCGGATTCAAGAACGAAATGCCCCCCAAAATAGAATCGGCTATCGCAGATAGAATCGTTAATGAAAGGCATATGCCTATTTTCGAGGCTATGATGATTAACGAACGGCTAAAAAAAGGTCTTGAAACCGAATTGGATACTCTTTCCTATGCGGATATGAAAGCAGGTATCGATCAACTTCGAAAACGATTGGGCGAAGGGCTGCGGCTGGGCGATATTTCTTTTGACAGTATTAAGGCAGAATTCACTGATCATTTGGTTGATAAGATTATTCCCCATTGGTATGGTACGCCTTGGAGTTTTGGGGGCCATACCGCCGTACCTAACCAGGGTAAAATTGCATGTGGGTATTTTATCTCGACCACGCTACGCGATATGGGCATAAATCTCAATCGTTATAAATTGGCTCAAAAATCACCTATAGACGAGGCCATAATCATTAGTTGCGGCTCGGCAATTTATAGTGTCGTGCAAGAAAGTCCAGAAAAAGCGTTTGAAGAAATTGATCACCTGACCAAAGAAGGACTACATTTTATTGGCTTTGACACCGGGCATGTGGGCTATCTTCTGAAACGCAAAGGCGAATTATTTCTGATACATTCCAACTACCTTTCCCCTGGATCGGTTTGTATGGAACTTCTGAAAGAATCAAGGGTTTTTAAAAGTTTTTCCAAATTCCATCTTGTGGATATTTCAAATAACAATGTGCTTATACAACTTTGGTTGGATAATGGAATAGTGTTGTAATGGGAACGCATTCGGCCTATTGGTTGCTATTCTTTCGGGATGCATATTTATAACTGACTTTGACAAGGGTTCCCAGCTACCTCTGGACTTTGACAGGTGTGGCATCTACCTACACCGCCTTATCCAAACTCCTATAATGGAATCGCTTTGTCAATGCGATCCTGTCCAGGTTTTTTATATGCAAATTTTAAAACCTGTCAGCTACACCCAATAGATTAAACAGAACCTATCGATTTTGTAATTGTTAATGAATCTTAATGGCCAATTAGATAATTCAGTAACTTGGAAAGGAAACTCCTTTCGATGCCGTATCCGACGATTATTCTTTTAACCTAAAAATAGATAGCTATGTTCCCTATATATGTGGCGCCGTACACGATGGGCATCAATTCAGAAAATCGTGATGGGAAAATTGCCTCCATACGGAATATAATCGATGGTTCGAAGAAGACCCCAGTACGAAAGAGATGGTGCAATCACACCCCATTGTCATAGCAGGCCGGGACAGTAGATTTGAGTATGACCTGAACCGCGAACCTGATAATGCAATCTATGGAGATGCTTGGGGCAAAAAGTTATGGAAAAATCCGTTGACGGAAAAAGAACGTAAACTAAGTTTGAAAAAACACAAAACTTTTTTTCGCGTATTACATGCCTTGATCGGCCAAATAGAAAAGAACTTCGGAAAAGCCATAGTTTTCGACATGCACAGCTTTAATTTGAAGCGGTGGGACCGGGAAGTCCCTACTTGGAATTTGGGAACCGTCAATATAGACAACGAACGTTTCGGAACCTTGGCAACTTCTTGGTGCCAAAAGTTGGGCGAAATGGATTTGCCCCATGGCATTAATTCAACTTCCAAAATCAACGACACCGATTTTGCAACGGAAATCGTAAAATCCGTAGAGCGAAAAGTACATTACAAAAATCTATATTCCAATTATTTGTACAATACCAGTTTGGCGACTTTAAAAATTTCCAAGAATACTTTTAGGTAGAATCTTTTTTCTTTACTCCCGTCAATATGATTTTTGATCCTTCGTAACACCATTACTAAGTTTTTTAATATCTGACAA
>JBBKWR010000007.1:0-7616 GCA_037969055.1 Flavobacteriaceae bacterium | reverse complement strand
TTTATGGACTCCTTAAAACTAAACCTTTCCAGTTATTTCTTAGTCGTGAAATATGCTTTGCCCCTTTTGAAAAAACACAAAGGGAACATCCTGAACATTGGTTCCAAAGTTGCCTTGACGGGCCAAGGGGGAACTTCCGGGTATGCTGCGGCGAAGGGCGGTGTATTAGGACTCACACGAGAATGGGCGGTTGATCTTTTGAGGTTTGGCATCCGTTCCAATGCTATCATAATTGCAGAAAGTTGGACGCCAATGTACCAAGAATGGATCGACACTTTTGATAACGGACCAGATAAATTAAAGTCCATTATTCAAAAAATCCCCTTGGAAAAAAGGATGACAACCCCTGAAGAAATCGCCAACACATGCCTTTTCACCATATCAGAAAGATCCTCACATACCACCGGCCAATTTATTTTTGTCGATGGGGGCTATGTACATCTAGATCGGGCCTTAGTGGGCGAATAAACCAATATCCAAACCAACATTTAAATGGAAAACATTTCAAAACCTCCCATTATATCGAAAACAATTTTAGTGCCCTTCATTCTGATTACCTCCCTATTTGCCCTATGGGGGTTTGCCAATGATATTACCAATCCCATGGTAAAGGCTTTTCAAAAAGTACTTGAATTATCGAACGTTAAGGCCTCGATGGTACAGGCTGCATTCTATGGGGGCTATTTTACCATGGCCCTGCCAGCAGCTTTGTTTGTAAACAGGTACTCCTATAAAAAAGGAGTTTTGCTAGGACTTGCGCTGTATGCTGCGGGAGCTCTGTTATTCTATCCCGCAGCGGCCAATGAGAGTTTTGGTTTCTTTTTGGCGGCTCTATATATCCTAACCTTTGGACTAGCATTTTTGGAAACAACCGCTAATCCATATATCCTATCCATGGGGGCTGAGGAAACTGCGACCCAGCGTCTTAATTTAGCCCAAATGTTCAATCCCGTAGGTTCCATAACTGGGCTTTTGGTGGCACAAAATTTTGTTTTGGGAGCCCTGCAATCTGATGATGTCACTGCCGATGGGACCCCCATTTATGATACTGTTTCGGAATCGGCCAAAGCACTTATACGTACGGCTGATCTTGAGGTCATCCGTAATCCGTATGTGGTACTTGGTCTGTCGCTAATTGTTTTTATAATCTTGTTGAGTGTGGTAAAAATGCCGCAGAACAAACATCAGGAGGCCAAGGTGAATTTTATTGACTCTGTAAAACGATTATGGAAGCAGCCCAAATTTGTGTGGGGGGTAGTCGCCCAAATATTTTATGTTGGGGCGCAGATCATGTGTTGGACCTATGTATACCAATATGCAGAAACCTTAGGAATCGATAGTCGATCTGCGGTTTCTTACGGGATGGCGGGCTATGTGGTATTCCTGTCCGGGAGGGCAATCGGTACCGCACTATTACGGAAAATTGATCCGGGAAAATTACTGATGTACTTTTCCTTCGGTGGAATATTGACCATTTCAGGGGCGATTTTTCTTCCCGGTGCAATAGGCATTTATGCCTTGATAGCGACCTCATTCTTTATGTCCATCATGTTCCCGACTATTTATGGAATTTCCTTGGAAGGTCAAGGGGAGGATGCCAAATTCGGGGCGGCCTTTTTGGTGATGGCAATAGTTGGAGGTGCTGCCATGCCCCCGCTGCAGGGATATATTTTGGATTTGGGGGGATCTGGCTACACCGATGTTACCTTTTTGGGCGTTTCTGAAATGCGGTTTTCCTTTCTACTTACTTTGGTGTGCTTTATGGTAGTTGCCTATTTTGGGAACATGGTGTATAAAATGCATCGGACCAAAAAGTTCGCTGAATAATATGATGCCTGGGTAACCACTAAAAGACTTTGAGCACCTAGAATCCTGAACCTGGACAATCGCCTTGATATAAGTTGGGTAGTGATTGTTGGGAGAGGGTTATACGATCCAAACTCGCCCATCTACTGCTATATATCCCAAAGTCTTGGGCAGCAGATTAGCCGGTCAATAAGGAACGGCATTCTAGTATACCTAACTATTAAAATTTAATACCCTAAGTTCAATTAGACCGGGACAAGTTTTTGCCTAGGTCAATAAATCCTTGACCACCTTTCCATGCACATCGGTCAAGCGATAGCGCCTACCTTGGTGTTTAAAGGTGAGCAGTTCGTGATCAATGCCGAAAAGATGCAATAAGGTAGCGTGGAAGTCGTGTACATGTACTGGATCTTTAACAACGTTATAGCTAAAATCATCGGTTTCCCCATAGGTAAAACCTGGTTTTACGCCGGCGCCTGCCATCCACATTGTAAAGGCTTTTGGGTGGTGGTCTCGCCCATAATCTTGTGGCGTTAACTGGCCTTGTGAATACACGGTACGACCAAATTCTCCGCCCCACACGACTAATGTATCCTCCAACATGCCCCTTTGTTTAAGATCCTTCACAAGTGCAGCGTTCGCTTGATCGGTCAATTTACATTGACTGCGTACCCCTCCCGGGCGACCGATGTGCTGGTCCCATCCTTGGTGGTACAATTGCACAAATTTTACATCTTTCTCTAGAAGCTTTCGGGCCATTAGACAATTAGCCGCATAAGTACCAGGATCGCGACTGTCTTTGCCATACATTTCAAAAATATGATCAGGTTCCTCAGACATGTCGGTAACCTCCGGAACTGAAGTTTGCATTCGAAAGGCCATTTCGTATTGGGCTATACGTGCATTGATCTCAGGATCTCCGTAAACATCATGTTGTAAATTGTTCAATTTTTTTAAATAATCCAACATTTGGCGTCGGTCGTTTCCGTCATAATTCTCTGGGTCGCTTAGGTACAGGACAGGGTCCTTGCCAGAACGAAACTGAACGCCTTGGTGCTCGGTTGGCAAAAAACCGTTTCCCCATAATCGAGAATACAACGGTTGGTCCATCATATTTTTAGTGATCAATGTTATAAAAGTGGGAAGGTTTTCATTGTCAGAACCCAAGCCATAACTGAGCCATGACCCAATTGAAGGCCTCCCCGGTAATTGGTTTCCCGTTTGCAGGAAGGTAATGGCCGGATCATGATTAATCGCATCGGTCTGCATCGATTTTATAAAACATAGATCGTCTACAATTTCGGCAGTATGTGGCATTAATTCGCTTACCCATGTCCGCGATTCGCCATATTGCTTAAAATCCATAATTGATGGGGCAATTGGAAAAATGGTCTGTTCCGCGCTCATTCCGGTTAGTCTTTGGCCTTGGCGAACGGAAGGGGGTAAATCTTTACCGTACAGATCCTTTAATTTTGGTTTGTAATCCCACATATCGAGTTGGGATGGCCCCCCACTCTGAAAAAGATAAACGATCCTTTTGGCTTTGGGAAGGTGATGGGGCAAACCCATTCGGCTTTTATTATAGGAACCTAATATCGACTGGGCTTTGGAGTCATTTATACCCCCCATTTCGGCACCGAACAACCTGTCATAACCCAGCAACGATCCCAAGGCCATGGCACCCAATCCCATGGAGGTTTTGGTCAAGAAATTTCTCCTGTCTAACTGCCTTTCGACTTGTTGCAGATCTTTATTGTTTGATTTTAGAATGTCATGATTTTGGCACATATCACATGGTTTGGTAAAATTCCATTATCGCTTTGTAATCATTGCGTCTGAATTCATTATGGTATTTGCGACCACAGCGTTTGCAGCAACCAAAGGGCCGTTATCACCTTTTGATATTCGGAATTCTCCGGAATGTAACCATCCCTCGGTTTTTTTACCTTCTTTTTTAAATTTTAGATATTCTTCTTGTTGCAGCTCGGTTAATAGGTCAAGTTCTTCGACACGAATCTTCCTTCCCGTCAATTTTCGGAACACCATTGAAATACCGTCCCTCACATTTGAATATTCCATCATACTTTTACCCAACACTCGTGACGCTTCGATAAAAGTGGGATCATTCAATAAAACCAAAGCCTGTAAAGGGGTATTGGTTTCCTGCCTTCGAACGGTACAATACGACCTTTCGGGAGCGTCGAAAGTAGCCAATGTAGGATGTGGCACCGTTCGTTTCCAAATGGTATACATACTTCTTCGGTACAATTTATCCCCTTTGTCCTCTTCATATTCCGCTCCATTTATTTTCCATAGCCCTTCGGGCTGATAGGGTTTTACACTGGGGCCACCAATCGTTTTGTTCAACAGACCTGATGCGGCCAAAATATTGTCCCTGAGCATTTCGCCGGTAAGTCTATTTGAAGGTCCCCGTGCCAGAAGTCTGTTTTTTGGGTCAGCTGCCAATTGCTCAATGGTGGCCATCGACGATTGTTGGTAGGTATTCGACATGACCATCAACTTGTTCAAGGCTTTCACATCCCAACCCGATTCCATAAATCGGTTGGCCAGCCAATCCAACAGCGCAGGATGACTGGGTAGTTCGCCCTGATTCCCAAAATCCTCCGTTGTCCTTACAATTCCGGTTCCAAACAGGTGCTGCCAGTATCGGTTCACTGCAACGCGCGCGGTAAGCGGATTCTTCTTATTGGTTACCCATTGCGCCAGGCCCAGTCGGTTTTTTGGAAGGCTGTCGGGAAAAGCGAATATCTTTTCTGGCGTATTCGGGTAAACACGTTCGCCGTAAACATCATACTGTCCCCGTTCCAAAACATAGGTTTCGCGAGGCACAGGCATCTCTTTCATGACCATAATCTCTTTGATCTGCTCAGCACTATCGGCTTCAATCGTTCTTGCTTTTTTCAGCTCGGCGAGCGAACTTCTATAATCATTTGAAATATTAGCCAGATAGTAGGTCATTAAATCAGATTCTTCTTGAACGGAAAGTTCTGCCTTAGATTTTGAAATTATTGATTTAAAACTAGCGGGCCTGGCTATCTGCAATACCTCTATCGGGGTCAATTCTTTGTCAAATACCAATATGTCGTCTGCCTTTGCCCCGCCTATACCTTTGCCCCTCCAAATGGCACCTATCTGTAGGCCTGGTTCTATTGGGTTTTTATAAACAAAATCTTCAACGCTGTTGAAAATAATGTCTTTATAAAGGTTATCGTTGACCACCTCAGTTTTCAATTCTTTACCATTGCAATAAATCTTAACCCCGTCGGCCTTGCTAGCTCCATCATAAGTAAGGGTGAGTTGAACCCATTGATCCTTTGGTAAATTTTCCAAAGACCTCTCAACGATGGCATTGTCTGGCCATACATGCGCCAACAATGCTTCCAATTTGTTATTTTTTAGGGTCAGGTGAAAACCTCTATAGCTGTGCAACTGGGTAGAATTCTGCTTGTGGAAAATAACCCCGGTCTCGAGGTCTTTGGGGATGTACACTTGAATTCCAATACTGAACGGATCGGTTCTCCGAAAAACACCCAACTTGCCCATATCCAGCCAGGTGTCACCATCAAAAACCAGTCCTTTGCCCGTAAAACCATCAACCAAATGTACTTTTTGCTTCGGGGCAAATTCCTGTTTCATTTCGCCCTTTTGGTATGGGGCTATCGCATTATTGATACTCCCTTCGTTGAAATCTATTTTGCCGATCAGTCCACTTGGAAAAGATTTTATGGTTAAATTTTTATATGACTCGGAAGCCACCCATTTTTCTGCTCCTATCTTTTCTATTTGGGCAATGTCTGTTGCAGATTTTTCTTTTTCACCTATCAGAATGTTCACATAGTCCATAAACTTTTCCTGCTCCTTGGTGGGCAGCAACATGTTGGGGACGGGCATTGACCAGTCCCAAGGTATCTGTCCAGACTCGTTCACGTTGTTGAAGAAGCTGTACATTTCATAATAATTCTTCTGGGAAATGGGATCGTATTTATGATCATGACATCTCGCACATGCCATGGTCAATCCCAACAATCCTTCGCTGACCACGTTGGCCCGATCTGCCACGTATTCAGAACGGAATTCCTCATCAATGATTCCGCCTTCTAAATTTTGTGGGTGCAATCTGTTGAATGTTGTTGCCAGTATTTGATCTTTAGAGGGGTTAAGCATCATGTCCCCTGCCAATTGCCATTGTAGAAACCTGTCATAGGGCATATTTTGGCTGAACGATTTTATCACCCAGTCGCGCCATGCCGAAACATCACGATAACGATCAACGGTATACCCATGGGTATCGGCATAGCGGGAGAGGTCCATCCAATCTACGGCCATCTGTTCTCCGTAGTGTGGAGAGGCCAGTAAACGGTCGACCTGTTTTTCATATGCGTTGGGGGAGTCATCTTTTAGGTAAGCAACTATTTCGGCCAAACTTGGAGGAAGCCCTGTTAAATCAAGACTAACCTTTCGAAGCAGCGTTTCCTTGTCTGCCATCGAGTTTGGCCCCATATTTAGTTGCTCCAGCTTGGCCAGTACAAAGTTATCAATAGGATTCGCGATCCTATCTTTCAATTTTATTTCAGGCGGCGTTATTTTTTGGGGAGGGATAAAAGCCCAGTGAACTTTGTACTTGGCCCCATCTTCTATCCATTTAATCAACATAGCCTTTTCGTATTCGTTTAGGCTAAGATGCGATTCGGGCTTCGGCATCATGTATTCTGGATCTTCAGAAAGAATCCTCGCAACTGTTTCGCTCTTTCCCAAACTACCTGGTTTGATCGCATATTTTCCAGGTGAATTCGATAATTCACTATAGGCCAGTTCTGCGGTGTGTAATTGGAGACCTGCTTTTACCTTGTTTTTATCAGGACCATGGCAGATAAAGCATTTATCTGAAAGTATTGGTTTTACATGTTGGTTAAAATCTATTTGCTCTGGAAGATTTTCATAAACCAATGCTACCGCATCTGGCAAGTCTGGTCCACCACAGGACAGAACTACCACTGTTGCGATACAATAAACCATCCCCTTTAATTTCATGCCCAACTATTTTAGACTCAATTGTACTTTCTTTCGTCCCTGGTCCGCATGGTATTGGCTTGGGCATCACCTTTAAAATGTTCCTCGACAGGATCCCATTCCAGATCGCGGCCCAATTGATAGGTAATATTGGCAATATTGCAAATGGTGGCCGACCGATGTCCCGTCTCCACATCACAAATCGGATCCGTATTATTTTTTATCGCATCCAGCCAATCCTGATAATGGTTCTCATTCGAGTTGTACAAGCGGATATCCGCATCCCTCGGCTCTGCGGACAACAAGTATTCGGGACTCGTTTCCAAATAACTTCTACTCACATCCAAGGTGCCTTCGCTTCCAATAAAGCGCACGCCCCATCCCCTACCGAAATCTTCATGCACCATCTCAATACCATTTTCATAAAACATTCGCAATCCGCGAACGGCCGACTTATCGGCTGGTGGTAAATATCGAACGGGGCCGCTATGATCCATTCCCAAGGCCCACTGAGCTATATCGAACATGTGTGCTCCCCAATCACAAAGTATTCCGCCGCCTGTTTCCTTGTACAACCGCCAGTCGGGCCAAAAATCAACATCATTTGTCGCTGGGGCCAACCTATGATTATAGGCTAGCAATGGTGCAGGCCCACACCATTTGTTCCAGTCCACTTCCTTGGGCATTCCCTCGGCCATTAGATTATAATCAATGGCAGGATCCCCTACGTTTACCAGCACTTTGGAGATTTCGCCTAAATATCCGTTCCTAACCAATTC
>JBBKWR010000006.1:0-3903 GCA_037969055.1 Flavobacteriaceae bacterium | reverse complement strand
GGAAGTGGTTTTTCGTAGCCATTGACGAATGCCACCGCCTTGATAAATTTATTATGTAGTTTCTCGTTCTTCATTCTTTTGGGGCACTGTTGCTATACAGGTTTTAGCTCCTATGACGGGCTGGCCGAGCTTTACCGTCACAACACTATCTAAAGGTAAGAACAAATCTACCCTAGAACCAAATTTTATGAATCCTGCATCCTCGCCCTGCTGAACACTTTCCCCGACAGTTGCATAATTCACAATTCGTCTGGCCATTGCGCCCGCAATTTGACGGTATAGTATATCTCCGAATTTGGGGGTCCGAATAACGACTGTGGTGCGCTCATTTTCGGTACTCGATTTGGGATGCCAAGCAACGAGATACTTGCCTGGATGGTATTTTGAATATTTGATTTCACCACTGGCGGCATATCTTGTAACATGTACGTTTACGGGAGACATAAAGATGGAAATTTGTATGCGTCGATCGTTAAAAAATTCCGTTTCGTCGGCTTCTTCAATGACCACTACCTTACCATCGACCGGGGCTAAAATTTCGTCGAAATTCCGCAGTACATTTCTTTTTGGATTGCGAAAGAACTGTAAGATCAGGATGAGGGTCAATAATCCCAACAACTGGATTGCCCCTCGCACCAAAGGCAACATGATGAAATATTGTGCTAGCAGAATGATTGCGACTACCAGAAAAAAAGCGGTCAAAATAATTTTTTGGCCCTCTCTATGAAACATGTGTAAATATATTTAAGGTTAAATAAGCAAATGGGGCTGCAAATATAAGACTGTCTAAACGATCGAGCATGCCCCCATGGCCGGGCAACAGGGCACCGCTATCTTTTACACCCGCCAATCTTTTAAGCTTTGATTCCACTAAATCGCCCAGACTGCCCACAAAAACTATAATAGCGGCAAGAATGACCCACTGTACCAGCGTAATCGAGGGCTCATAATGGACCATTAAATAGCGGGCCATAAGAAAGGCCGATAACAATGTAAATAACAATCCGCCTATGGCCCCTTCCACAGTCTTTTTGGGAGATACCGCCGGATAGAGTTTGGTGCGTCCAATAGTTCTCCCCACCAAATAGGCAAAAGAGTCGTTTACCCACATCAAAATTAAAATACCCATTATCAAAAATTTGGCGAAAGCCTCGTTTTTATAAGGAATCATGGTTAAAAAAATGCAACCGCCACCTATATAGAAAAGCCCCGCAATGAATTTTTGATAGATATTATAAGTCTTTTGCTTGTTCGAAAAAAGCCTGTACAACAACATAAGGTCGACCAAGATGGTCAGGAACATTAAAATGTTGATCGGTATTTTGTCATGCTCCTTTATGATATAGATAAAGATCCACCACAGCGCTAGATAGGATAAAAAAAGATAGTATCCTCGCAATCCTACCATACGCTTGTATTCATAAATACAGGCAAGGCCAAATATCATCAACAAAAAATCGAAGGCATCTGAACTAAGGAAAATTGATGAAAGTAAGAGCACGATATAAACGGCCCCCGTAACAGAACGCCTTAAGATTTCCTTCATATTACAAGTCTTCCAAAAGCAAAAGATACAAATTTTTCGAACTGCTGCCGTAAGTTAGGAAATCATCAGAGTTTTTTTGGTTGGCCTGAAAGTGTTTTAGCGTAGTGATATTGCCGGGAATGCTATGGCCATATTTTTTTTTGATCTTCTTAAGACCTTCCCCGATCGATTCGACCAGTTGACTTGTCGTCGCAAAAACAATGATATTATCAGGGAGTTCATGGAGTTTCTTTTCCATCAACTGATTCGAACAAACCAATATTGATCCATTTTGCGCGATTAAATGCTCGCAGGTGGTAAGGAAAACATTGCTCTCTCTTATTTTGGAAGTGAAGTTAACATGCTCCTTGGAAAATTTTTCTTCCAGTCTTGGGTTCAATACCAAAAAAGGATTGTCTTCCCATGCATTTTCTGAAATAATGTTTTTTAGTGCCTGCGAAATTTCATCAAAAGAATCGCAATACAGGAATTTTCCTCCATTCTTCTTGAAATGGATTGTAAACTTTTCATCTTCGGGGATATTGAGGTCGGGCATGTGTTGCCCCCTAGTTTCCGTTGTTTCCTTAGAAACCTTTTTGCCACCACCAAATAATTTGTCCAATAGCCCCATGTAATCCTAATATAAGTAAACTAGTGTCCATAAATGAACAACGACAAATATCACTATTTATTTTCTTCCTTGAGTTCCTCGGCAGGGGTTATATTGTCTATAATTTCCTGGCCTTGGGCATCAAAATCTTTGTCAAAGGGTCTTCTACCGAATATTTTTTCCAGATCTTCCTTGAATATCACTTCTTTCTCTAGAAGGCGATCTGCCAAAATAGTCAATTTGTCTTTGTTCTTTTCAAGCACCTGAATGGCTCTTACGTACTGTTCCTCAATAAGCTTAGAAATCTCCTTGTCTATCTTTTGGGCAGTATCTTCGCTATAGGGTTTGGAGAAGTTGTAATCTGATTGACCGGAAGAATCATAGTAGGTAAGGTTGCCAATTTCATCATTAAGCCCATATATGGTGACCATGGCCCTTGCTTGTTTGGTCACTTTTTCAAGATCACTAAGGGCACCAGTCGAGATTTGGTTAAATATTACTTTTTCAGCAGCCCTTCCTCCCAGGGTTGCACACATTTCGTCTTTCATTTGTTCTGGGCGTACGATCAACCTTTCTTCAGGAAGGTACCACGCGGCACCTAATGACTGGCCCCTGGGCACTATCGTAACCTTTACCAAAGGTGCCGCATGTTCCAACATCCAGCTTACGGTCGCATGTCCGGCCTCATGGTAAGCAATTGTTTTCTTTTCGCCTGGGGTGATGATCTTGTTCTTTTTCTCCAAGCCCCCTACAATTCTATCAACAGCATCCAAGAAATCCTGCTTGTTCACTGATTTTTTTTCTTTTCGTGCGGCGATCAATGCGGCTTCATTACAAACATTGGCAATGTCGGCACCCGAGAATCCAGGTGTTTGCCTTGCAAGAAAATCGACATCTAAGGTCTCCGCAGTTTTAATGGGTCTTAAATGGACTTCAAAAATTTCTTTTCGTTCCCTGATGTCCGGTAGGTCCACATAAATCTGCCTATCGAACCTGCCTGCCCGCATAAGGGCCTTATCCAGCACATCTGCTCGGTTCGTTGCTGCCAGCACGATCACGTTGGTATTGGTACCAAACCCGTCCATTTCGGTCAAAAGCTGGTTCAACGTATTCTCACGTTCATCGTTGGAACCAGTAAAATTGTTCTTCCCACGTGCCCTACCAATGGCATCGATCTCATCGATAAAAATAATTGCTGGTGATTTATCCTTGGCCTGTTTAAAAAGATCCCGTACCCTTGAGGCACCTACCCCTACGAACATTTCAACAAAGTCAGAGCCTGAAAGCGAGAAGAACGGTACTTTTGCTTCCCCTGCAACTGCTTTTGCCAATAAAGTCTTTCCGGTTCCTGGAGGACCAACAAGAAGTGCGCCTTTTGGGATTTTTCCACCTAATGAGGTATACTTATCCGGATATTTTAAAAATTCTACAATTTCTTCAACCTCTTCCTTGGCCCCTTCCAACCCGGCCACATCCTTAAACGAAGTACGGGTATCCGTCTTTTCGTCAAAAAGTTTTGCTTTTGATTTGCCGATATTAAAGATTTGGCCCCCGGCACCACCGCCGCCACCTCCGGACATTCGTCGCATCAGGAATATCCAAATACCAATAATAAGTACAAATGGAAGAATGTTCAATAAAATATTTCCGATTATATTGTCTTCCTTGTCAAACTCGACTACTGTATCGAGGTTGTTTTCTTTTTTACTATCCGTTATTTCTTTTTGGAAAATCTGAAGATCACCATAGTCCAAAATGTATTGGGGCA
>JBBKWR010000005.1:0-24128 GCA_037969055.1 Flavobacteriaceae bacterium | reverse complement strand
AATTATTTGCACAAAAATTGATGACGGTTTCCCCCGTCGATATTTTAATCACGGCATCCTGGGGCGAAATGATAATTCGCTCTTTTTTGTAAAGGCCGTCTTGTTTTATCTGGCTGAGTTCTTGTTTAAGATGCTCTTTAAGTTTTCCGTACATAATTCGTTTTTAGATAAATTCTGGTAAGATGTATTCGTCAATATATACAATTATCTTGTTTTTCACACAATAGCCCATCTGATGCAAGGCTTCGCCATAGGTGTTTAGCTGCACTTCGTATTTTGTATCTTTTTTGCCTGTCTTATAGTCGATAACGGTAACCGATTTATCGTTGATCACAATCCTATCAGGCCGAAGGATACGACCATTATTGGTGATGATATCCTGCTCGTTCATAACAACATTTCCCGCGTCGAAATAGGTTACCAATTGGGGATGTTCCATAATCTGAAGTATTGCAGTGCGCAGCGCGCCTACTTCGTCTTGACTGCAATCACCGTTCATAACGATCATCGCAAGGGCCTTTTCTAGATCAGCATACGTTTCGATCATCCCCATGGCTGCATGTACAAGATTCCCTTTGGCAAGGGCCTTTTCCTTTTCTGTGCCCCAAAGCGCACCTGTGGTGGTCAGAATTCTAAAACTGGGTCTTTCCTTATAGGTATATTGGTAGGCAATGTTATATTGCTGTGAGGTAGGCTCCGGGATGCAAGATGGGATGGCCCCAAAGTGATAGGAGTCCAACGTGTCTTCCCATAATTTTTTTTCTTTGAGAAAATGGATAAACAGGCCTGAAAAATAGTCAGTATTATGGCTGCCTTTTTTATCAAGTTGTTTTTCGGTGATTATAAAAAGCGCCTTCTCGGCCCTGGTTAATGCGACATATAATAGGTTAAAGGCGTCCAACTCCATTTTGTGCTCCTCAATATGATAATATAGGTCTGCCTGTTCGCTATAATTTACGACCTCTTGCTTTTCATTGAGCAACAATTCTTCGAATCCAACATAGTCCTCTTGGTTTACCGGGAGCCACATCTTTTTATCCATTCGTTTATAAATATGCTCATTGGCATAGGGATATATAACAATTGGAAATTCCAGTCCTTTTGCCTTATGTACCGTCATGATTTGAATGGCCTCCAAACTTGCGGATGTACTGAGTCCCAACCGCTCCTTTTTCTTATCCCAATACTCCAAAAATATTTGTAGGCCCGGACCCTCACGCTGCTCGAGATCTAGGACAAAATCCATAAAAAAAAGGATATAGGCATCGGTATCCCGCGCAAGATCGAATTGTTTTATGGCAAGCTCTAAGCCATCATAAACCGATTTCTGTTTTAACAAAATGGGGTCATATCCATATTGACCGCTTAAAAGGGCCCCGGGATCAGCTAAGTGTTCAGCAATGAACGCATGCCGGGAAGCGACTTTTTTTGAGAGGAATAATAGGATATCATATTTTGTGGCCAAATCGTTCGGTTGATTTTGATAGCGGAGCAGGTCGGCCAAAAAACGCACTTTTTCACTACTGTTAAGTAGTAGGCTTTCCGACGAAACTACTGGAATACCTTGTTGGGTAAGAAAATCGGCCAACGCCACGCCCTCTTTGTTGCCCCGCACCAAAATACAGACGTCGCGTGGGGCGTGGCCGTGTCGCAATACCGCTTCAATGGTCTTGACGACAGCAGCGCCATATAAGGAATCTTTATCAGCTTCTTCCTCAAGCCTATCAATAAATGTCAATTGGACGTAGCCACCTTTTTTAGCGTTGGTATATTGATCATTACCTTCAATAAACAATTGATGGTAAATCTCATTGTTTAGAAACGGGGCCGTGGTTTGAAAAAAGGCATTATTAAAATTAATGACCTCCTCATGGCTGCGATAATTGGTCTCCAACTTATAAATGTCCGGAGCCAACACAAAAGGGTTTGACCTTTCTAAAATGAGGTCGAGAAGTTGCTCTGCCCGGCCACCCCGCCATCGATAGATGGCTTGTTTCGCGTCCCCTACCAGAAAAAGGGAGCCCGTTTCGCCCATATGATCCACGCTAGAGAGTGCGTTACCAATTAAGGGCTGTAAATTGGACCATTGCATGGATGAGGTGTCCTGGAACTCATCAACAAAGTAATGCCTATATTTTTCACCCAACCTTTCGTAGATAAAAGGTGCTGGTTGATTTTTTATTTCCCTGGAAATAATGGTGTTGAATTCCGCTATGGAGAGCTGGTCTTTTTCTTCTTGTAACTTTTTAATTTCTAATTGCAAACTATTCAATACGGTCAAGGGCACTATGTTTCCATAAGCGTTGTTCAAAAAGGAAAGCTGGTGGTAAGCTTCTTTAATGAGCCCGAACGATTTCGTGAATGCTTGTTGAAGGCCATCAATGATTTGCATGGTACCCGGATCGCAACTTTTATTATAGAGGGGCTTTTCCCCAAAATTTTGCTTCCATGCGGCCTTATAATCGAGATTAAGGTCGCCACCATCTATTTTTTGGATGAATTTTGGGAAGTAACCTGAGGTAAAATCGGTTTCCTGTAGGCCATTTTGATCAAATAGCATGATTATTTGCTTAGCCTCGCTGGCGATTTTATCTTCGCAGTATTTAATTTTTACTTGGAGGGACTTTTGCAATTCCAAGAAATCTACTATTGATTTGTCCTTTAATTTTTCAAGATGTTCCACTTGGTTTTCCTCAAATAGGAGCGCTCCAATCTTGTGCAGATCAAAGGCAATGTCCCAACTTCGCTCATCCTCTATTTTCTCTAGGGCAAAGTCTATCAGGACCTTTGTCAACAAGGGATCGTTACCAGCCTTCAGTATCAGCCGGGATACGGCTTCGTCCAAGAGCATGTCTTTCTCTAGGATTACCTCAAAATTTTGTGGCAGTTTAAGGTCTTTGGCAAAAGTACGAATGAGCCTATGGGTGAACTTATCAAGGGTTGAAATATCGAAAAAAGCATAGTTGTGTAGTATTTCCTTCAAGGTTTGCTTGGCCTTTTTGCGAAGGGTTTCAACATCCAGCGCCAATTCATCCAACAGGGAAATAAAAAGTGGATTGGCCGCAGCCATATCGGTCGTTTGACCAAATTGGTAGAGGCTGTCCAGTATGCGATGCTTCATTTCGCCCACCGCCTTGTTCGTAAAGGTAAGTGCAAGAATATTGCCCAAATTCTTCGGTGAGGCCAGGATGATTTTAAGGTAGGCCTTGGTCAATGTATGGGTCTTCCCTGAACCAGCCGAAGCGTTGTATATTTTAAAAGGACTGTCCGTCACTTATTTTTAGTTGCAAATTAAGCATAATGGTGGCGTTCTTAACAAATTATTAATGGAATATGATTGTTAAAAAACGTAGCTTTGGGGGACACTATTATTTAACATAAAAACATATAAAATTATGGCTTTTGAATTACCTAAATTATCCTATGCCTACAACGCATTGGAACCACATATCGATGCGAGGACAATGGAAATACACCATACCAAGCACCACAACGGTTACACCACTAATTTAAACAAAGCGATAGCCGGCACTGACTTGGAAGGAAAATCCATAGAGGCAATTCTAAAAAATTTGGATATGGCGAACAATGCCGTCCGTAATAATGGCGGAGGGTTTTACAATCACTCACTTTTTTGGCAAATTATGTCGCCCAAAGGTGGAGGAAAGCCATCTGGAGCATTGGCAGATGCCATAAAATCGGCCTTTGGTTCATTTGAAGGGTTTCAAGAAAAGTTCAATGCGGCGGCAGGCTCGAGGTTTGGCTCAGGCTGGGCATGGCTTTGCGTTCACAAGGGCGGAAAAGTAGAAATTTGTTCGACGCCTAACCAGGACAACCCTTTAATGCCTGGAACCGGTTGTGGTGGATTCCCGATCTTGGGATTGGATGTTTGGGAACATGCCTATTATTTGAACTACCAGAACAGAAGGCCCGATTATGTAACTGCATTTTACAACGTAATCAATTGGGACAAGGCAAGCGCTCTCTATGATGCTAATAAATAAGTACAAAAAATGCCCAAAAAAGGCTGTTCTACGAAATGTGGAACAGCCTTTTTTGATATAAACCTCCTACAATAATTATAAGGCCCACTATTTAGGGCATAGGTATTATTTTTCGCGTGGGAACAATAAGCGGAAATCTTCCTAATGATAAGTATTTTCTTAGAAATTGCTTTCAATCTAAAATAGAAAAGGGCGGAGAAGCCTCCACCCTTTTCGTCCCAAATCTTACCATAAACTTAACCTACTTATGCTATGGCACTACTAAATTACTGGTATTGTGGGATATAAAAAAGAAAATTTAGGAATTTTTAAAGGTTTATTTTTCCAAGAAAGCGGGGTGATATGTAGGAAAAGTGCGGCTAACCGTGCCAATTACTAGGGGTTTGGGCATAAAGAAGGCGGGGCAAAACCCCGCCTTCTTTCCCCAAATCTTACCATGAACTTAACCTACTTATGCTATGGTGCTCCAAAAATAGCTGTAACGGTATGGTAAAAAAAAGGTTTTAGATGAATGCCCGTTTATGGCGTTGAACTACACTCGTTGTACTTTAAAATCGAGCTTATTGCAAAAATTATGGATTGGTTTAGAGGCTTTTGAAGACAATTGTATCATTGATTGGATTTAAGACTGTAGAAAAGTCTTTAAAATGAAGAAGGCGGGGTTTAGCCCGCCTTCTTTCCCCAAATCTTACCATGAACTTAACCTACTTATGCTATGGTTCCACAAATATGGGCCATTATTGATCTGACCAAAAACATCTTTGTTGAACTGCTCATTAAAAGGGTAAAGTGCATTTATCGAAATCAAAGAATGGATTGAATAACCCTATTGCTTGTTTCTTGAATTGAAAAGATTCCTATATTTTACTTTGCGAATACCGTATGTTGCAGTTAGGGAATGTGGAAACCTGTAAAAGCAAAATAAAAAAGGTGGAGAAGTCTCCACCTTTTTTGCCCCAAATCTTACCATGAACTTAACCTACTTATGCTATGGCTTGGCTAAAATAGGTGGCTTGCTTCCTAAGGGATCAAAAAGCCGATGAAAACAAGAAATTATCGATGAAATGCATAAAAATGCGCATTTCATCGATAAAATAATCAATAGGCCCTTTGATTTTTTCCCTCATAAAAGTTGATAAATGCCCTGTTTACCACGCGATTGCCCCCTGGAGTAGGATAGTTGCCCGTAAAATACCAATCTCCAAGATTTTTAGGACAGGCCTGATGTAGATTTTCTATGGTCTGATATATAATTTGTACCTCTGCCTTCATATCTGGGGGACTTAACAATTCCCCTATTTTTTTAGAAATTTGATCTGCGGTAAACGGGGCGTAAAATTCTTTTACATAATTGATCACTTCCTTATCCTTAGTGCGGACCTGCTCGAGACACTTTTTATATATCTCGTCAACTTTTTTGAGGGTATTGGCATCTTTATGTAAATCATGGGCGGCCCTAAAAGCAATAAAGTCCTCTAATTTGGCCATGTCTATTCCATAACAATCAGGGTACCTGATTTGTGGGGCAGACGATACAACCACTATTTTCTTTGGGAGCAACCTATCCAATATCCGTAGAATGCTATTCTTTAAGGTCGTGCCCCGTACGATACTATCGTCTATAATGACCAAGTTGTCGCCCTTGTCCACAGAACCATAGGAAATATCATAAATGTGGGCCACGAGATCGTCACGGCTACTATCCTGGGTAATAAAGGTGCGTAATTTGGCATCCTTAATGGCAACCTTTTCGATTCTTGGTCGAACTTCCAATATCTCATGCAGCTGCTCACTTGTTATTTTGGTGCCAAGGGCAAGGATCTGCTCTTCCTTTTTTTTGTTCAAATAATTTTGGGCTTCCTTGACCATGCCAAAAAAAGAAGTTTCGGCAGTGTTGGGGATATAGGAGAAAACCGTTTTTTTGATATTGCCATCAATGGCCGATAAGATTTTTGGAAAAAGTAGTTTACCCAATTCCTTTCGTTCCTGGTATATTTCTTTATCGCTGCCGCGCGAGAAATAAATGCGTTCGAAGGAACAGGCCCGACGTTCTTTCGGTTCCAATATTTTCTTAATTTGGGTGCCCCCACCCTTTTTAATGATAATTGCGTGTCCTGGATCTAACTCTTTTACTTTTTCAAAGGAAACGTTAAAGACCGTCTGTATGGCAGGTCGTTCCGATGCCACTACCACAACCTCATCATCTTTGTAGTAATATACAGGTCTTATCCCCGAAGGGTCGCGGAGTACAAAGGCATCCCCGTGACCTAAAAGTCCGGCCATGGCATAGCCACCGTCCCAGTTTTTGGAGGCCCTTTTTAATATTTTATGGATTTTTAAGCGCTCTGCGATCAAAGGAGAGGCCTCCATTTTGTTAAAGCCCTCTTTTTTTATTTGTTTATACAGTTTGGCCACTTCATCATCCAGAAAATGTCCGATTTTTTCCATAACAGTGACCGTGTCTGCCATTTCTTTCGGATGCTGCCCTAATTGAATCAGATTGTCAAACAGCTCATGTACATTGGTCATGTTAAAATTTCCGGCCACTATGAGGTTCCTGTGCATCCAGTTGTTCTGCCTTAAAAATGGATGCACGTTTTCAATACTGTTCTTGCCGAACGTACCGTAGCGTACATGGCCCAGCAAGACTTCCCCAATATAAGGGATGTGTTTTTTCTGCATGGCGACATCGTTGGCGAATTCGGGATGCTCCTTCAGGGTGAGATTGATCCTATCGTTTATTTGAGCAAAAATATCCTGGATGGGCTGTGCGTCTACCGAACGAACTCGGCTCATATAACGTTCGCCTGCCTTCACATCAAGTTTGATACTCGCAAAACCTGCTCCGTCCTGCCCTCGATTGTGCTGCTTCTCCATCATCAGGTACATTTTGTTTACCCCATAGAAAGCCGAGCCATATTTCTTTTGGTAATACTCCAAAGGCTTTAACAATCGGATTACAGAAATACCACATTCATGCTTAATAGCGTCGCTCATTTATCGTCATGGATTAAAAAAGCCCCGATAGATCAGGGCATTCAATTATGTTAGCTCAATTTCAAATTGTGTCAAGGCTTTAAATTGATGAAGCCGTTGGTTGACCTCTTCCCGCTTTAAATTTTGCATCCGCTCGGTCCCAAATCGCTCCACACAGAAAGAAGCCAAGTTAGACCCATGTATCACCGCACGTTTCATATTATTAAAAGAAAGGTTATCGGTCGCCGCCAAATACCCTGCAAATCCCCCTGCAAAAGTATCGCCGGCGCCTGTGGGATCAAAAACTTCTTCCAACGGGAGGGCGGGCGCAAAGAAAACATGTTCTTTATGGAAGAGCAAAGCCCCGTGTTCACCTTTTTTGATAACCACATACTTGGGCCCCATTTTCTGTATTTTATCAGCAGCCTTAACCAGGGAATACTCCCCTGTCAATTGTCTTGCCTCCTCATCATTTAGGGCGATAACATCTATATGCCCGATAACGACCTTTAGTTCTCGCAGTGCGTTATCCATCCAAAAATTCATAGTATCGAGTATGATCAATTTGGGACGAACGCTCATTTGATCGATCACGCTCATTTGGGTATTAGGGTGCAGGTTACCCAGCATTACCACATCGGCATCTTTGAATTTTTCAGGGACAACAGGATTAAAATCGGCCAGTGTGTTCAATTCGGTCACCAATGTATCCCTAGCGTTGAGATCATTATGGTATTTGCCTTTCCAAAAAAATGTCTTTCCACCTTTTACGATCTCGAGCCCGGTTAGGTCTATTCCTTTTTCAGAAAGTAGGTCCAAATATTCTTGGTTCATGTCCTCGCCCACTATCGAAACAATGGCAGATTCGACTTCGAATTGGGACGCCGCTAGCCCTATAAAGGTAGCTGCACCGCCTAAAATTTTGTCCGTTTTACCAAAAGGGGTTTCAATGGCGTCAAAGGCTACGGTGCCTACTATCAAAAGTTTACCCATTCTATTTTAGAAATTTGCTGCAAATATACGGATTTGCCATGCCATTTTCGAAGGGCGTTCATATCAATTGATAAAATTTATTCTGGATAAGGCATTTGTTTGGAAAGGCCCGATAGCCCTACTTATTTACGTCCAAAATCAGCAGGGATTTCCCCCCAAGCCATGGTCTCCCATTTTACGATGGGGTTATTGTACGAATGGGTCTTTAACCATTTTATCGCACGGCGTATCAAATCAAATAAGGCCTTATTTTTGTCGGTTTCAACCAGCTTGGTATTGCATGTCTTTTTTTGTATCCAACCAATCGCAGTGCGGGAATCGGAGTAGACGATGCGATTACTGTTGCGTTCTTTTAGGAAGGCGAGTCCATGTACGATTGCCAAAAATTCACCGATATTGTTGGTGCCTTCTGCGAATGGCCCTTGACTAAAAAGCTTTTTGCCAGTTTGGGTATCCACTCCTTGGTACTCCATCACCCCAGGGTTGCCGCTGGAAGCTGCATCTACAGAAATGGAATGGGGATTTGGTGTGCCTATGGCCAGTAATTGTTCCTGGGTGAGCGAGGCCCCCCCCTTTTTCTTCCCTTTGTATTCGGCATAATTCGCATTATAAGCCTTTTTGGCCGCCTCAAAAGTTGTAAAAGATTTGTATTCCGCTCCCCTATACCCCGTGATGGCCGCTTTGCAATCCTCCCAAGACGTATAAATACCAGGTCGCTTGCCTTTCCATACCGTATAAAATTTTTCTTTTTTGCCCATTAGGCCTGCTGTAATAGTTGCTCTATTATTTTGGGATAATGGCTATATTCAAGTAAATGGACCTTATTGGCAATATCCTCAGCACTGTCTTCTGGCAAAAGGGCAGTTTTGGCCTGAAAGATTATGGCCCCTTCGTCGTAATTTTCATTTACATAATGGATTGTTATGCCGGTTTCCGTTTCGTTGTTTTCCTTTACGGTGGCGTGAATATGGTTGCCATACATGCCTTTGCCACCATATTTAGGCAATAATGCCGGATGAATGTTAATGATCTTATTTGGAAAATATTGGATGAGGTTGTCGGGTATTTTTAATAAGAACCCAGCAAGAACAATAAGGTCTGGATTTAGGCCCTTTAATGCTTCCAAAACGCAATTTGATTTTATAAATGCCGTCTTATTGAAGTATAACACACTGATATTTAATCTATTACATCTTTCAATCACTTTGGCATCAATTTTGTTTGTCAGTACGGCGGCAACCGTAATGTTTGTTTTATCACGAAAGTAATGTACTATGTTTTCAACATTTGAACCCGAACCAGAAGCAAAAAGTACGATACGTTTCGAGGGGAGGACAGCCATTATAATAAGATCAAAATTTCTTAGGCGAAAATACTACTCCTGTCTTTAATTTTCTTAAATTACAATACATTTTACAGACATATAGTGTTATTAATCCAAAGTTTTTTATTTTTGCCAACAATTTAAATTTATAAAACCAAAATAATTATGTCAGACATTGCATCAAGAGTAAAAGCTATCATCGTTGATAAGTTGGGGGTTGATGAGAACGAAGTAGTATCGGAAGCTAGCTTTACTAACGACTTAGGGGCGGATTCATTGGATACTGTTGAGTTGATTATGGAGTTCGAGAAAGAATTCGATATTCAAATCCCTGATGATCAAGCTGAAAACATCGCAACCGTTGGCCAAGCCATTAGTTATATAGAAGAAGCGAAGTAATTTTATGTTTTCTTGAACGAGATTCAAAATTATCCATGTGGTAACCATGCCGCATGGATAATTTTTTTTAATTTCACTTTACCTATTATCCCAAAATCTGGCACTGTGAATCATTACAGACAGGCCAAGGATACTATTAAAACATTGTTCAATGCAATTAAAGCGAGTTGTGGTAACAGGCTTAGGTGCCTTAACACCTATTGGAAATACAGTTAAAGAATATTGGGAAGGGCTTAAGAATGGCAAAAGCGGTTCTGCGCCGGTAACCTATTATGATACTGAAAAATTCAAAGTGAAATTTGCATGCGAACTTAAAAATTTTAACGCCGAGGAATTTTTTGATAGGAAAGAGGCCAGAAAATTGGACCGATTTGCGCAATATGCTTTGGTGGCGTCCGATGAGGCCATTTTAGATTCCGGCTTGGATCTCGACAAATTGGATAAGTTCCGCGTTGGGGTCATATGGGGAGCGGGTATAGGTGGATTGGAGACCTTTCAGAACGAAGTGATTAATTTTGCCCTTGGAGATGGAACACCTCGTTTCAACCCCTTCTTTATTCCAAAAATGATCGCTGATATAGCACCTGGCAATATTTCCATAAGACACGGATTTATGGGTCCTAACTATACTACGGTATCGGCCTGTGCCTCTTCAGCCAATGCGCTGATAGATGCGATGAATACCATACGGTTGGGATACTGCGATGTGGTGGTCTCGGGCGGAAGTGAAGCTGCCGTAACCATGGCCGGAATGGGTGGTTTTGGGGCCATGCATGCCCTGAGTACCAGAAATGAAAGTCCTGAGACCGCCTCAAGACCATTTGATGCTACCAGGGACGGTTTTGTACTTGGCGAAGGGGCAGGGGCATTGATTCTCGAAGAATATGAACACGCCAAAGCAAGGGGCGCAAAAATATATGCGGAACTGGCCGGTGGCGGACTTTCAAGTGATGCCTATCACATGACAGCACCACACCCGGAAGGCATCGGGGTAGTCAGGGTGATGCAAAATTGTTTAGAGGATGCGGGGTTAAAACCTGAAGATGTTGATACGATCAATACACATGGCACCTCTACTCCCCTCGGGGATGTGGCCGAACTTAAGGCAATTACCGAAGTATTTGGCGACCATGCACCGAACATCAATATAAATTCTACCAAATCAATGACAGGTCATTTGTTGGGAGCGGCAGGCGCTATAGAAGCAATTGCTTCTATTTTGGCTATGGAAAACGGTTTGGTACCGCCAACGATCAATCATACCACAGTGGATGAAAATATAGACCCGCGACTAAACCTTACCCTAAACAAGGCCCAGAAAAGGGATGTTAAAGTGGCCCTGAGCAATACCTTTGGCTTTGGTGGGCATAACGCATGTGTGGTATTTAAAAAAATTAGTTAAACGACGAATGGGTTTCCCGAAAAATATATTCAATTCCCATTCCAAAGAGGATGGGGATTTTTTTTTAGGGATAAGTAACATTTTGGGATTTAAGCCCAAAATGCTCAAATTATATAAAAAAGCGTTCATGCACCGCTCTGCCAATAAAAAGGATAAGATTGGCAATCCGATGAATTATGAACGGCTGGAATTTTTGGGCGATGCCATGTTGGGCACAATCATTTCACATCACCTTTTTAAAGAAGTGCCAGAAGGAGACGAAGGTTATCTGACCAAAATGCGCTCTAAAATTGTCAGTAGGGAACATTTGAACGAATTGGGGAAGGATCTTAATCTCATAGAATTTGTAGAGAGCCGTATTCCCAAATCACACTTTGGGGATAATATACATGGCAATGTTTTTGAGGCGCTTGTTGGGGCAATTTATCTCGATAGGGGATTTAAATACTGTGAAAAGTTCATTAAACTTAGGGTCATAGATCCTTATGTCGATATCGAACAACTTGAAGGGAAGGTCATCAGTTACAAAAGCCTTGTAATTGAATGGTGCCAAAAGCAAAAAAAGAATTTTAATTACGATGTGTATGACGACACGGGAAACGATGTTTTAAAACACTTTGCGGTGAAGCTTACCATTGACGGCAATGTGGTTGCCAAAGCACGGGCCACTTCGAAAAAAAAGGCAGAGGAACGGGCTTCAAAAAGGGCTTTTTTTGCATTGCAGAACAAAATGGATAAATCGTAATAAGCGATGCCCAGGCAAAACCTTATCATTTGAATCAAAACCTTTCCATTTCTTAGTTTAGCTAGGTTTCGTTATTAATCCTATATTTACGGTTTTTGACCAGACATGGCTGCGGTACATAAGATAACAGGTGATTTTTACGATGATCCATTTGAATTGATCGCACTGCACAGCAGTTTGGAAGGTTATGAATTGGCATACTTTGTCAATCTATATCTAAAATCCAAATTCATAAGGTGCAGGGAAGATTACGAACTTTCACCATTGGTATCGTTCCCTATTTTCGAATGGAAGGATGACATAAACGAACAGCATTGGTCGCTAGTGACGAACAACAGTGTAAGGGAAGAAATTTATCAGGAAATCGATCTCTTTCAGGGCGAACCATCTTTCACCACACATCATCTGGTGCCTGAATATAAAGAGGTAGATTACTTCTTGAAAGTGGTGCAGGACGACCTTAACGTTGAGGAAAAGATAATTAAACCCCTATTGCAGGTGCCTAAAATAATTACAGCATACTTGGTTGATACCGACAAATTAAAATCTAAGAACAATTTAATATTCTTATAATGCCATTAAAAAAGAAGACAAAAATTGTTGCCACGTTAGGACCGGCGACAAGCACGAAAGAAGTACTGAGGAAAATGATAGAAGCAGGGGTCGATGTCTTTCGCATAAATTTTTCACATGCCGATTATTCCGACGTTTCCGAGAGAATTGATATGATCCGTGAACTTAATGCCGAAATGAACGTTAATACCGCTATTCTTGCCGACTTGCAAGGCCCAAAACTAAGGGTTGGCGTCATGGCCGGGGAAGTGGTCGTGGCACCAGGTGACGAAATTGATTTTGTTACCGGAAAACCTTTTGAAGGAACCGCGGAAAGGGTATATATGAACTATGCCTCCTTTCCAAAAGATGTAAAACCTGGGGAGCATATTTTGTTGGATGATGGTAAATTGATGTTCGAAGTACTTACCACCAACGGAGAAGATAAGGTTAGGGCAAAAGTGATCCAAGGGGGCCCCCTAAAGTCGAAAAAAGGCGTAAACCTCCCCAATACCAGTATTTCGCTCCCAGCCCTTACAGAAAAAGATATTAAGGATGCCATATTCGCCATTTCAAAAAAGGTGGATTGGATCGCGCTTTCCTTTGTGCGTTTTAGCCAAGACCTGATCGACCTTCAAAATTTGATCAAAGAGCATTCTGAAGATAAAATTCCCATCATTGCCAAGATCGAGAAGCCCGAGGCCGTCGAAAACATAGATAAGATAGTATCATACTGCGATGGTTTAATGGTGGCCCGGGGTGACCTTGGTGTGGAAGTACCGGCCCAAGAAGTGCCCCTAATCCAAAAACAATTGGTTCTTAGGGCCAAAAGAGCAAGGATTCCGGTCATCATCGCCACCCAGATGATGGAGACCATGATCACTAGCCTTACGCCCACTCGGGCTGAAGTCAACGATGTGGCGAATTCCGTTATGGATGGTGCCGATGCGGTAATGCTTTCTGGGGAGACCTCGGTAGGCAATTATCCCGTACAGGTAATCCAAAAAATGGCCAGTATCCTTAGGAGCGTTGAAAGCTCCGAATTGATTAAAGTGCCCCACGATCCACCACACATTCGTACCAAGAGATATATCACCAAATCGGTATGCTATCATGCGGCCATCATGGCGAACGAGATAAAGGCCAAGGCAATTTCAACTTTGACCAATAGTGGCTATACGGCGTTCCAGATTTCGGCATGGCGCCCCGATGCCCATATCTTGGTATTTACCTCAAACAGGCGAATCCTGACACAACTCAGTCTTCTTTGGGGCGTGAACGCCTTTTACTATGATCGGTTCGCGTCTACGGACGAGACCATAGAGGATGTCAACAGGATAGCTTGTCAAAAAGGATTTTTGGAGGTGGGCGATATGTTGATCAGCTTGGCCGCCATGCCAATTAAAGACAAGGGAATGGTGAATACCCTAAGGGTTACGGAAATCGAGTCATTCAATTTTTAAAGGAACTCCCTTACCAATAAAATCCTCCGTTAATTTAGGATGTGGATTTTAAACAACGGAATCGATCCTTAATGATCCGGCAAGATTTTAGTGAGGGGTACCAACCCTTTAAAAATCAAATTTTAACTGGACCGATACATCGATCTCTTTTGCAGCATTTTTTTTGCCCTCCGTATTCAGATTTGCCAATGAAATGCCCAATAATCTAACGGAATTTTCCAATTCCCCTTGATACAGCAATTCTTTTGCGGTTTCCAATATAAGCGACTTGTCCGCAATAAAATAGGGAAGTGTTTTGCTCCGGGTTTGTAGCGTAAAATCGCTATACTTAATTTTAAGGGTTATTGTCTTCCCAGCAATGTGTGACTTGATCAGCCGCCGCTCCAACTCCTCCGCAATATTTTCCAATCGTTCCAACATAAAGATTTCACTGCTCAAGTTTTGGCTAAAAGTGCGTTCTGCCCCGACAGATTTAGGGACACGGTGTGGCTTTACAGCACTGTTATGAATACCCCTGACGACCTGGTAATAGAATCCACCACTTTTCCCGAAGTTCGTCTCTAGGAATCCCAAAGGTTTTTCCTTAAGATCCTTACCGGCGAAGATGCCCAATTTGTACATTTTATCTGCGGTAACCTTACCCACCCCGTAGAATTTCCGAATCTCCAAAGATTCTAAAAAAGGAATGACCTCTTCTGGATTAACGGTTTTCTGCCCATTGGGTTTGTTATAATCACTGGCGATCTTTGCGATGAATTTGTTTATGGAAATCCCCGCAGAAGCAGTAAGTCCTAGTTCTGTATGAATGCGATTTCGAATTTCTTGCGCAAGCAAGGTTGCCGAAGGATTGCCTTTTTTATTAGTGGTCACATCCAAATAGGCCTCATCCAAGGAAAGGGGCTCCACCAGATCGGTGTAATCGTAAAAGATGGCCTGTACCTGTTTTGAGATTTCTTTATATCGGGCAAAGCGGGGCTTTACAAAAATGAGTTGTGGACAGTTTTTTTTTGCCATGTATCCACTCATAGCACTGCGAACACCGTATTTTCGAGCCTCATAGTTTGCAGCGGAAACCACCCCCCTAATCTCATTACCCCCTACGGCAACAGGTTTACCTTTTAGTTCCGGATGGTCGAGCTCCTCCACCGACGCATAGAAGGCATCCATATCTACGTGTATGATTTTACGTAATGGAATATCATTGGACATAAACAAATTTAAGGCTTATCTTAGTTTGGTAGATTGTTACTGGAAGTATATGGTAGAAATAGAACGAAAGTTTCTTGTAAGGTCTAAAGCGTATCGGTCGCTTGCAATATCGAACCAACGTATCTTTCAAGGTTTTTTGAATACACATCCGGAGCGAACGGTTAGGGTACGTCTGTTAAAGGAAAAGGGTTATTTGACCATAAAGGGCAAATCCAACCTTACTGGTACTACCCGTTACGAATGGGAGCAGGAAATTTCAGTGGACGATGCCCATAAATTAATGGAAATTTGTGAACCGGATATCATAGATAA
Organism: Flavobacteriaceae bacterium; assembly: GCA_037969055.1. Taxonomy (GTDB): domain Bacteria; phylum Bacteroidota; class Bacteroidia; order Flavobacteriales; family Flavobacteriaceae; genus Pelagihabitans. The sequence continues at coordinate 8,749 of JBBKWR010000005.1, read as the reverse complement.
AACCAGGTACGTGGTTCCCTTTGGCGGCCATGTTTTTGAGGTCGATGTGTTCCAAGGCGACAATAAGGGACTTATAGTTGCAGAAGTGGAATTAAATGAGGAAAAAGAATCTTTCCTAAAACCGGATTGGTTGGGCATGGAAGTTACGGGCGATCTTAAATATTATAATTCGAATTTGAGCAAAACCCCCTTTAAAATGTGGTCATCATGAGAAAGTTTTATTTTTGATTGGTCATACCCGCAATGTGGTCCTGTCAACAACGGGTTCAGCCACAAAATGAAAACCAAGCGGCCGCGCTGGAAGAACAGATCAGGTCATCCCAACAATTACTGGAAGATCCGATAAAGTCATCTCAACAATTAAAGGAAGAATTGACCCAGAAAGGTTTTCAATTATTCGACTATGTGGATGAAAAAACCAAAGATACGGTGCTCATGCAACAGTACTTCATTGCATTTTTAAAAAGAGGTCCCAATCGATCGCATTCCAAGGAAGAATCGGACAGCCTACAAGCCTTGCATTTGGCCCATCTGGGCAGCATGTACGAACAGGGCTATGCAGATATTTCAGGTCCATTTGGCGACGATGGCGAGATCCGGGGCATTACCATATACAATACCCCAACCCAAGAGATGGCGGACAGTCTGGCGCATATGGATCCGATGGTAAAATCGGGCAGATTGGTGATCGAGATACATCCATGGTGGGCAGCCAAGGGTTTTCCATTGCGTTAAATAAATTGAACGTTATCTCCATCCGCCCCCAAGTGCTCGGTATATAGAAACCACTGCCCGTAACTGGAATACGCGATTATCTATGACATTAAGTTCCGCATTAAGAGCGGCCTGTCGAGCGGTCAACAAATCTAGATATGTACCGAAACCGTTGTTCAATAATATTTCAGAATTGGTCTCGGCCTTTCGCAGGGCTTCCACTTCTTTTTGTCGATATGCGTACTTTTCCGTTTGGGAATTGTATTCGAACAAGGCGTTGGAGACTTCTTGACCGGCTGTCAACAGTGCTTGTTTGAAATTCAGGAAACTCTGCTCCTGCTGTGCTTGGGCGACCTCAAGTTGCGTGCGTATCTGTCTTTTGTTCAAAATGGGCTGGGCCAGGCCACCTACAATCGTTGCGAACAACGAAGCCGAATCGAACAATTTGTTGAATTCCAGACTTTGAAAACCGCCCGTGGCGGAAAGGGTCAGGGAGGGGTAAAAATTACTTAGCGCCACATTGGTGAGTTCGAAGTTGTTCACAAAGGCGTATTCCGCCACAATGACATCGGGCCGGTTGCGCAGCAGTAGGGTCGGAACGCCAGTGTGTAGATCTGTGTCGATGGATTGTTCTTCCAACTTACCTCTTTTAAAATCTTGGGCTGGTTTTCCCAGCAATATGGCAAAGGCGTTCTCGGTCTGGAAAATCGTCATTCTGAGGTCGACCAAAAGAGCCTGGGCATTATACAGTTGGGCCGCTGTTTGATCTACGGCCACTTGGGTCACATTGCCCGCATTTTTTAATGCCTGAATGGTTTCCAAGCTGCGTCTCCGGTTTTCAATTGTCTTTTCGGTCACGAGATTTTGGTCGTCTAGTGCCAAAAGTTGGTAGTAGGTGGTCGCAATATCGGCCAATAATCGGGTCTTGACGGCTTGGTGTGCGGCCACGCTTTGTAGGTAAGAGGCGCGCGAGGCCCTTCGATTGCTACGTATCTTCCCCCAAATATCTGCCTCCCAAGAAAGATTGGCAGAAAAATCATATTGCTCGATAGCGCCGTTGAAAAAGGATCCAAACTGGCTATTTTTTGATAGTTCTTGATGGGTCAATGAAGCTTTTGCATTCAGCAACGGTAGGTAGCCTGCCCTGCCCTGTTTCAGATAAGCTTCCGCCGCCAAGACCTGCTGGATTGCGATGCGGATGTCTAAATTATTCTCCAAACCCTCGCGTATGTAATTTCTCAGATATGGGTCGGTAAAGAGCTCTTGCCATGGGACCAACGCCATGGATAGCGTATCATTGGACACCGCATCAGTTCGATAAAGATTATCGATTTCTTCCATATCGGGCCGTTCATAGTTTTTGGCCACAAAACAAGATTGTAATATGAACAAAAGCAAAAAGGAAAGGACGGGTTTATTGTACTTTTTCATTTCTTTATGGTTGGTCTCCAATATGGTCAATAACCGATTCAGGAACCCCGCTCACTCTTTCTTGTAGCCACTGAAAAACTACAAAAAGGACAGGAATTGCAAAAACCCCAAGGATAGTTCCGATAAATAACCCGCCCGCCGCACCAGTCCCGATCGAGCGGTTGCCTTGAGCACCTACACCGTTGGCCAAGACCAAGGGCATTAATCCCAAGATAAAAGCGAAGGATGTCATTAGAATTGGCCGTAAACGAACCCTAGCCCCTTGCATGGCGGATTTGGTTAGGGGTAATCCATGCCTGCGTTTTTGAAGGGCAAACTCCACAATGAGTATGGCATTTTTAGCCAATAGACCAATCAACATGATCAATGCAATTTGGAAATATATATTGTTTTGTAGTCCCATCAAAAATGTTGTGAAATACGCACCGGCCACACCAATAGGTAATGAAAAAATTACGGCAAGTGGCACCAGATAACTTTCAAATTGCGCAGAAAGTAGAAAATAAACAAATAAAATACTCAGGGCAAAGATGACGCCTGCCTGACCGGAAGCTGCTATCTCCTCCCTGGTAATCCCTGAAAAGGCGATTTCGAAGTTTTCTGGCAGTTCTTTTAAAGCTACCCTGGAAACCGCTTTAATAGCATCCCCAGTGCTAAATCCAGGTGCGGTGGTTCCATTAACGGTTACCGCGTTGAATAGGTTAAAACGGTTAATGGTTTGTGGCCCGTACACCCTTTCCAAGGTTACGAACCTTGAAACTGGCGCCATTACGCCGGTATTGTTTTTAACAAACATGCTATTTAGACTCAATTCATCTTTTCTGTCCTCGGGAAGCGATTGTATGAATACCCGGTACTGCTTCCCAAACCTGCTAAAATCTGAGGCAAAAAAGCCCCCGATATAACCCTGAAGTGTCCTTAAAATAGCGTTCACCGTGAAACCCGCCTCTTTTGCCCTCGCGACATCGATGTTGAGCTGCAATTGAGGAAATGAAGTGCTGAATGAATTCGAAGCAAATGCGACTTCTGGCTCTTTGTTCAAGGCTGCTACGAAGGATGAAACGGTCTCATCCAATTTTTTGAGCTCTCCGGTAGATTTATCCAAAATCCTCATTTCAAATCCGTCGGCACTTCCAAATCCTGGAACACTGGGGGGGGTAAAGAATCGAATCTTCGCATCGTGTATACGTTCGGCTTTCGTGTTTAACTTTGCGATAATTGAATCTATTGAGGTTGCATCGGTCTTACGGTCTTCCCAATTTTCGAGAATAAGGAAGCTTAAACCATAAGAACTGCCCGAACCCGAAAAAAAGTTACGGCCAGCCACAATGGATGCGGTACGTACCCCTTCCACATCATTCATTTCGATAAAGAGATCTTTCATTACTTTAAAGGTCCTATCTAGCGAAGCGCCTGGCGGCAATTCGACATTCACGAATATGACGCCCCTATCTTCAGATGGAACAAAGCCCGTAGGGATTGACCTATCGGCAATCACAATTCCTGCTATGGACACAACGATTACCAAAGCGGTAATCCATTTATGTTTCAAAAGGAATCCTAGCGAAATCATATACTTATATTTTGTGGCTTCAAAGGCGACGTTAAAAGCGATATAAAAGCGCTTCAACAACGATTTTCTTTGTTCTGGCCTGGATTCCTTGTGTGGCTTTAGAAAAATGGCGCATAATGCCGGACTCAAGGTTAAGGCATTTAAGGCTGAAATTAATATGGCAATGATCAACGTTACCCCAAACTGCTCATAAAAAACACCTGCAGGTCCTTTTATGAATGTAATTGGGATAAAAACCGCAGCCATGACCAAGGTTATGGAAACGATGGCCCCACTAATTTCGCCCATGGCCTTAATAGCGGCATTTTTAGGGCTTTGCTCACCCTCCTCTAACTTTACATATACCGCTTCCACCACCACAATGGCATCATCTACAACAATTCCGATAGCCAATATCAAAGCAAAAAGGGTGAGTAGGTTGATAGAATATCCCAGTAGATTCAGAAAAAAGAAGGTTCCTATGATGGAGACCGGGACTGAAATGGCCGGGATCAAGGTTGATTTTAAGTCCTGTAAAAAAACAAACACCACCAAAAAAACGAGCAAGAAGGCCTCGATAAGGGTTTCCTTTACTTTTTCAATGGAAGCTGTTAAAAATTTATTGGTATCGTAGTTGATTAAATAATCTATGCCTTCCGGAAAATCTTTCTTTAACTTTTCCAGTTGCACATAAATTTCTTCTATAATTTCCTGAGCATTCGAACCAGGGGTTTGAAAAACACCAAAACTAAGACCTGGATTTCCTTTGGACAATGATAAGGATGAATAGGAAAAGGCATCGAGTTCAACTTTGGCAACATTTTTTAATTGGAGGAAATTGCCATTTCCCAAAGCTTTGATATAAATATTTTCATATTCCTCCGCTGTTTTATAACGCCCTTTGTATTTGATTACATATTCAAACGCCTCCCCCGCATTTTGCCCCAGCGATCCGGCGGCTGCTTCCAGGCTTTGTTCGTTGATAGCATTGGTCACATCGGTGGTGGAGAGCCCATAATTGGCCATTTTTTCCGGGTCCAACCAGATACGCATGGAATAGTCTTTGCCGCCAAAAATACTAATGGCACCTACCCCTTTAATTCGAAGTAATTCAGGCCTTACATTGATATTTAGGTAGTTCTGTATAAAAGTGTCATCATAATCTTTGCTGGTCGAAAATAGGGCAGCGTAGAGTAAGGCAGAATTTTGTTGCTTAGCCGTTATAACTCCAATCCTGGTCACCTCCGATGGTAAAAGTGAATTGGCACGGGATACCCTATTTTGAACATTCACCGCCGCAATGTCCGGATCATAGCCTTGTTCAAAAAACACTTGGATAGTGGCATTGCCATCATTACTGGCGCTGGAGGTAATATAGGTCATACCCTCTACGCCATTTATTTGTTCTTCGATGGGCACGATTACACTCTCTAATATGGTCTGGGCATTGGCTCCTGGGAAACTGGTCGTTACCTGTACCGTTGGAGGTGCAATATCTGGGTATTGGGTAATTGGCAGCTCTTTAAGACCCAAAACGCCGAGCAACAGAATTATAATTGATATGACCGTTGACAGTACTGGCCGTTCAATGAAGGTTTTTAGCATGAAATTTATTTAAAAACAGGGTCAAAAGAATTGAGAACGCTATCTATGGAGGAGCTTTTCGGAATTATTTTTGTTCCTGACCTTACTTGCCCTATCCCATTTGCTAAAATGATATCCCCAACACTTACCCCTTGATTTACCACATATAAATTATTGGCTTCCGTAAGAATTGAAATGGACGTTGGGGCCAAGGTATCAGCCTGTACTTTAAAAACAAATGTTTTTCCTTGTTGCTCATAGGTTGATACTGCTGGGACGACAATAACGTCCTTAAAAATTTGCGGGACCAGTACCGTTCCACTGCCGCCATTTCTTAAAAGGCCGGCCGGATTTTCAAAACGGGCCCTGAAGGATAAGGTACCTGTTTGTGGGTCAATATCCCCAGCTATGGTTTCAATGGATCCTTCCTGCCCAAATTCGATACCGTTGGCCATAATCAACTTCACTTTGGGGAAGTTCTTTATTTTTTCGTCAATTGTAGATCCTTCTGCCAAGTGGATAAAATTGATAAAATCTTTCTCGTTCATTGAGAAGATGGCATAAACCGTTCCAATGGAAGAAACCAAGGTTAAAGGTCTTTGGTCTTGTGCACTGGCCAATGCGCCCTTTCTAAAATGGATGGAACCTACCACTCCGTTCACAGGACTTTTTATGTTGGCATATCCTATGTTGGCCTTGATGCTGTTATAGGAACTTTGTGCTTGGGCTAGTTTGGCCATAGCTGTTTCCAGTAGAACAGCACTAATAATTCCTTTCTCAACCAGTGGTTTAAGCTTATCTACTTCAACTTGTGCCGAACGTACGTTGGCATTGGCGGCGGACGCATCTTGGTCTAAGGATTGGGTTTCAATACGAAATAACGGTTGTCCGCTTTTCACCTGCTCGCCCTCTTTGACCAGAACGGCCTGAATATATCCCGAAACCTTTGGACGAACTTCGCTACTTACGGCGCCTTGTAGGGAAGCGGGAAATTGATTATAAGTAGTAACATCGCGTTTTTCTACCGTTAAGACAGGATAGGATAAAACAGGCGTTTTCAATCCACCACTTTGTCCTACTTTTGGATCGTTGCCGCAGCCTAAGGCTAGAAAACTGATCAATGCAATGGTTAAGAAGTGGTTGCGCGTGCGTTTGGCCATGTCTGTAAAAATTTAATTGCTTTTTTGGCAAGAACCTAAAAGATCGGTTTCAGGATAGAATAATATTAGTTATTTAAGTTGAAACATATTGCCTATCACGGATTGAAATTAAGTTAATTGAAAGTAGTTTAAAAATACAAGTGCCCCGTATTCAATTCAGATTACAATAGTTAATTGATTGTTAAATACATCGGGATATTAATCTGCCAATACCCCTTCTTTTTCAATGATCGGAATGAAATTTAAGGCATCTCCATTGATACTATTGCTCTCGAACATATAACGTCTTTCATAAAGTTTACCATCTGCGTAAAAGGTTACGAAGAATTCGTTGTTCAGGGCAAGCACCTCCTCTTGCAGCAGTTCTATTTTTTCAAATGACTTAGGGGGTAGCATTCCGATCCCATGTCGCATGGTAGAAGTTTTTCTATCGTTGTCGAACCCTTTTGAAACCACGAGTACCATATCGATTTGGGTATTTCGATTATTGATGATATAAGCGTTCCAGTCTTTGGAGAGGAATTCTGCGTTCCATTCCTGTATCGCTGCCACGTAAACCTCTTTGGCAATCGGAATTTCAATGTCTTTTTTCATGTATACTCCTTAATCTGCACTTTTATAGGAGAAGCAATATGCTTGCCCCAGTGGAGCAAAGAAAATAAATAGATTAAAGCGCGCTCCTAAACTGCTCCAAGAAGCGTATGTCGTTTTCACTTAGTAACCTAATATCTGAAATTTGATGCAGTAATAGTGCAATGCGATCGATACCCATTCCAAAGGCGAATCCGGAATATTCCTTAGAGTCAATGCCACAATTGTCCAACACATTTGGGTCTACCATACCACATCCCATGATTTCGAGCCAACCGGTACCTTTGGTCATACGATAATCGGTCTCGGTCTCCAGGCCCCAATATACATCGACTTCGGCGCTTGGTTCGGTAAATGGAAAATAAGAGGGGCGGAGCCTAATTTTTGATTTCCCAAAAAGCTCCGTTGTAAAAAACTGCAAGGTTTGTTTTAGGTCGGCAAAAGATACATTCTTATCAATGTAGAGGCCTTCCACTTGGTGGAAAAAGCAATGTGAACGCGCCGAGATGGCCTCGTTCCGGTAGACCCTGCCCGGTGAAATGGTACGAATGGGAGGTTTATGGTTCTCCATATAGCGTACCTGCACTGATGAGGTATGCGTTCTTAAAAGAATATCGGGATTTGTTTGGACAAAAAAAGTGTCCTGCATGTCTCTGGCTGGATGGTATTCTGGCAGGTTCAAGGCCGTAAAGTTGTGCCAATCATCCTCGATTTCTGGACCTTCGGAAACATTAAAACCAATTCTCGAAAATATTTCGATAATCTGGTTCTTGACAATTGAAATGGGATGCCTAGCCCCCAATTCTATTGGGGTTCCGGGCCGCGTCAAATCGCCATAAATGCCCTTTTCCTCCGACTTGTTTTCCAACGAATCCTTTAGCGCATTTACTTTATCGGTGGCTAGCTGTTTTAAGGTATTGACCTTAAGCCCAAACTCCTTTTTTTCATCCTTTGCCACATTTTTGAACTCAGCGAACAAATGGTTTAGCAAACCCTTTTTTCCCAAATATTTGATCCTAAAGGCCTCTACGGCTTCTTTTGAATCGGCAGTAAATTGCTCAACTTCTTCAATATGCTCCTTTATCGTATCGATCATCATGGTTGACTAGAACCACAAATTTAAAACTTTTTGACATTAAAGAATCAATATGGTCATTTTAAGTAAAATCCGCAGCACCCTATGTGACCACAGTGTCCTTCACATTCTGTTTTATCCAACCCAAGCAATCATCAAAGTTTGCGAAAACGTGCTCCCTCGGAATAAGGTCTGGAATAATGTCAACCCGCTCCATCATGTATTTAGGTTGTTTTTGGATATCGACGCATAGTACGTTCATGCCCGATTTCCGTAGATCGATCATCACATCTTCCAACGCGTACAGCCCCGACTGATCTATATACTGCATACGGTCCATCCGTATGACCACGGTTTTAGCTGTATTTGGAATCTGTCGTGCCAGCGCTTGGAAATCGCTGGTGGACCCAAAGAAAAGAGGTCCTTTAATATGTTTGATAAACACTTCTTCCCGCAACGTTTTGGGAAATTCCGATTCATCGGTCCATGCTTTTTCATTTTCCAAGGATATTACTCCGGATCGCTCCGCTGTAAGATCGCCCATTTTTTTCATAAACATCAAAGAGGCAATGACCAAACCTATGCCTACCGCATAGACCAAGTTCCAAAAGGTAGAAAGCAACATTACCAACAGCATGACCA
>JBBKWR010000004.1:0-2879 GCA_037969055.1 Flavobacteriaceae bacterium | reverse complement strand
TTAGTTGTGGGTTTTTTGTTCCCACTAAAAAACGAAATTTATTTCAGCTTTGGAGTGGGAGCAAAAAACAACAAGCGCCAGCTTGTTCGGGTTTCCATGCTTGCCCGGGATCCCCATTTTGGGATGCACGAACCGCCGAAGGCCGGTGAGTGAATCCATCCCCATACGGATGGCTGTCCGAAAACAACAAGCGCCAGCTTGTTCGGGTTTTCATGCTTGCCCGGGATCCCCTTTAATAACCTGCGATTGGAACACGTACGGGATTGTTTTGTTTTTTGCTGTTTTACCGGCTTGGCCTATGCAGATGTCAAGAAATTGACGAATGATGATTTTGTTATTGGCATTGATGGGGAATTATGGATTAATACAAAACGCACAAAGACCAAGACCAAAAGCAATATTCCTGTTTTACCTACTGCCCTGATGATATTGGAAAAATATGAGGATAGTCTTCATTTGGTCAAGGACAAAGTACTTCCCGTCCTAACCAATCAAAAGATGAATGCCTATTTAAAGGAAATAGCGGACCTGAGTGGTATTAAAAAGAACTTAACTACCCATTTGGCCAGACATACCTTTGCAACTACGGTAACGCTTTCCAATGGGGTATCAATAGAATCTATGAGCAAGATGCTAGGGCATAAATCATTACGAACTACGCAGCACTATGCGAAAATTTTAAATAGAAAGGTAAGTGAGGATATGCAGGTGCTACGGGAAAAGTTGCAAATGAAGGGTGGAATTCATAAATCTAAATAAAGTTGACTTATTACTTTTTGTTTGAGTTTTATGAGTGTCCCATAAAAGGTCAATTAACGAAACTGTTAAAAGAGACCGCAAATAGGACACTTTTCCCCTTAGCCCTTTATTAAACATAAGTCGTTCTATAAAACGGCCGTTTTACAAAACAGAAATACTAAAGAAATTGTCAATCGATCGGTGCGAACAAAATCTCATTTCTGAGCACTTTTCCAATTTTTTGTAGATTTATATAGTTGGCCTGACCTGCCTTTGGCTAAATTCGTAATAAATGTTTAGCATGAGATATTCCTACTTTCTTTTATCGGGTCTGTTTGTCCTAATTCTGATTTCCTGCAATTCAAAAAAAGAAATCAACTACGATCTGATTATCCAATCTGCAACGATTGTTGACACCTATTCAGGAAGCTTAAACAAAAATCAGAGTATCGCCATCATCGGGGATTCCATTGCGGTCATTATGGATGACGATAGTGCAAAAAACTGGACTGCCAAAAAGAAAATCGATGGCAGTGGTAAATTTGTGATTCCAGGGCTTTGGGATATGCATATTCATTTTGGTGGTGGCGATACTTTGATTTCGGAAAATAAGAACCTGCTACCACTTTATATTGCTAATGGGGTAACGACCGTTCGTGATTGTTCTGCCGATATCAGTCCTTCCGTTTTTAAATGGAAAGCTGAAATCGAAAGGGGCGCACTTCTGGGACCCAATATTTTTTCATCTGGACCGAAAATAGAAGGCATCAATTCCATTTGGCCAGGTGATCAGGAGGTTGCCGATGAAACCAGACTTGAACTTGCCTTGGATTCCCTAGAAAAAGTAAGGGCTGATTTTGTAAAGATCACTGATAATGCCCTTTCTCCCAAACTCTTCGAGACCGCTGTAAAAAAGGCACACCAACGTGGATTTAAAGTTTCTGGCCATATTCCATTTAGTCTAAAGGCAACGGATCTTGCTAAACAGGGAATGAGCACTGTAGAACACATGTCGTATATGCTGAAAGCGGGTTCTCCAAAAGAAACTTCCATTATAGAAAAAGTCGTCGCAAAGCAGTTGGACTATGCATCGGCAAATCGAGAACTGTACGATTCCTTCGATGACGAATATGCGCTTTCTGTTTATGAAGAACTCAAAAATAACAAAACCGCCGTCGTGCCCACATTAATCGGAAATCGGATTATCTCTTATTTGGACGAGGACGACCACAAAGGAGATGAACAGTTAAAATATTTGGGAAAGGGGCTGATAAAAACCTACGATTGGAGGGTACAAAGAGCCAATAAAGCAAGCGAAGAAGAAATTGGGGAAAGAAAGAAACGATATAACAAACTGGTGTCCTTGATACCAATCATCAAATCTTCGGGAATGGATATCATTGCCGGAACGGATGCCGGATTTTTGAACTCTTATATATATCCCGGTTTTGCGTTACACGAAGAGCTGAGAATATATGTTGATGGCGGGTTAAGCCCTTTGGAAGCCCTTCAAACATCCGTTATAAACGGACCAAAATTCTTTGGACTTTTGGATAAATACGGATCTGTTGAAGCTGGGAAGAAAGCAGATTTGCTCTTGTTAAATTCAAATCCGCTACTAAAGATTGAGGCTACAAAGGATATTTTTACTTTGATCAGGGCTGGTGAGATTTTGACCAAAGCGGATTTAGACTTCCTGTTGGCAGGTTTGGCGGAGGCAAAGGAATAGAGGGCGAAAGACACAAAGAGCATCGCCCAAAATGATTTAATCCGAAAAAGGACAATAACAACTATCCTGAGGTCGTATTTATTGGTGCTCCTAGCCCAGCGTAGTAACTCTTTCAGCTATCGGTGGCAAAAACGCCCTTGTAAAAATTTCCTCTATCCCTGGAATTCTCGGCAGGGATTTGGATGTTGACAACAGTTGAATGGCTCTGGTTAAGCGTTGATCATCAACGTCGCCGATACCAATTTTTTTACCCTCTGGATGGGACATCTCATGCTTGAAGGTCACATCCAGTCGCTTCATTTATTTCAAAATACCAATAAAGGATATTGGGATGTGTTAACAGGACGAGACGGGTGCTACAGATGAAGAAAAATAGTGTGTAATTATTAAATATCGTGATGCTCAATATGTC
>JBBKWR010000003.1:0-17568 GCA_037969055.1 Flavobacteriaceae bacterium | reverse complement strand
ACAATCGAAAATTTTAAGGGTACTTTTTTAACAGAGCCTTTTGATGGTGGTTTTAATATAGATTATGTGAAAGATGCAAATGGTAAAGCATTGCCATACACTATAAACCAAACCATGATGCGTGTAGATTTACCGCAACTTTTAAAAAGTAAAGCTCAAATATCTTTTTCTATAAAATGGAATTATAATATTCCAGATCATACAGTTACTAGAGCTAGATCTGGTTACGAGTATTTTGCAGAAGACGGCAATCGCGCATATGTAATTGCACAGTTTTTCCCAAGAATGGCTGTTTATAGTGATGTAGAAGGATGGCAGAACCACCAGTTCTGGGGCAATGGGGAGTTTGCCCTTACTTTTGGTAATTACGACGTTAGCATCACCGTACCCGCCGATCATATCGTTGATGGTACCGGAGTGCTTCAAAATAGAAAGGAAGTTTTTTCCAAGGAGATGATGACCCGTTATGAAAAGGCGCTGAAATCATACGACAAGCCGGTGATCATCGTTACCCAGGCTGAAGCGGAAGCGGCCGAAAAGCGTTTTTCGGAAAAGAAAAAGACCTGGAAATTTAAGGCCGAAAATGTGAGGGACTATGCTTTCGCAAGCTCCCGAAAGTTTATTTGGGACATGCAGGCCGTAAAAGTAGGCAACAAAGATGTAATGGCGGTTTCGTTATATCCAAGGGAAGGGAACCCACTTTGGGAGGAATATTCCACCAAGGCAGTGGCACACACCTTGCTTTCCTATTCCAGCCATACTTTTGATTATCCGTATCCCAAGGCCATTTCGGTACATGCCAAGAACCAGGGCATGGAGTATCCCATGATCTGCTGGAATTATGGCCGCCCCAATGAAGATGGCACCTATTCGGATCAGGTGAAGTACGGGATGCTCAGCGTGATCATCCATGAAGTGGGGCATAACTTTTTTCCGATGATCGTAAATTCCGACGAAAGACAGTGGGGTTGGATGGATGAAGGTCTGGATACCTTTTTGCAATATATGGCAGAGCAGGAATTCGGGGAGAAATATCCGGAAGCCATTGCCCCGAATGCCAAATACCCATCGAGAAGGGGCGACCCTTCCAAAGTCGTTCCTTATATGTCAGGAGATCAAAGTACGATATCCCCGATCATGTCGAACCCTGAGAACGTATACCAACTGGGGCCTAATGCCTACGGCAAACCGGCAACTGCATTGAACATACTCCGCGAGACCGTAATGGGTAGGGAACTGTTCGATTACGCCTTTAAGACCTATGCCAAACGTTGGATGTTCAAGCACCCGACCCCCGAAGATTTTTTCCGCACCATGGAAGATGCCTCAGCGGTGGATCTGGATTGGTATTGGAGGTCCTGGTTCTATACCACTGATTATGTTGACATAGGGGTGAAAGCGCTCAAAAAGTATTATGTGTCGACCGAACCCAATCAAAAACTCAAAGAATATATGGCGGCACGGAACCTTAAGGAATCAGATGTGCCCCCTATGGTATATTTGGCGGAAGAGGGCAGTGAGGAAGTCGATCCAGCGTTAAAGGGCAAGACCCCATCCGAAACTTCAAAGTCGCTTAAAGAATTCATGATGGACCACATGACCGAGGCTGAGCGTTCCAAAGTCAAGGAGCCCAAATATTTTTATGAGGTCACCTATGACAAACCCGGTGGTATTCCGATGCCATTGATCGTCGAATACACCTATGCTGATGGAAGCACTCAAAATATCACCTATCCCCCAGAAATCTGGAGAAAGAACGACAAGGAAGTAAGTGTGATCATTGCCTCTGAAAAAGAGCTTACGGGGATAGTAGTTGATCCAAAGGCCGAAACGGCGGATATTGATACAACCAATAATGCCTGGCCCAAAAAGGTGGAAAAGTCCGACTTTGACAAAATGAAGGAAACCATCAAGGGCAAATAACTTATTTTTTGAAAAGAGGCCCTGTATTTTTCAGGGCTTTTTATTTTGGTGGCTTATCTTGATTATATTTGTACATGCTTATGATACAATTTTTATTCATTAGTGGTGGCGAGATATTCTTTATCATGTTTATCATCGTCATGGTCTTCGGTTCCGATAAGATTCCCGGTATCGCCAAAGGATTGGGCAAGGGTATGCGCCAATTAAAGGACGCTACAGAGGACATTAAAAGGGAAATCCAAAAAAGCGCCGATAAGCAAGGAATAGATACGAGCTTTGTAAAGGACATCAAAAAAGACTTCGACGACGTTAAAAAGAATTTCAGCGATGGCATCTCGACCGATCTCAAAAAAGGGGTCGACCAAGTCAAGAAAAGTGTCGATGATGTTACGGGTACCATAAAACGAGGTTGAACCCATCCTCTTTTGAAAACTGCAAGATTGGGATAGGGATATCCTCATATACCCAAACAATTTAGGAATCGAAGATTACAAAACGTTTTGGACCCCTTACTATCGGGGGCATAAAAAATTCAGCGTACCCTACTTAGGGTAAGGCCATCCCGGATGGGCAACAGCACCGTTTCAACCCTAGGATCATCCTTTAGTTTTTTGTTATATTCCATCAGGATTTTAGTCGCTATGTCCTTGGGGTCGAGTGGCTCGATCACCTTTCCAGACCACAAGACATTATCGCTGAGAATTACGCTCCCTGATCTTGTTTTTTGGAGTACCTGTTCAAAATACTCCGGATAGTCCTTTTTTTCAGCATCGATGAACACGAGGTCGAAAACAAGGTCCATTTTCGGGACCAATTCCAACGCATCGCCCATATGTTGCACAATTTGTGCCCCATAACCACTTTGATCGAAATACCGGCGCTGTAGCATGATCAGTTCTTCATTGATGTCTATGGTGTGCAATTGTCCGTCCTTTTGAAGTCCCTCTGCTAGGCATATGGCCGAATAGCCGGTGTAGGTGCCGATCTCCAATATATTTTTTGGTTGGATGATCTTGGAGAGCATGCTGAGTACCCGTCCTTGGAAATGGCCCGTGAGCATTCTAGGGCGCAAGACCTTTAAATGGGTTTCCTTGGTAAGATCGCTTAGCAATTCAGGTTCTTCCTCTGAGCTATTCTTGATATAATCTTCCAACAGGGGAGATAAAAAATGCATGTGCCGCTTTTCGTAAAAATAATCATAATATCAGTACCTTGAAACCAATTTTGAACCTAGCATAATGACGGAACACATTAAGATCAGGGAGGCGACAGGGAAGGACCTTCCCATCTTGCTTGAATTTGAACAGGGCGTCATACAAGCCGAACGGCCCTTTGATGTAACCATAAAGCCCGCTCCTGTTTATTACTATGATCTAAATGAATTGATAGATTCGGATAGGGCCTTGGTCGTGGTGGCCCTCGTCGGGACCGAAATTGTATCCTGTGGGTACGCCATGTTTAAACAGGCAAGGCCCTATTTAGATCATAAAGACTACGCCTATCTTGGATTTATGTTCACCCGCTCCGATTTTCGGGGCAAGGGCATCAATGCCAAAATTTTGGACGTCTTAAAGGATTGGGCCTATAAAAGAGGACTTGATGAAATAAGGCTCACCGTCTATGACGAAAATATTCCGGCCCTCAAGGCCTATGAAAAATACGGTTTTAAAAAACACATCATAGAAATGAGGCTGCCAAAGTAATGGGGGCATAGGCTTGCCGAACATTGTTTCAATTAGCTTTTCCATACCGCACCAGATGGCAAACTGCCAAGGTTTTAAAAACCATTGCGCTTTAATCCTTAATTTTGATCAAAACAATTTTATGCCCTTCCATAATACCCTCGCATATGCCCAAAAACTGGATCGGGAAGATCCGTTGCAACAGTATCGGAAAGAATTTCATTTTCCTAAGGTGAATGGGAAACAGGTCATATACTTCACCGGAAATTCATTAGGCCTGCAACCAAAGCGAACCCAAAAATTTGTGGATGAGGTCATGACCGACTGGAAGGATCTGGCTGTCGAAGGGCATTTTTATGCCAAAAAGCCCTGGTGGGATTACCACGAACAATTGGCGGCCCCATTGGCCAAAGTGGTCGGGTCACTTACCGAAGAGGTGACCGTTATGAATTCCCTTACCGTTAACCTGCATCTCTTGATGGTTTCCTTTTACCGACCCACAAAAAAAAGGTATAAAATACTCTGCGAAGAAAAGGCATTTCCTTCTGACCAATATATGTTCCACAGCCAAGTTCGTTTTCATGGATTGGATCCCAACCGCACCATTGTGGAACTAAAAAAAAGGCCTGGGGAACATTATTGGCGTACAGAAGATGTATTGGCCAAAATTAAAGAAATAGGAGAGGAACTTGCTTTGGTACTCATTGGGGGCGTGAATTATTATAATGGACAAGTGTTCGACATGCAAAGGATAACCGCAGCGGGAAAGGCGGTTGGTGCCAATGTGGGGTGGGACTTGGCACACGCTGTGGGCAACGTGGCGCTGAAATTACATGATTGGGGAGCAGATTTTGCCGCGTGGTGCAGCTACAAATATATGAACAGTGGACCAGGCAATGCCTCAGGAATTTTTATACATCAAAGGCATTTGGGTAAAAAAGATCTACCCCGCTTTGAAGGATGGTGGGGGACCCAAAAAGATACCCGGTTTCTGATGAAACCCGAATTCGAACCGATGGGAAATGCCGATGCCTGGCAGATCAGTAATATCCCTGTACTATCTGTTGCCCCCTATTTGGCCTCTTTGGAAATGTTCGATGAGGTGGGCATGGATGCGTTAATCGCAAAACGGGACAAAATTGTCGCCTACTTGGAATTTGTGCTGAACGAAATTGATGGGCAAGTCGATGCCTCGTTCGAGATCATCACCCCCCAAGAACGGGGCTGTCAATTATCTGTGTTCCTCCATGGGCAGGGGAAGTCCATTTTTAATTTTCTCATGGACCAAGGGGTCATTACCGATTGGCGGGAGCCGAACGTTATACGGCTGGCACCGGCACCATTTTATTGTTCTTATGAAGACATGTACCGATTTGGGCAGATCTTGAAACATGGTATTTTGCAAAAAAGTTAGTTGGTTATTGCGTTACTCTGTTATTTGCCGCGTATATTCGCCGCTCAGTTTTAAGCATGTAAATTTTTATTGCGCGTGTTTTCCAATTTGATTCCCATAATATGTTGCGATTACCCATTAGTTTGATTCTTCATGATTTAAGGGTATTTTTTAACCCAATAACCCAATAACCCAATAACCCAATAACCCAATAACCCAATAACCAAAAGATGAAATCCCTTTTACTCATTCTTAGCAATCCCCGGTATTTTGCACCCGCATGGGTCTTTGCAAGTCTGAACATTTGGTTCGGAACATGGGCCATCTATATTCCTACCGTCAAAGAAAATCTCGGCATAGACAAATCACAGTTGGGCATCGCGATTTTTTTTCTCGCGCTAGGGGTGTTTACGGTTTTTCCAGTTGCGGCAAAGATCATCAATAGGATAGGGGTAGGTAGGGCAACTTGGTACGGGGTGCTATTGAGCAGTGTGGCCGCTTTATTGCCGCTGCTCGCTCCCAATTATTATATGCTGATGGCAGCACTGTTCTTATTTGGGGCTTCAAATGGTCTTACCGACATTTCGATGAATACCTTGGTAACGGAATTGGAGAAAGAGGACAAACAAAATTTTATGTCGGCCGCCCACGGCTTTTTTAGTTTAGGAGGCGTGTTGGCCGGGCTGGGCATTTTTTTAATCCTCATTTTGGACAATCCCGCCCTGCATATGGGAATCGTCGTGGTCTTGGTCTTGCTCATCAATTACTCCCTTTACAAAAATTATTTTCACATCGTAGCGGCGCCTGTAGAAAAGGAACCTTTTAGTTTAAAACTTTTTAAACCACTTTTTATCATTGGGATGGTTTCTTTCGTAGTGATGGGCGGTGAAGGTGCCATTGTTGACTGGAGCGGGCTTTATCTAAAAGAAATAAGCTTGGCTCCGGAAACATTATGGGGCGCCGGTTTTCTAGCGTTCTCCACCACGATGACGCTAGGCAGGTTTTTAGGGGATGGTATCAGCCAAAAGATTGGCTCCGTTAAAATTGTTGCCTTGGGGATCTCGATCGCCATCTTGGGCTATTTGGCCGTACTGAGTACGAATACCATTCTAGCCATCTGTGGTTTCGCATGCATAGGATTGGGATTTTCTGTTATTATCCCAGAGTTGTTCCGGATCGGAGGAAACGTCAAGGGCGTCGAATCTTCCCAGGGAGTCGCCTTCATTGCCGGTACCGGTTACGCAGGTTTTTTGGTGGCCCCACCTATTTTAGGTTTTTTGGCCGAGGAATCTTCCTTGGTCGCCAGCTTTTTGGTTTTGCTCGGCTGCGCCGTTCTCGTGCTGTTCGCTACGACCTTATTAGGGCGTAAAAAAAATTAGTTTTTATCTACCTTCACATTGGTAAATGAAAGCTTGAAATTACCTTCGGCATTCTTATGCACCGTCCCAATTTTAAGTCCTCCGACATCTATGTATCCTTCCCAAGTGGTCACCACTGATGCTGCGGCTTGATTTCCTTTTCTATATACCCATTCGCGGAGTATATAGTCATCGCCAAAGTATAGATCATAAGCGTCCCCTGGGGTATAGCCTCCTTCATTGCCGTACACAATGGTGAGTTTTTGCATGCTTTTTTTGCTGATCGGGGCTTCGGCCTTGGCGGCCAGTTTATAAGTAATGTTTTTAGCGTCCCACATGAGCTGGAAGGGGACCAAAAACCAGTATTTGTCGTTGATGAAAGAGCTGTTGGTCTTGTTCGCGATACTGTCCATATTGGCCCAATTATATTTCAAATTGCCTTCGCTCTTGATGGCAGTTATATCGTTCGTCTTAGGGTTCCAGATCCAACTGCGTTCAAAATGGGAGGTATCCCTGTCCACATTAAAGGTAAATTTTAAGGCGGTCACATGTTGCCAATTATCGAATCCGTGTGCCCGGGCCACTTTTTCCAGAATGGTGGGCTCTTGGACTTCATTCGTTCCGATAAAGGTGAAACCAGTGGAAATGGTGAGGATCGCGAGGAAGATGAATATGTATTTTTTCATTTTTTGAGTTTTGGCCAAAGATAACAGGTTTTATAGTTTTTTTAGCTACAGGTGTTTTAATGGACTGGTAAATCCCGATAAATTGATTAATTTTGACGCTTATAAAGAAAAAAATGAGTTCGAAAAAAGGTAAGATACAAGAAGCCATTGATGAAAAGATGTTGGAAGAACGCAAAGTGTTCCTTTGGGGCATGGTCGATGATGATTCCGCCAAGCATGTGATCGATCGGTTGCTGTATTTGGATTTGCAAAACAATAAAGAAATACAATTGTACATCAATAGCCCTGGGGGTTACGTAACTTCTGGCTTTGCTATGTACGATACCATAAAGTCATTGAAGAGCCCCGTTTCTACGATCTGTACCGGCTTGGCCGCATCAATGGGCTCCATCTTACTTTCCGTTGGTAAAAAAGGAAAACGTTTTATCCAGCCGCACGCACAGGTGATGATCCACCAACCCAGTGGTGGGGCAAGGGGGCAAGCTTCCAATATTGAGATTCAGGCCAGAGAGATTATCAAGACGAAGGAACTGAGCGCCAAGCTTCTTGCCGAAAATTGCGGCCAGAAATATGAAAAGGTACTTAGGGATTTCGACAGGGATTATTGGATGAGTGCCGAAGAATCCGTTAAATACGGGATTGTGGATGGCATATTGAAATAATTATTCGAGCGGCGTTACGCTATCTTATTCTTATCATTTAGCATATCAAATTAGAACAAATAAAAAGTCCTTCACAAACCTAATGTGAAGGACTTTCTTGGATATATATAGACGCCGTAGCGGAAAATTCATAATATATACGTGAAAGGAGGGCAATGTAGATTATTGTATGGTGTTAAAAAAACATTAAATTAGCCAGCTCGCGCTATATTTATGTAGGTTTAGAGGGGTTCGTGCGGACCATTATCAATTTTAGTAACTTTGCCCTTTATTTTTTTAGGGAGCTCGGATTTCATCTATGAAACAAAAACCAAGGAACATTGCAATTATCGGTTCAGGTTTGGTTGGCTCCCTACTCGCCATTTATTTGAAGCGCTTGGGACACCTAGTCACGGTCTATGACCGAAGGCCGGATATCAGAAATATTGAATTTTCGGGCCGTTCCATTAATTTGGCCATGAGCGATCGTGGGTGGAAAGCTTTAAGGGAAGTAGGGATCGAGGAAGACATCAAAAAAATTGCCATCCCTTTGGATAAGCGGGCGATGCACGTTATTGGCCAGCCCGAATATTACCAGAAATATGGGAAGGAAGGGGAAGCGATATGGTCTATTTCCCGTGGGGTACTAAATCGAAAAATGATCGATTTGGCCGAAAAGGCCGGGAGTATCTTCCGATTCGAGGAAAAGGTTTGGGATATCAGCCTCGCCGAGGCCAAAATTTATACTGGGGATACTGAAAGAGGGGCCTGGAAAGAATATCAATACGATATGGTATTTGGATGCGACGGCGCCTTTTCCCGTGTGAGACATAAAATGCAAAGACGCAGTCGATTTGATTACTCACAAGATTTTATCGATGTAGGCTATAAAGAATTGACCATACCGGCGAATGCCGATGGGAGCCACAAACTCGACAAGCATTCTTTTCACATTTGGCCGCGCGGCAATTTCATGCTTATTGCCATGCCGAATCTTGATGGAAGCTTTACCTGTACCCTGTTCATGCCATTTGATGGAGCGGTTTCCTTTGAAAGCATCAATACCCAAGAAAAAGCCGTAGCTTTTTTCACCAAATATTTCCCTAACGTAATGCAGGTCATGGACAATCTCATGATCGATTTTTTTAAAAATCCCACCAGTGCGATGGTCACCATGAAGTGCTTTCCATGGTCCTACTGGGATAAGGTTGCGTTGGTGGGCGACTCCGCTCATGCCGTTGTACCCTTCTATGGCCAGGGGCTGAATGCCGGTTTTGAAGACATCTTTGTTTTAAATCAGCTTTGCAAAAAGCATGGTGACGCGTGGGAAGTCATTTTTCAGGAATATCAAAAAGATCGAAAACCCAACGCGGATGCCATCTCAGAACTCAGTTACCGCAATTTTATGGAGATGAGCAGCAAGACCGCCGATCCCAACTTCTTGCTCCAAAAGAAAATCGAAAAACATTTTGCCTCAAAATATCCGGATAAGTGGGTGCCGGTCTATTCCCGTGTCACTTTCTCGGATCGGCCCTATGTAGAGGCCCTGGCCTACGGAAATGCACAAGAGGAAATCATGAAAAAGGTGATGCAAATTCCGGAAATAGCACATAAGTGGGACAGTATTGAGGTGGAGAACAAGATACTTGCGTTGTTGTAAGAGATCCAGTTTGCAATTCATTATGCTTAATGCAAAAAAAAAGCCATCTTTTTCAGATGGCTTTGTAATTTCTATGCGCTGTGATTCCTACAAATTCGTGAACATGGCATGCATTTTTGCCTGCTCTTCCTCTGCGAGCGCTGGATCGACCAGTATTCGTCCACTGTGCTCATCGGTAATTATTTTTTTCCTTGAAGCGATCTCTACCTGAACCTGTGGCGGTATCGTAAAAAATGACCCTCCAGAGGCCCCTCTTTCAATTGGCACTACGGCGAGGCCGTTCTTAACGTTGGTGCGGATTCGCGCGTAAGCCTTTACCAATCGATCGTCGATGCCTTTTTGGAATTTGGCCGATTGGGCCAAAAGTGCTTTTTCCTCTTTCTCGGTCTCGGCCAAGATGGCGTTCAACTCTCCTTTTTTATGTTTTAAGTGTGATTCCCTTTCCGACAACCTTTCCTTTGTTTCGGAGATCACCTCTTTTTTCTGCTCTATCTGTACTTTGAATTCCTTGATGTTCTTTTCGGCCAACTGAATTTCAAGTTCCTGGAATTCCAATTCTTTGCTAATGGAATTAAATTCCCTGCTGTTCCGCACATTTTTTTGCTGTTCGGTATATTTTTTGATCAAGACCTTTGCCTCATCGATCAGATTCTTCTTTGCGGTAATTTCGAAATTCACGGTCTCGACATCGGTCTTAAGTTTGTCCATTCTCGTTTTAAGACCCAAAACTTCGTCTTCCAAATCCTCCACTTCCAAAGGAAGTTCCCCACGTACGTTACGGATTTCGTCAACCCTAGAATCTATTAATTGCAAATCGTACAATGCCCTTAACTTGTCTTCTACCGTCGCTTCTGCTTTTTTTGCCATACTTATAGATAATTGATTGGATTGGTTTTACTTTCCGATAAATGGATTGCAAAATTAGGGATTTTTTCCTTAAGAAATTCAACCAATAGGTTTTTTGTGTACTGCTCGGTTTCATAATGTCCGATATCGGCGATGAGCATCTTTCCCTCCGCTTCATAGAATTGATGGTATTTAATATCAGAAGTAATGAAAACATCAGCTCCCGCTGCTTTTGCAGCCGTTATCGCAAAGGATCCACTCCCGCCCAAAACTGCAACGTTCACAACTTTCTTGTCTAGTAATTGTGAATGGCGTATGCCTTTGGCCTTCATTTTTGTCTTGACCTGATTTAGAAAATCTTTCATAGGCGTAGGCTTTCGCAATTGTCCTATCATTCCCATGCCGTTCTTTTGGTCGGGGTTTTCAAGGGTGAATAGCTCATAGGCGACCTCCTCATAAGGATGGTTTGTGAAAAGTGCCCTCAATATCTTCCCTTCATCCCTTTTGTAATATATCAAGCCCAACTGCGTCTCTGCTTCGTGATGTGTGCTGCCTTTCTTGCCCTTCATCGGATTGGTATCTTTTCCTGGCCTATAACTGCCCATCCCCTCTGTTCCGAAACTGCAATGACTGTAATTGCCTATGTGTCCTGCCCCCACTGCGAAGAGGGCTTCTTTCAATTTTTCGATCGCCTCGGTCGGCACATAAGTGGTCAGTTTTTTAATGGCACCCGTTTTTGGGATTAATATTTTGGGGTGTTGGAGATCCAAAATTTGACAAATTTTGGCACTTACCCCTTTGGGCGAATTGTCTAACGCAGTGTGCATGCTATAAATGGATATCTTGTGTTGGATAGCCTTGATCACGACCCGTTCGATATAAGTGGCCCCAATAATTTTTTTCAGCCCACTAAAAATTATCGGATGAAAGCTTACGATCAGGTTGCATTTCTTGGCAATGGCCTCGTCTACCACATTTTCTAAAGTATCCAAGGTTACCAAGATCCCTGTGACCTTAGAATTTTCGTTACCCACCAACAGTCCCACGTTATCAAAATCCTCTGCTAGGTCCAAGGGCGCCAGTTCTTCCAATAAAGTGGTTATTTCTTTTACAATCATAATGTCTGTGTAAGCGTTTCAAAGATAAAATATATATTTTCGTGGCTATGCAGCTGATCAGAAAATTAGTGTTCCCCGTGTCATGCCTTTACGCTTTAGTGGTAAGGTTGCGTAATTTTCTTTATGACAAGCAATATTTGGCCTCCAAATCTTTTGTAACACCAACCATTTGTGTCGGAAACTTAAGTTTGGGCGGGACCGGCAAGACCCCAATGGTGGAATATCTAATATCCATTTTGGACAATAGTTATTCACTGGCGGTCCTGAGCAGGGGGTATAAGCGAAAGTCCAATGGATTTGTCCTGGCAGATGCAAAGGGCACGGTAGCGCAATTGGGAGACGAAGCCTATATGATCCATACCAAATATCCGGGGGTGACCGTTGCGGTAGATGCCGACAGGCAGCACGGGATTGTTACATTGGAACAAATGGTCCGCCCCGATCTTATCCTTCTCGATGACGCCTTCCAGCATAGAAAGGTAAGGGCTGGACTGAATATTTTATTGACTGCATATAGTAAGCTTTATGTTGATGACTGGTGCCTACCTACCGGGAGCTTAAGGGATAATAGGAGGGAGGCGCGCCGTGCCGACCTGATCGTGGTCACCAAGTGCCCGTCCTCGCTGTCGAAATCTGAAATGGCGGATATCCGATCCAAATTGAAGCCGGGCCCCCATCAGACCGTAGTGTTTGCCACCCTAGCTTATGGCATTGAATTGCAAGGTACAACCAAGGGCCTTACTTTAGATGATCTAAAGGATAAGAAAATCTCATTGGTCACTGGTATTGCCGATCCAACACCCTTACTGGAACATTTAAAAAATGAAGCGATATCCTTTGAGCACATGCGCTATGGCGATCATCATTCTTTTAGCAAAAAGGAATTGGAAGGGCTCAACGCCAGGGAAGTTATTTTGACCACCGAAAAAGACTATGTGCGATTGGTGGATACGGTAAACAATCTTTATACCATTGGTGTAAAGCATGAATTTTTGGGCAGTGGCTCGGAGATTATGGAGCGTGAAATACTTGGTTTTATGAAACGGGATTCTTGACCCGCTTTTTGTCAAAGATATTTTCCCCGATTTTTTGGTAGAACACTTCTGGTTTAAAAGGCTTAGTGACCACATCATCACAGCCCGCAGTAAAAAAACTTTCCAAACTATCGTCCAAGGAAATGGCTGTTAGTGCAATAATGGCCGTCTCGGTATCGAATTTTCGAATCTGGATCGTTGCCTCTTCCCCGCTGATTCCTGGCATATGAATATCCATTAAAATGGCGTCATAATTATTCTTTTTGGCAAGCTCGATGGCCTCTGTTCCGTTGTTGGCGATGTCGCTGGTAATGTCTTTTTTTAACAACATCTTTTTGGTGATTACTTGGTTGATCTTATTGTCTTCCACAATCAACAAATGTAATCCTTTGAACTTGTAATTTTTTTCGGTGATCTCGAACGGAATGTCGTCCACAAGATTGTCTTTGCACCTCATTTTGATTTCAAAAAAGAAGGAACTCCCTTTGCCCAGCTCGCTCTTCAAATGAATTTTGCTCCCGAAAAGACCTAACAGGCTTTTAACTATCGTTAGCCCCAGCCCGGTGCCCCCGTATTCTCTATTGATTTGGATAGAACCCTGCTCAAACCCTTCAAAAATATGTTCTTGTTGGTCTTCTGAAATCCCTATTCCGTTGTCGGCCACTTCAATATACAAGGTGACCTCATCGTCTATTTTGTTCAACAATTTGGCAGTTACTTTTACCTCTCCATTTTTGGTAAACTTTAGGGCGTTGCCCACCAAGTTCATGATTATTTGCGAAAGCTTCAAAGGATCGCTCATCAAATGACCTGGAATGTTGTCGTCGTATGCCACCACTATTTTGGTGTTGTTTGCCTTCGCACTTTGTCGCAGTGAATCGATGACCTCCGTAAGTACTTTTTTGAGATTGAACTCGATGGTCATCGGCTCCAGCTTATCTGCATCTATTTTGTTGATATGCAGGATATCATTGATAAAATTGAGCAGGTAATCTCCTGAAAATTTTAAGGCTTTTAAATGTTCTTTTTGATTTTCACTTGGGTTCTCTTCCAGCAACAGATGGGTGAGTCCGGTAACGGCATACAACGGTGTTCTTAGTTCGTGGCTCACAGTTGAAAGAAAATTTGTTTTGGCCTCCATGGCCTGTACGGCGGCATCCCTGGCCGATTGTAGTTCGTTGTTCTTGGTCTGCAGCAGGTCGTTGGTCTTTAATTTTATTTGGTTGTTGCGATACAGTGAGACTGCCAAAAGTGAAATAATGGTCAAAAAGGCTGAGGTAAGAATAGCGGCTAATTCAGAACTTTTGGCCGATTGGCTCAGTTCCTCGTTTTTGAGTTCAAGACGTTTGATCGCATCGTTCATGTTATCGATGTGGATCTTGTTCGAAACCTTGACCTCCGTTTTCAACTTTTCGATCGTGAATAGTGAATCCCGTATTTTTAATAAGTTCTTGTTGTAACGCAGGGCAAGATCATATCGTCCCATTTTTTCATAAATGGAGGATAAGATCTCATTGGATTCCAATATTTCCCCAAAAAATTGCTTTTGACGGGCTAATTCCAATGCTTTTTCACCATTCAAAGCACTTTCCTCATAATTTTCAGAAGCAAAATTAAGCTTGGCCAATCCTAGGCTGGCTTGGGCGGCAAGGTAGTGAGGCTCGTAAGGATCGGTATTGATGATCAGGGAATTAAAATTCTTAAAGGCCTTATCAAATTTTTCAGGACCTAAGTCAAAATAAATGTTTGCCTCGGTCAAAAGAATATTATTGTAAAAATTACGATCATTGCTCAGTTGCTTGGCCTCCTCCAAGTCAAAAATAGCTTGATAGTGGTTGCCTTCCCGGTATTTTATCAGGGCCCATATATACTTATTGATGGCGTTGCCGTAAGGGTATTCCAGGTCTTTTAATAACAGTTGGGTGCGATCCAGATAGAATAAGGGTTTGTCTACGCTACCCGTCTTTAAATAATACATGGCGAACTTATGATAGCTATCAATGCTCGCTTTTACATCCTCATTTTTTTCGGCAATTTTTGAGGCTTTGTCAATGGCTTCCAAGGCAGGCTCCATTTGGTTCTCGTTACTAAGGGTCCTAGCTTTGTTAAAATATTCCTCAACGCTCAGCGCCGTATCTTGCGCATTGAGGGCCGGAAATGACAACATAAAGGCCAAAAGAAAGCCTCTCAAAAATCGATTGATATGTGATAATTCAGTTCTCAAACAAATTTTTTATCCCTAATTAGTTTAATCAGATCAATAATCCTACTGCTATATCCGGTTTCGTTGTCGTACCAACCGATTATTTTAACCATCTTTCCAATAACGGAGGTCATCTGAGAATCAAACGTACAAGAATGGGAACTATTGTTGATATCAATAGAAACTATGGGGTCTTCTGTGTATAAAAGTATGTTTTTCAGTTCGTTGTTCGAAATTCTTTCAAAAGTATTGTTTATTTCTGCTATGGTTACCGCTCTTTTTACATTAAACGTAATGTCGGTCAGGGAACCGTTGGGTACCGGCACGCGAATGCCACATCCGCCAATTACCCCAGATAGTCCCGGAAAGATCTTGGTCAAGGCCTTGGCCGCCCCGGTCGTAGTGGGAACAATGGATTGCCCGGCGGCCCTTGCCCTTCTCAAGTCGCTATGGGGCCTATCGTGTAAGCTCTGGTCTGAAGTATAGGAATGAATGGTTGTAATATAGGCTTGTTCGACCCCGCAAAGATCATTGATAACCTTTATCATGGGAGCCGCATTATTCGTCGTGCAGGAAGCATTGGAGATAATGTGGTCATCTTCGGTAATTATCGCTTCGTTTACACCTATAACGACCATTTTTATGCTATCATCGCTGGGCGGAACCGTGAGGATAACTTTTTTTGCCCCATTGCGGAGATGTCCGTCCAGATCTTCCCTGTTTTTGAACTTCCCTGTGGCCTCGACTACGATGTCCACGCCATGGTCCGACCAATCGATTTTGGTCGGATGGTCCCCATTTAGCAGCACAATTTTACGCCCATCAACAATAATATGCTCGTGATCATGACCTATCTGGCCGTCAAAAACGCCGTGGATGCTGTCGTATTTGAGCAGATGTGCCAAGGTTCTGGTGTCAGAGAGGTCATTTATGGCCACCACCCTCAAGTGGGCATGATTTTCCAATAGCCTGCACAGGGTTCGCCCGATTCTGCCGAAACCGTTGATACCTATGTTAATCTGTTTCAATTTTGGAATTTTTATGGAAGTTAGCGATTGGTCGAAAGTCTAAGGTCGAAAGTCTAAGGTCTAAGGTCGAAAGTCTAAGGTCGAAAGTCTAGGGTTTAAGGACTAGGGATTAATACTTAGGGTCCGATATACCTTTTGGGCGGTCTTTGCTTCTTTAATGTATATGTTTATGGGCCTTGTAGGAAGACCGTACCAAGGCCCCGCTTTCTACATGTCTAAAACCCATTTTAAGGCCAATTTCCTCGTATTTTTTGAATTGCTCAGGGACTATGAACTCTTTTACCGGTAAGTGCTTTTTAGAGGGCTGCAAGTACTGGCCAATAGTTACCACATCGACATTGGCTGCCCTTAGGTCGTTCATTGTTTGGATAACCTCCTCCTCCAATTCCCCTAAACCCAACATAATGCCAGATTTGGTCCGGTTGACGCCATTGGCACGCAAGTAGCGTAGTACCTCTAAACTTCGTTCATATTTGGCTTGGATCCGAACTTCCCGTGTGAGTCTTTTTACCGTCTCCACGTTGTGCGAAACGACTTCCGGTCTTACCGCGATAATTCGATCAAGATGTCTTTCGATACCTTGAAAATCAGGAATCAAGGTTTCAAGTGTGGTTTCGGGGTTCATCCTTCTGATGGCCTTAACGGTCTCTGCCCAGATAATAGATCCCATATCTTTTAGATCGTCCCTATCCACAGAGGTGACCACTGCATGTTTTATGCCCATTATTTTGATCGAACGTGCCACCTTTTCAGGCTCGGCCCAATCGACTTGCTCTGGCCTTCCAGTCTTTACGCCACAAAAGCCGCAGGAACGGGTACAGATATTTCCCAAAATCATAAAGGTAGCGGTACCTTCACCCCAGCATTCGCCCATGTTTGGGCAGCTACCCGAAGTGCAAATGGTATGTAGGTCGTATTTTTCGACAAGTCCACGTAATTGGGTATATTTTTTTCCAGTCGGTAGTTTTACCCTAAGCCATTTGGGCTTGCCGATCGGTGGGTTTACACTTGCCGCAGTATCGATGCTCATTGCGAAATTTTGAACAAATATACGAACAAATTGGAGTACCGTCGATCGCTTTGCCACAATTGCGGAATCGACTTCGGCATCTGGCCAAATTTGACCTTAAGAGGTGGTGTACGGTAACTTTAATGATCTGACGGTTCTATTTTGGGGGCAAAGCACCGATTGTACAATGGTTCCAAGCAGCTACTGGAAATTATTATTGGTGACCAAAGACTTTAATTCCTGTTGGTAATGACTTCCGCCAGCAATTTTTTTGCCCGGAGGAGTTTAACCTTAACGTTATTTATGGGTTCCTTGAGTTCATTGGCGATGTCGGCATAGCTGAGCTCATTGAAATACCTAAGGTTTATCACTTCTTGATAGTGCGGTTTTAGCTTTTTGATGTATTGGAGCAGGGTCGCCAAGTTTTGTTCCGTGATCAGTTGATCCTCGGCGCTTGGGGCATCATCCAAGACCTTGGTAATGGCTTCATTATTACCATCGGTCTCCATGACTTCCCTTTTGCGTTTTCTAATGAGATCTATGTGAATGTTTTTTGAAATCGTTATAAGCCAAGTGTTGAATTCGTACGAGTCGTCATACAAATTGATTTTGTCAAAAGCCCTGGAGAAGGTCTGTATTGTAATGTCCTCGGCATCATTTTCATTTTGGGTGCGTTTCAGTTGAAAACCGTAGACCTCGTTCCAAAAGCTGTCCAATAAAGTGCTAAAGGCAATTTGATTGCCTTGTTTTGCCCTTCTGATGGTGGCTTCAAGTGTATCTTCCTGTTTGTCCAATAGAAATTAATTACGGGTATTACTGAAGGGCGGCATCCTTTCTGCACTCCTGTTCATCAGGTAGTTTGCCACACATCCCGCATGCTTCGCCGTTTGTATTTAAGAAGGGACTTTGACTGGCACAGGTGCCGGCGAACTTTCCGTCTTTTTTAGACCATATTTTAATGGCTATCCCTGCGAACGCAAGGGCCAA
>JBBKWR010000002.1:0-4861 GCA_037969055.1 Flavobacteriaceae bacterium | reverse complement strand
GGCTATATCGGCATGCTCGCCTTGGCCTCCAGTACCTACGGCCCGACACCCAACCACAAGGCTGCCATAGACGTGGCACAGGCACAATTAAAAAGTATCAAAGCCAAATTAAATAACTTAGTGTCCGACAGCTTGCCTGGCCTGGAGCAGGAACTAAAGGCGGCAGGTGCGCCATGGATAGAGGGGCAAGGGTTGTTTCAACAGTAGGTATGTAGTACACATCTGCCGTTTTAATCAGTATTATTTAGAAATGAGGGTCGCTTTTTGGAAAACAAGAGCGGCCCTTTTCTATTAATACATCTGAAATGCTCATACGAATACGCTGCACACCAAGTGCTTAACGGGAAACCCCTCCAAAAAAAAGCCGCCTTTTTGTCCTAATTTATCCAAAATGGAATTATCAGGACAGATGTTTTTTGGTATTGAACGAAATTAGGTTTACTAAAACCTTAATCGTATCTATTATGAAAACGCTCAGCCAACACCATTGGAGTCCCTTGCATTTTTTTACCCATAACAAGCGAATAACCAGGAACTTTTCGCGTTTCCTGGCCTTAGCCCTACTGCACCTCACCACCGGATGTACCTACTATAAGGTCAAGGAGGTCCCTGTAACCCTTCAAAATATGGCGCCACAGATTGAGGCATTTAACGCCGCAAACAAATTTGCCATTATCAATCAATTATGGCACTTGGAAGACATGACCATCAATGAGGACGACCAGACCCTAACCGGCACCATTCAGTTCTTGGGCGAGGCCCATATGTCCGACAAAATAAGGGAAAAGAATAAAACCTACATGATCAAAAGGAACCAAGAACCGCTCAACGAGGTCCATTTTATTGTAGATTTTGCGCACCGCCCTGAGGCTGGAGCTATGATTATTATTCCATTTAAGGACATCAAAGGTATTACCATCAATGATAAGAACACCGGGCGTGCCATCATAAATGTGGTAGGAACTACCGTAGGCGTTCTTTTTGTTGGGGTACTTATTTGGGCAGCTACAAAAAGTTCTTGTCCGTTTGTCTATATAAAAGATGGGGATTCCTATGTTTTTAAAGGAGAGCTGTACCCCGGCATCCTCACGTCGAACATGCAGCGTTTCGATTACCTCCCGCTTCCAGACTTTAATCCTGTGGACGATCGCTATGAAATTAAGGTCACCAATGAACTTATGGAAGTTCAAAATACCGATTTCTTAGAGCTTTGGGTGGTGGAGCATGCGAAAGGTACCCAAGTGTTTCTGGACAAACACGGCAAATTGCATAGCACTGCCGAGGAAACCCTGCCCATAAGGGCCACAGATGGGGATCATCACAATGTGCTTGCAGCGCTTCAGTACAAAGATGACATATTCCACAGTTTTGGTGAAGACCTCCCCAGCACCACCAGTACAAGGCAGGTAGACATTGAATTTGATGTTCCACTTGGGCAAAATCATGCCAAATTGTTGTTATCCGCGAAGAATTCGATGTGGTTGGACTATGTTTTTGGAAAATTTAACGCCCAATTCGGGGCCTATTATCCACAGTTCCAAAAAGACCAACAATCGATTCCCGCTGCCAAAAGCGAACAATGGCTCAAAGAGCAGCACATTCCCCTTTCAGTTTACCTTAAAATGGACCAGGGTTGGGAACTGGTAGAACAGATCAATACCGTAGGGCCCTTGGCCACCAGGGATATCGTGGTGCCGATCGACTTGGGCAAGATCAGTGGTGATAAAGTAGTGGTACGATTGGAAAGCGGATTCATGTTCTGGGACCTCGATTATGCGAGCCTGGATTTTTCCGAGAACGGACCCTTGCAATTGACAAAGATCGCGCCAGATTTGGCGATAGACGAGAACAATAATGATCTCACTTCACTTTTGCAAAAAGCGGATGGCGCATATTTCACCCAAGCAGAAATCGGCAACGAAGTCATAGTGGATTTCATGGCCCCTAAGGAAAATCCTGAACTGGAACGATCAGTGTTCTTGGTAAATAAAGGGTATTACACCTATATCCGGAATTATGAGGGCATCCCAAATTTTACCAGATTGAAGTCTTTTAGGGAAGCCGACACCTTTACCCGATATTCCGAGAATGCCTACAAAGCCATCATGGCCCTTGGGGAACCAGTAAATAATGCATTATGAACAATTCCGTCGAAACTGCGTTATTAATCGATAACAAGCGACTGACGCACACCCAGGGGGAGGTTACCAGTAGAATAGGGCAACGTCTGATTTCTGGGTTCGAAATGCGGAGCATCCATTTTCATATGCGGCTTGGATTGCTTGGCATTGCCCTAACCTCTTATCAAAACCCTTTGGATTGGCTAAGGGCCTTAAAACACCTTACCGGGTTGCGAAGACAATTTTTAGGGAACCACCGCCTACAAAAAATGGCCTATGCCGGGGGACGGTACTACATGGGCCTCTATACCCCGGGTTGGAAGAGTGGGGGGTACGCCACTTTCATGCGGTCCCAACTGAACGATTTTAAGCGCGTCATGGGTAAGGTGAACCGATTTAATACGGTATTTATGGCCGTCACCAAAAAATGTTCCCTGCAATGTGAACATTGTTTCGAATGGGAACATTTGAACAAAAAGGATGTGCTGACCCAGGAAAAATTAAGCCTGATGGTTAAAAAGGTTCAAACAGCAGGGGTAAGCCAGATCCAATTTTCGGGAGGGGAGCCGCTGTTAAAGGTCGATTGGCTGGTGCAGGTACTTAAGGGCGCAGCAAAAACCACAGATTTTTGGGTGGTCACCTCGGGTTTCAAGCTTACGCGGGAAAACGCCCATGCCCTTAAAATTGCAGGCCTCACTGGGGTAATCGTGAGCTTGGACCACTTTATTCCTGAAAAGCACAATGTCTTTCGAGGGTTCAAGGATGCCTTTTATTGGGTGGAGGAAGCCGTGAAACAGGCAAAGGCTCATGAACTTGTCGTGGCCCTAAGCCTCTGTGCGACCAAGGAATTTCTTTCCAAGGAAAACCTGATGGCCTATATGGAGCTGGCCAAAAAATGGGGCGTTTCCTTTGTCCAGTTCCTAGAACCCAAAGCGGTGGGCCATTATAAGGATAAAGATGTAACCCTGAGGCCGGAACAGCTGACCCTGCTTGAGGATTTTTTTATGCAAATGAATTTTGATAGCGCTTATGCCAGTTTTCCAATAATCACTTATCATGGCCAATACCAAAGGAGACTGGGTTGCTTTAGCGCAGGGGTAAAGGGCCTGTATGTAGATACCGACGGTGATATCAATCCTTGTCCGTTTTGTCAGACCAAAATGGGGAGCCTATTGGATGCCGATTTTGGAGAAAATTTGGGAGCCATGGCCATGGGCGGTTGTCCCTCATATAACACTAATACCACATAGCTATGTATTTTCAGGATGTAACGGCCATCGAGGCCATAGTGTACGCAACGCTCTTTTTTATCCTTCGCTTTGCATTGATTGCCGGCCTTTTGTATACGGCCTTCTATTGGCTTTGGAAAACACGGTTCATCAAATATAAAATCCAAAAAAGATGGCCGCAGCAGGCCCAGGTCAGGAAGGAGATTGGGTACTCGCTGCTTACGTTTGCCATCTTTGGCAGCGCCGTATGGTTGTTTATGATTTGGAACCGGGCAGGAATTACCTTGAGATATACGGAAATCGATACTTATGGCAGGCTGTATTTTGGTTTGAGCATTTGCTTAATGGTAATAGCGCACGACACCTATTTTTACTGGACGCATCGGCTGATGCACCACAGATGGGTATTTCCCTATGTGCACCGGGTACACCACGGCTTTCACAACCCGACCCCTTGGGCGGCCTTTGCCCTTCATCCTTTGGAAACGATATTGAGCTTGGGCATTATTCCGATTATTATCTTTTGCATACCCTACCATCCCTTGGCCTTAATTAGTTTTATCACCTTTATGACGCTATATAGTGCCTTTATACATTTGGGCTTTCGGGTAAGGGGCCTCTCCTGGGCATCGGTGCAGAACACGACGGAAGACCACGATTACCACCATCGTAAGGGGCATGGCAACTACGGACTCTATTTTACGGTATGGGATAAATTGATGGGCACCTATAACAATGTCCGGCAATAGGAATTGCAGTTTCCCGCTATTTGGACCTTTGCGCTAACAAGAACCTGTAGACCAAGTCGATCTTAAAAATTAAGCCATCTTTAAAGGGAGCGTTCAACTGGGTCCTATCGTCCCCAAAATAAATGGAGGCAATGGAGAAATCCACTTTTTCATCGGCATCAAAAACTTTATAGTTTCTAAAAAAAGCATAGCCCGTCCTGAAATATACAAAGATCGACTTGCTTAACGGACGGCTGATATAGGCAAATAGTTCGTTCGAGGACTTTTGCACATAACTAGATCTATACATTTGATTGTCAATAGTATAAGTAGAACCCAATCCGTCGAAATTTATCCCGATCCTGGTCTTTGTGCCCACGAGGTAATTTAAGTCTACCGCCACGGGCAACAGTACATTGGCCTGCAACCGTTCGCTGGAACTTTTATAATAAAAGCCCAACAGGGGCACCACCAAAAGTCCGTATTCTTCTGTGTTGGCAAACACCCCAAAACTATACTTGAGCTGTGGCGAGTTTACCTTACTGATCAAGGTGAGTAGTCCCAATTGGAATCCTTTGGAAAAAGCATGGCTCAAATCAGAGGAAATTTTTGGTACCACCATATACGTAGCAGACCAGGTATCGGAATAGGTTTGGTTGAGTCCCATTGAAAATCCCAAAGTATATAATTGGGTGTCTTCCGTGGCGGGGTCCAGACCAACCATAGTGCTGTTGCCATTAAACCCGGTCAGCAAAACCGATTTCTCATTGAGGACAATGGGCAG
>JBBKWR010000001.1:0-7417 GCA_037969055.1 Flavobacteriaceae bacterium | reverse complement strand
ACAGTCATTGACGAGCAGGGGGGTCCCTTATCTGGAGCCAATGTAACCTTAGATCCCACTGGCCGGTTTACAATTACCGATTTGCAAGGGGCCTTTCAATTTTCCGCAGTTGAATCGGGAAGCTATGAAATCTCCATTAGCACGGTAGGGGTCAAGACGCTACGACAAGCCTTGGAGGTGGGATCTGTGGATATTTCCCTTTCCTTAAGTTTGGAAGATGACCCATTAAATTTAGAAAATGTCGTGGTTACGGGAAACTTTGAACCGCGTACCCAGCTAACTTCTTCCACGTCCGTTACAACGCTAAATTCCAAGGCGATAAGGCAAATATTACCAAGGGGGACCGCCGATGCGCTTCAGGCCATTCCGGGTACCTTTACCGATCCTTCGGTAGGAGAAGTTTTCACCAAAGTTTATTCCCGAGGAATATCTGCCTCAGCTGAGGACGATACGGGTTGGTACTATGTTTCGCTGCAAGAAGACGGGTTGCCGGTAAGTCTTGTGCAACATTCCTATTACGGTCCGGATCTATTTCATAGAATCGACCTTACAACCCAAAAAATTGAGGGCATTAGGGGGGGCAGTGCTGCGATTACCGCACTTAACGCACCGGGGGGAATTTACAATTTTATTTCCCAAGGTCCTCGGGATACATTCGGAGGGGAAATACGGTTACAAGGCGGATTGCAAGGGGAAAGCAACCCATTGTTTAGGGTCGATGGCACATTGGGCGGCGCTTTGGGCAATGATTGGTTCTTCAATGTTGGAGGACATTACCGTCGTGACGAGGGTGCCAGAAATACCGACTTCACTTTTAGCAAAGGCGGGCAGTTTAAATTTAATGTTATCAAGAAAAATAGAAGGGGCTATTTCAAATTATATGGAAAGGTATTGGACGATTTTACCAATCGATGGACAGGGGTGGCAGCTACCGATTGGGACAATCCCCGTGCTGCATTTGGGCAGGATTTTGGGACCACCTCGCTCTTGATGCCGGCTTTTAACGCCGCTATTCCGGATGGCCGTTCGTTAGCTTCCGGGCGTACGAACAGTTTCGATCCCTCTAGGGGGGTGCATGCGCAAGATTTGGCTTTAGGGCTCGATTTTTTACAAGATCTTGGCCAGAACTGGTCAATCCGATATAACATAAAATACTCGCATAAAAATGCCAATTGGCAGACCTCTATTAGCAATGCATTCGTTTCTTTGAACGATCCCTTGGCCTATTTTATCAGTGGAGCCGATTTTCCTATTGGCCAAGTCGTTTTTAGGGATGCCAGATCTGGTAGTGAAATTGCGCGTTTGGATAACAGTGGTATCTTGGCAGGAGCTCCAATACAATACTTGGGCGGGGGTACACTGCCCAATGATGCCATTATGGGTACCTCTGCATGGTTTAAAGACAACCAGGCCGATGAATGGATGGATCAATTGACCTTGCGAAAGCAATGGGAACGTCACGACCTATCCATGGGTCTTGCCACAGGTTTTTCCAACACATCGCTCTACACCCAAGGCAGTTTTGCCTATGTTACCTATGAACCCAGTCCTCGAATGCTCCGTGTGACTCTAGAGAACCCTAATGAGCCGGTGATTGCGTTATCAGATACGAACGGGGTAAGTAATTATGGGGGTCTGTTCTTCGTGAACTCCCGGGCCAAGGTAAAACAATATGCCGCCTTCGCCAACGACCGATGGAAAATTGAGGACAAGCTGCACCTAGAATTGGGCCTGCGTTATGAAACGATCAACCACAACGGGAGCAAAGATCGCTTTGCACCTGCAGGTTTGGATGGTGGGGTAGATGGCGATCCAAACACCGCTTACGATAGTGGTGTTATTACCCCTACAGGAGCGCAGGACAACTTCGATTTCGATTATAATTATCTGTCTTATTCGACTGGGCTTAATTATCAGTTCCTCGATGCCGCAGCGGTATTTGTCCGTTATTCATCGGGCAACAAGGCCCCTGAACTCAATTATTATTTCAATAATTTCTCCAATGTGCCCATTAATCAAAAAGGGGTGGTCCAAAAAATACAACAGGCGGAAATTGGTTTGAAATGGAGCCAACAAAGTTCCTCCTTTACAGCCACCGCTTTTTGGAGCCAACTCAAAGATATCGGGACGACCAATTTTGAATTTGATCCAGATACCGGAAGTATTTTTTATACCCCATTGCAGTTCAACAATTCGAGGACAATTGGGCTGGAGTGGGAGAGCGCTTATACCCCGATTTCCAACCTTACCCTAAGTTTTAATGGCACACTTCAGGATCCCAAAGCGACCAAATGGACAGTCTATGATGCGGCTGGTTCAGTGGATACCGCGGATGATACGACAGTTGACTTTTCGGGAAACGTACTTCCCTTCAATCCAAATTTGATGTTCAATCTTGGAGCAGCCTACGAAAAGAACAAATTCAATACCTTTATACGGTGGCAATATATGGGGAAAAGGGAAGGCAATGTTGGCAATGCCTTTCAACTGCAAGCGTATGGCATTTTTAATGCTGGGTTCGGTTATGCGATCGACCAACATTGGTCTGCAAACGTACGTGTGACCAATCTCTTTAATTCAAAAGGTTTGGCCAATTTCTTTGGGGTCAATAGTTTTGGGGCAAGCGCGAATGGTACTACTGCAGAATTTATTCAGGCCAATCCAGATGCCAGCTTTGTGGTGGTACCTGTTTTGCCAAGAGGTACTTTGCTTAGCTTGAGTTATCAGTTTTAATTACGGACACCCATTTAGGCCTTCACGAAGGATTTATTTTTAAGGGATTATTGTTTAGGGCCTTGCGGCATCTGGAAATCAGTCCAAATCACTGATTTTCATGTTTTTTTGGATCCAATAGTTGTCCTCTCTAAATTCAAAGGCCGTCGGGTGGTATGTCCCGACTAAGGTCACATCCGTCTTTAAGGGTACTTCCAACCCCATAGACCAAAAGATACCATTAACCAAAAGTCTACGCACCCCTTCGTTCATAAGGTCGCTTGAAGCGCCAAGCGTGGAGGTAAAAGCGGTACCTTTTTCACCGTATGGCAATTGGTAGGTCTTCGTCCAGGCAATGGGCATCATAGGATTATTTAATGCTTCCCCATCCTCATTTTTATCCGCGATTTCATTATCGGTCTGCCGCATCCCATAAAATAGGTCCCCTTGCTCGAACTCGGCCTTTCGATTGATCACCTGCCCCATTATAATAGGTCGGCTATCGCCAGGTAAGGGTAGGCGAACCCCGTAGACATCGGTAGCACCCCATATATCCCCAGCCATGATGCCGTTCGCTAATGGGTGCGATTCAGCGTCCTTGGCAATGATGCCCTTGGTACTTTGATGTTTGTGGTGCCCGTGATGGGAAATCCATTTTTCCCCTAGTACCAATCTGCCGAAACCATCGGTCCATTCCTTTATATCCCCTGAATAATTGTTGCTGTAGTGGTTGAAATGGGTCAGGGAATCCCCCTCAAAATTAAAGGCATGGGTAGCGGTGCGTATACCCACAACTGGTTTTCCCGATTTCAAATAATCATCGATATATCGCATTTGATCATCTGGAAGGGCACGGAACCTCGTAAAAATGACCATCAGATCGGCCGACTGCAGCGCTTCCAGCCCTGGAATGTTATTAACATAATTGGCATCCACTATTCCCGGCCTTTCAGGGTTTTGTGCAAACAAGACGGTACATTTGAAGCCATGGTGCTTGGATAAAATTTTGGCCAGCTGCGGCAGAGCCTCCTCCGAGCGGTATTCTTCGTCCCCAGAAACCAATACAATATGTTTGGCATTTTTATCTTTTCCGTCAAAAGTTAGCCATTGCTGGGGCACTTCATTAACCGTATCAGGTTGTGATTTTTCAACTTTTTGACCACAAGCCATTAACAGGCAAAAAACACAGAAGTAATATATAATTTTCATGGTTTAATTATGATGTTGAAATTTAATGCTCTACCCACGACAGCTTTTAGGTAGGATGGATCATTATTCTGTCCTAGGTCTAAAGTCCTAGGTCAAAAGACTAAAGGCCTTCGTACCTCAAACTTCGTATTTCTTATCATGTCCTAAGTCTAACGCTTAAAGTCTAAAGTCCTTCGTATTTCGAACTTCGTATTTCGTACTTTGTTCTAATTCCTAATCCCAATACCCTCTTTAATAAAGGTGTACCCTTTACTATATATTTCATTGGAGGGTGAATAGTCTCGCCATACGTTAATGGCATTGGCAAACTCTGGAATAATCGTGCTAAAAGCCTCGATGGTCAACCATCCGTCATAATTAATGGCATTAAGTGTCTTGAAAACTGCCGTCCAATTTACTTGTCCGCTTCCCGGCGTACCCCGATCGTTCTCACTAATATGGACGTGTTTTAAAAAGGGTGCAATTGTTTTTATCGCATCAGACTGACTTTTCTCTTCAATATGGGCGTGGTGCGTGTCGTACATGGCGCCCAAACTGGGATGTGAAACTTGTTCTACCAGGGTCCGAAGATCGGCCATTGTATTGTAGAGGTAGCACTCAAAACGGTTTAATGCCTCCGGGGCCAAAATAATGTTCGCTTGCGAGGCATATTCAGCCGCTTTTTGCAATATTTCAACACTGCGTTTACGTTCTTCGGTTGTCGGAGGTTGTCTGGTAAAATAGGCAAAACTGGAATGAAATGGACCGCAAATGACCTCCATATTGGCCGCAGCGCCCATATCTATCGACCACTTTAGTTTATCCAATCCTTTCTGACGTATGGTCACGTCCGGACTCACGATATTTTCTTCTGGGGCCAAGCTGGCTACCGCGGTAACGCCCATCCCAAGGTTTGAGAAATGGTTGCCCAATTTGGAGTAGTGTTTTACATCCCCTTCCCCCAAAAACAATTCGATGCCGTCGTAGCCCGTTTGTTTTAGTGCATCTATAATATGATAATGCTTCTCCGTGACATGGTTGGTCCAGAGAAGCATATTCATTCCAATCTTCATGTAAGAATTGATTTATTTTTTAAAGTTCCGTCGCAGGTTTTCCACTGGCTGCCACGGCATCATTATTTTTTTTTCTATTCTTTACCCAAAACCAAAGTATGGTGAACAATACGATCAGGATAGCCGGGAATGTAACCATCGTGCCCAAAGTAGCCTGGCCCGCGACCAGATCCAATTCGTCACCTGTTAGTCCAGCCGCCGCAGCATCCGCCTTATCGTTATCGATCCAACTACCAATTATAGGCTGGAAAATTGAAGTGGAAAACATCCCCACAGCACCAATAATTGACATGCCCAAAGCCCCACTCTTAGGTATTTTGGCGGCCACAAAGCCAATCATATTGGGCCAAAAATAGGCGATGCCCATGGCGAAAAAGATGGCAGCCACATAGGCCATAGCGCCGGTTTGCGTACTAAAGAGGTATACGCCGATCGTCGCCAATATGGCAGAGCCGAGGAGCACCCCTGTTTGATCGAACTTGTGGACCATCTCACCCCCAAAATATCTGGCAACGGCCATCAGGCCAGTAACCAAGGCTAAAATAATCATGGGCTGGGCCCCACTTTTTGCCAATATCAAACCTACCCATTGTTGGGGTCCGAATTCAGTGATAGCCGTCAAAGCCATACAAGCGATCATAAAAATGAACAAGGGAGAAATCATGGCCTTAAAGTTGCTCAGCAAGGAAGCGGCCGCTTCCACCTTCGCCTTTGGCCAAGCTTGTCCAAAAAATAAATAGGCATAAATCAATGTGGGTATCATGATTACCCAAATCTGGGTCTCCCATCCCAATCCCGCATCGGTCATAAATTTGGAAACGAGGCTCCCAATGACGATTCCGCCAGGAAACCACATGTGGAACCGATTCAGCATTTTACTCATCCGGTTGCCTTCGTAGGCATCCGCGATCATAGGGTTACACGCCGCCTCGGTACAGCCGTTACCCAGACCGATGAGTAGTGTTGATATCAATAATCCAACATAACTCCCTGAATAAATGGTCATAATGATTCCTATGGCGTGGGCAAAAAAGGCAAATTGCATAATGGCCTTCCCCCCAACTTTGTGATAGATCATGCCTCCGATGACCATTGAGATGGGGAAGCCTAAAAACCACATGGAGTTGATAAAGCCTAATTGTTCGGCATTTAAGCTAAGCTCCTCGCCCAATTGGGGTAGGATTCCAGCCCGAATGCTAAATGAGAATGCAGTTGTGATCAATGCAAAACAGCTTCCGTAAAAAAGCCTGTTGGCATTAGGAGAAAGAGTAACAGTGGGATTTTCCATAAATTACTTGGTTTTGAGAATTGTTAGGTTGATTTATAAAGATGATCGGTAATTAGCGAATTAATTTAATCCCTTTTTATCTAATATCATAATTATTTTGGAGATGTAGGATATAATTATCAAAAAACCCCTTATTTGTATTAGGCGATCTTAATTTTTTGGGAAACCATTTTTTTGGTTAAATTAGAAGGTTTAAGAAGGGTTTAAACTTATTCATCTTAATGCCAACTTACATTTTAGACAAAAGGGTGGCACCTTAGCATGGATATCATAATTTAATTTTTATGCAACAAAACAATTTTCCAAAACTGCACAACGCCTCTTGGCCTGGGGTTGTCGGAAAAGGTCCAGATTCAGAACCCCCCATTTCAATCGATACCATGATCGAACTTACGGCCAAAGCCGAAGTCAATGGGGCAAAGTTTGATGGATTTGATCTTTTTCTAGCCGACCCCCATATGAATATTGACGCCAAGGATGATGGCATAAAAAGAATGGCGGACAAGGCAACATCCAAGAATCTTGAGATAGGAAGCTTGGTGGCACCTATTTGGGCTGGAACAGGTGGGGGTTCTGCAATGGGCTCCAAGCAGGAACGCAAACAATTTGTGACCCAAGTACGAAAGTCATGTATAATCGGCCAAAGATTGAGGGAATTGGGGGTGCGCCCGCATGGCGTGATTCGCATTGATTCCTCGGTAAATCCGGAAAGTTGGGCCACTGACCCGGTGGGTAATACCAAATTGATCGCCCAGACATTTAGGGAAGCCTGCGATGTTGCGGCCGATTATGGCGAGTCGCTTGCGGCCGAAGGCGAAATTTGCTGGGGTGGGATGCAGGGTTGGAAAACAATGTTGAATACATTGGAGGCTGTAGACAGGCCAAACATAGGATTTCAAGCAGATATGGCCCATACGCTTTTATATCTCTTGGGATACAATAAGTCAGATGAGCGGATACTTCCAATAGATTTTAAATGGGAGGATCGGGCAGCATTGACAGCGGGACTTAAAACATTAACCGCGGCATTGAGGCCATGGACCATCGATTTTCATGTGGCACAGAATGATGGTACCGTCTTTGGGGCCGGGTCACACGACAAGACCGGGCGTCATTGTCAGGCAACAGACCCAAATGGTAAATTGGATATCGCTGT